>NZ_FXUE01000002.1:0-340597 GCF_900182935.1 Fibrobacter sp. UWB10 | reverse complement strand
TCACGTAGCCTGCGCCTGGGAACTTGACCTTATATGCGGCAAACGAGGCATTCGTATTATCCAGATTGTAATAGCCTTCGCCCGTAAAGCCAGTCCATTCGTTCTGAGTCCAGCCAATTCCAGCCGTATCCGGAGTGCTTGCATCAAAGAATTTCTTGATATCCTTGTCAATTTTCACCGTATCCTGCGTGCTGCCTTCAATCGGGGTAAACGGAACAAAGGTCACATCGTCAAGGCTCTTCGGAGTCGTGGTCGGGAACGCAGTTAACGCAGCACCATCGCCGGTATATTTCTGCGCCGTTCCGCCCTCGTAAACCGCCGTGAACTGCGTCGAGGCACTACCCATCACGAACGTATGAATGTAAGGAGACTTCACGTTCGAACGGCTCGGGGCACCCACTTTGTTGCCGTTGCCATCGTACCAGCCCAAGAACTTCTTGCCGCTCTTCGGAATAGTCTTGAGCATCACGGTCATGCCCTTCGGGTAATAGGCGTTAATCGAAGTCGCTTCGGCAGCACCTTCGGGACTCACCTTGACTTCGACCTGGTACATGGGCGCCATATAGTCACCGAGTTTTTTCACAATCGGGTCACTGTGGGCGCGCATCTGCTCGGTAATGATTCGACCGAAAGCGTTCGCACCGTTCATCTGCAAATGCACGGCGTCAGTCTGGTCGCTTCCCAAGTTGCTGTATTCAGACTTGGTCGCATAATTGAAGACATACTGTTCCGCATAGCGTTCACCCACAGAAATCATGTAGTTCGCGACCATTTCGCTCATGTCGATAAACGGCACGTTGAGTTCTTCGGCGAGGCTCTTATTGAGCGCCGGGTAGCCGCGGTAGCTGTTATGAATCTGCGTCGGAGAATCGTAATACTTACGACGAATCGGGCTCATAATAATCGGGTAAGCGCCCTTCGCGCGGACATCGCTCACCATCTTTTTCATGTTCGAAGCAAAGAAATCTTCGGTACTGTAGTTCACGTCGTTAATACCGAACTGGATCACGACGTAGTCGCCCGCCTTGAGTTTTTCAGCGATGCAGTTGCCATTGGAGCAACCTTTCTTGAAGAACATGTCGTAATAGCCGACAGCGGTATTACCCTTCTTGTCAAGACCGCCGCCACCGAGCGACATGCCACCCTGGCCGCGATTCACGACCGTAGCCTTGGTCGGATCAAACCAAAAATGGAAATCCTGGCCCTGCCCCTGCTTGGGGTAGTAACCCTCGGCCCAGTCCTGCATGGTGGAGTCACCACACATGTAGATAGCCACTGCCGACCATGTGAGCGGAGCGACGACCATCGATGCGATTACGGCAGATTGCCAGATTTTATTAAACATCTTCATAACCAAAATCAAAAATCGCCTAGCCCCGGTCCAACATTCGAAAGACCAAGGCTAGGCAGTGAGGTGTTTATAGCTTCGAGAATTTCTTCGTCGAAACAGCCTTTCCGTCAAGCATTACCTTAACGAGATAAGTTCCCTTCGGAAGCATTTCGCGGTCAAGCGAAATCGTCGTAGAGCCTGCATTCACGTTCCGCGACACCCCCATGCGCATTGCGCCGGACATATCGTAGAAGTAGACTTCCGCAAAGCCAGCCTTGGGTGTAAAGAGCACGCCCGTAGAAGGATTGAAGGAGACTCCATTCTTGAACGGAATTACCGCAAGTGCAGTCGGATTATCAATCTTCTGCGTACCATCATAGAGTTCTACACCGTCGATACCGAAAGTGAACATGTCAAAGTTCGGGCCGCCGTCACTTGTCATCGAGGTAAACGTAATCGTATTCACGCCAGCGACAATTTTCACGTCGATCTTCGCCTCGGAATAAGTCGTCCAGGAGGCATCTGTCGAGGGGAAGCTAATCGTGCCGGCAGAAGCACCGTTCACGGTAACCGCCATATTGCGGGAAGTACTCCCACCGTTCGTGAAGCGCACCGTAAGCGTGGTCTTTGCCTCGGTCTTCGAGAAGATTTCCCAAGTGCCGTAGCTCGAAAGCGCATTGTCAAAGTTATAGTAGCCGTTCTTGAGGAAGCCTTCGTTTTCGCTCTGAGTCCAGCCCTTGCCATCCTTCGGGGTAGAGGCATCCAGTTCGGACTTTCCGTTGTTCACCACCGGGGTCGTGTCGGCAGGAGTCGGGTCCTCGCCCACTACGAAGATGCTCGGCTGCTTGAGCGACTTTACCATGTCGGGCAAGTAGTAGCCCAGGTGCGACGGCTGGTTATAGGCCGTATTTTGAGACGCAACCGCCGTGCGGTAGGTGGCATCGTGCATCAGCGTGTAGACACGAAGTTTGCTTTCTACCGGGGTCGAAACGATGTACAGCAACGTCGGATCCTTTTCGCTACGCACTACCATTTCTTCGCGCCAGTCGCCAAAGAGGTCGGCCACAAGGCTCGGGGTATTCTTGGTGCCATTGCAACCGGTAACACCGAGGGCAGATGGACCATCGAAATAAGTTTCGGATTTTTTCGACGTAGAATTGAACTTGGTCACAAAAGCGCCGTCCAAGAGTTCGTCATACTCATCGCCATCAAAATAAATGCGGAAGTTCTGAGACACTGCAGGCGTTCCAATGAGTTTGCCCTTGGCGGTTTTCATTCCACCGCCCTTTGCAGACCACATTTCATAGCCACGATATTCAGAATCAACGTCCGCCGCCATGCCACGGCCATTATCGACACCTTCGGCAGATGGCTGCGGAGTGCCCCAAATAATCTTGCCATCATTGGCACGCATTTCTTCGGTGTACTGGGCATCCTTGTGTTCGTGCACGTCCCAGGATTCAAGCCCCGGAAGATCCGGATCCAGATCACCGATGTGATGGGCATCGCCATGACCGAGGCCCGTGCGGTAACGCAGCGTTCCATCGTGGTTCAAGGCCGCAGCCCCGAAAAAGATTTCGTCGTAGCCGTCACCGTCAAGGTCCACCGCCTGAAGGCTGTGGTTTCCTTCGCCGTACAGGCCTTGGCCCGGATATTCCGACTTGTGGAGCCAGCGGAGCTTCAAGTCCTTACCGTCAAAATCATAGGCCGCCACATAGGAGGAACTGTAGTAGCCACGTGCAAAGATTGCACTCGGGTGCACTCCGTCCAGATAACCCGTTGCAGCCAAGTAGCGTTCACAGCGGTTGCCGTAGTTATCGCCCCAGTAGCCATGGGCATCCTTGCCCTTCACGTGCTGGTTAATATCACGGCTCGGTTCGTACGTAACGGTCGAAATCGCGGCACCGTCTACGCCACGGAAAACAGTCAGGTATTCAGGACCTTTAAGAATCGTACCACTCGCGTCGCGGTAATCCTTCGACTTGTCGCCAATCGCCTTGCCCGTACCGTCAATCGTGCCGTCGGCAGTCTTCACGATCATCTCGGCCTTGCCGTCGCCATCGTAATCAAAGACCTGGAACTGCGTGTAGTGTGCGCCCGCGCGAATATTCTTACCGAGGTCAATACGCCAAAGGCGCGTACCGTCGAGCTTGTAGGCATCGATGAATACCGTACCCGTATAGCCCGTCTGCGAGTTGTCGTGAGCGTTAGACGGATCCCATTTCAAAATCAGTTCGTATTCGCCGTCGCCGTCGAGGTCGGCCGTACTCACATCGTTCGGAGTGTACGTGCATTTTTCGCCGTCGGGCATCGTCTGTGCCGCGGGGACTTCCAGTTTAATCGTCTTATACGGGAAAGACTTTCCGCTGTTGGAGACCGTCTTGTCGAGCACCACGGAAACACCCTGCTTGGCACCTTCCTTGCCGCCAACTACTGCCGCGACCGTATATTTGGAAGTTGTCTTGCCGGCGGCGTCCAGGTAGTTCGTGCCACCCGTCTTACCAACGGAAGCAATTTTCTCGCCATCACGATAGAGATTGAACTCCACGTCCGGAGCGTCGGTACCCAAAAGGCGCCAACTCACGAGCATACCCTTGCCCGTGTTCGTGACAGCAAGACCGCGCGAAAGATTTTCCATCTGGCGGTTAGCAGAAAAAGCCGGAGATGCAAGCCCAAACGCCAGCACGACTCCTGCAAAAATCGTCGATGTTTTTAAACCAATACCCATATAAACTCCATTTTCTATGGCCTTACTGCTAATCTATTTCTAAAAGTTCAAAACAGAACGCAAATTATTCTTATTTGTAGTCTTTAGACAACAAGACTCTACAGCAATTCCTTTTCTAAATATAATCAAAAAATCTATAAAAAGTCCACATTATTTTAAAAATTTTCTAGACAATTTGGCATTTTTAAAAATTGTAATAAAAATAAAAAGTCTACATTTTTTCACTAATGCCGTCAAGTGTGGAAAATTACGGAATCGCCCGCAAGCCCGTCACAAGCAAAGCACCTTGTTTCAAATTAAAACACAAGCTCCTTAAAGCCTTAAACGCCGCCAAAAACGTTTCAAAACGATACTACGAATTGTCTAATAAGACCAAAACAGACACAAATCGCCCACCAATAGAACTTGGCACAGAAATTGCTTACTCTAGGGCGAAACAAAAAAAATAGTCCAGCTTGGACTAAAAAGTTCAATCAGGGCGCAAAAGCCCACAAAAAAGGAAAAGTGAAAATGATTAAGCCTCTTGCAGATCGAATCGTCGTCAAGCCGGCAGAAGCCGAACAGAAGACCTCCTCGGGTCTCTTTATCCCGGACAACGCCAAGGAAAAGCCGATGCAGGGTAAGGTCGTGGCCGTGGGCCCGGGTCGCAAGAACGAAAAGGGCGACCTCGTTGCCATGGAAGTCAAGGTCGGCGACGTGGTGCTTTACGGCAAGTACAGCGGTACTGAAGTCACCGTTGATGGCGAAAACTACCTGATCGTGAAGGAATCCGACGTCATCGCTACTCTGTAATAGCGCAACAAAAGGTTTTAATAAAAAAGGAAAAACAAAATGGCAAAGCAACTTAAGTTTGATGTAGCAGCTCGCGAATCCCTGATGAAGGGTGTGGACAAACTCGCCAACGCAGTGAAGGTCACTCTCGGTCCTAAGGGCCGTAACGTGATGATCGCAAAGGCCTTCGGTGCCCCGAACGTCACCAAGGACGGCGTGTCTGTCGCTAAGGAAGTGGAACTGGAAGACGCCTACGAAAACCTCGGCGCCCAGATGGCCAAGGAGGTCGCCAACAAGACTTCTGACGCAGCTGGTGACGGTACCACCACTGCTACCGTGCTCGCTCAGGCTATCACTCGCGAAGGCCTCAAGAACGTTGCCGCCGGCGCAAATCCGATGGACATCAAGCGCGGTATGGACGCTGCTGTCGAAGCCGTGATTAAGGAAATCGGCAAGATGGCCGTGAAGATCAACGGCAAGGAACACATTGCCCAGGTCGCAACGATTTCTGCTAACAACGACCCCGAAATTGGCGAACTCCTCGCCAACGCTATGGAAAAGGTCGGTAACGACGGTGTGATCACCATCGAAGAATCCAAGACTGCTGAAACCATTCTCGACGTTGTCGAAGGTATGCAGTTCGACCGCGGCTACCTCTCTCCGTACTTCGTCACCAACACGGACAGCATGGAAGTGGCCCTCGAAAACCCGTACATCCTGTTGTACGACAAGAAGATTTCTACCATGAAGGATTTGCTGCCGATGCTCGAACACGTTGCTAAGCAGGGCAAGTCTCTCCTCATCATCGCCGAAGACGTCGATGGCGAAGCACTTGCAACGCTCGTTGTGAACAAGATGCGCGGCACCCTGAAGGTCGCAGCCGTTAAGGCTCCGGGCTTCGGCGACCGTCGTAAGGCAATGCTCGAAGACATCGCTATCCTCACTGGCGGTATGCTGGTTTCCGAAGACACTGGCGCCAAGCTCGAAGACGCTCCGGTGACCGTGCTCGGCCAGGCCAAGTCTATCACTATCACGAAGGACAACACCACGATCGTCGAAGGTGCTGGCGACGCCGCTTCTATCAAGGCCCGTATCGGTCAGATTAAGAAGCAGATCGAAGCTACCACGAGCGACTACGACCGCGAAAAGCTTCAGGAACGCTTGGCCAAGCTCGCTGGCGGCGTAGCTGTGATCAAGGTCGGTGCTGCTACTGAAGTTGAAATGAAGGAAAAGAAGGACCGCGTCGACGACGCTATGCACGCAACCCGCGCCGCCGTCGAAGAAGGTATCGTTCCGGGTGGTGGCGTTGCCCTCATCCGCGCCGAAAAGGCCATCGATTCCCTCAAGTTTGATAACGCCGACCAGAAGACTGGTGCCGCTATCATCCGCCGCGCTATTGAAGAACCTCTCCGTCAGATTGTCCAGAACGCAGGCCTCGAAGGCTCTGTCGTGGTGAACAAGGTGAAGGAAGGCAAGGACAGCTTCGGTTACAATGCGAAGACTGACACCTACGAAGACCTCATCAAGGCTGGTGTGATTGACCCGGCCAAGGTGACTCGTACGGCCCTCAAGAACGCCGCTTCTATCGCTTCGATGATCCTCACGACTGACTGCGTGATCGCCGAAAAGAAGGAACCGAAGCCGGCAGCTCCTGCCATGGATCCGTCCATGGGCATGGGCGGCATGATGTAATCGGCCAAATATCTCCTTATGGACGTCCGGTTCTGTGAACCGGACGTTTTTTTTGTGTATGATTTTTTTGATTCTTAACGGCGGGAGTCTGCTCGGCAAAGGCGCTTTCTCGGCGGGATGCTTCTCCGCTTTGCGGAGAAGCTCCGGCTTCGGCTCAGCATTGCCCGAGCAAACTCGGTCGTTGCGTTCGCCTTACGCAGAGGTCGAACCCTTCGGGTTCGCTCCCTCCTACAAAAATAAATAGCCTAGACACCGTAAAGGTGTCTAGGCTATTCATACTCGAGGCGGGATTCGAACCCACGACCCATTGCTTAGAAGGCAATTGCTCTATCCAACTGAGCTACGCGAACAATTGTGAATTGTTCCAGCTATTGGATAGAATTTGCCGTTTTTCGTTCAAAATCGCCAAATTTCAGCCAAAAGCGCCAATTTCTCTGCGGAGTAATCTGAGGAGTCCTCTGTGGAGTATGCGTGCTGTTTTTTTCGGCCATCATCGTGTATTTTCCCAGTGTTGATGCGGTTTCCCGGCATTTAAGCACCACCAAAACAGCACGCGAAGGCTCAATTTTATGACACGAATATAGCACGCGTGCTGGTTTCTGTCAAGCACGTTTTGGGTATTCATGAATCCAACCAACACCACAAACCATAAGGGCTTGAAAGCAAAGCACCAGCACGGGTGGTCAGCACGCGAACAGCACGCTTTAAATTTGCCGTTAAATACAAAAAGGCGCCAGTCATCTTGACTGGCGTCCAATTTCCTACCGTCGGCGGGAGTCGAACCCACGACCCGTTGCTTAGAAGGCAACTGCTCTATCCAACTGAGCTACGACGGCCCGGCCTCATCTTTGAGGTGCCTCCAAAGATAACAAAACTTTGCTCATTTGTCACCCGGTTTTGCTTTGCAAGTTTGCAAAAATACGCAAATTTCGCCTTCAAAGCGTTTGCTCCACAAACACACAAAACCAATTCAAGGCGCCTCCTAAATGACTATATTTTCAGGCGTACAACATCCACCACTGAGTTTTACATGGACAAGCCGCTTCAGTACTTCGTCGTTCGATCCCCGTTCGCCCAACTCATCGTTACGGGAGTAAAAACATTCGAATATCGCACCAATGCAAAGACATTCGCAAACAAGCGCCTAGCCGTGGCTATATCACAATACACAGCCACAGACAACGACCTAGAAGCCGAATTCGGATACTGGCAGAAGCAGTTGAGCAAATCCATTAAAAAGCAGTCTGCTAGCGAACAGGAAGCGGCCCAGGAAGCATTCCAAAAGGCTTGTCGCAAGGCAAAGACCTTGTTTGGCAAGACCAACGGATCCGGCATGATTATCGGCGAAGTGGAAACTGGCGATGCAATGGAGTCCAACGGCGATTTTGGAGTCCCTATCCTTAGTTTCAAGTTGTGGCCCGAATCCGAATGGATCAAGTCGCCGGGTGGTCTCGGCATCCGTTATATGCCCGGAGTGGAGCACGAAAGCGAAATCAAGATGGATTATAGCAACGCCTACAAATCAACATTCACCCGCATACTCGACAAGTATCGTCAGGACTCGCTATCCCAAAAGCAAAAGGGGTACAAGTTCGAACTGTTGATGCAACGCTATTTGCAAACGGACCCGATTTTTGCAAGCAGTCTTTCGAATGTTTGGCTTTGGGAAAACTTCTTTGCTAAGGACCAGTTTGGCGGCAAGGATGTCGGCATCGACCTTGTGGCCGAAACGACTGGCGGAAACTACTGGGCTATTCAGTGTAAGTGCTACAAGGCAGACGCTATCATCGACAAGCCCGCTGTAGATACATTCCTGGCAACATCAGGAAAGACATTCAAAGATAAGGACGGAAACAAGGTCCACTTTGCGTACCGCCTATGGCTTGACACAACGGAACACGGTTTCAATAAAGAGGCGTTGAACTCGCTTGAAAATCAGGACCCGGAATTCCACCGCGTCGGACTTTTAGAGCTTGAAAATGCCATGGTGGATTGGGACCGCCTCGATAAGGGCTCCAGTGGCGAAAACGCCCAGGTGCAAAAGAAACAGCCCCGTGACCATCAAAAAGAAGCCATTGCAAAGGTCCATGAGTATTTCAAGGACGAGAAGCATGAGCGCGGCAAACTCATTATGGCATGTGGAACAGGAAAAACCTACACCTCACTCTGCATAGCCGAAAAGGAAACCGACAACAAGGGAACAATCCTGTTCCTGGTCCCCTCTATCGCGCTTTTAGGCCAAACCCTTCGCGAATGGACCGCCGATGCAACAAAGCCGATTAAGCCCATCTGCATCTGTTCCGACACGGGCGTTTCCAAGAAAGTCCATATAAGCGGAGAAAACGAAGGCGACGGCTACAGCGTCACAAGCCTTGCTTTGCCAGCATCCACAGATGTGAACTCCATCGTCAAGCAGTTGGAAATAGCCCGTTACAAGAAAGGCGGCATGACGGTCGTTTTTAGCACGTACCAGTCAATCGATGTAATTTCCAAAGCTCAGAAGAAAATAGGCGCCAGTTTTCAGTTTGACATGATCATCTGTGACGAGGCGCACCGCACCACAGGCGCAACCCAATTAGGCGCCGAGGCCTCGAACTTCGTCAAGGTTCATGACCCGGATTTCTTGCGGGCAAAGAAACGCGTCTACATGACAGCAACGCCACGCCTTTACAGCGAATCCAGTAAAAAGAAGGCTGAAGAGGGTTCTGTCGAAATATGCTCTATGGACGATCCGAAACTTTACGGCGAAGAAATGTATCGTATCGGGTTCGGTGATGCCGTCAACAAGGAACTTCTATCTGATTATAAGGTCCTTGTCCTTACCATTGACCCGCTCGCGATGAGCGAAAGTCTGCAACTCTCCCTAGCGACCAAAACAGGCGAAATGCTCACCGATGACGAAGCGAAGCTGATCGGCTGTTTTAACGCGCTCTCTAAGATTACGCTTGTCGATGACCGCCAGCTGAAAGATACAGACCCGCAACCCATGAAACGCGCGGTGGCGTTCTCGCAGAACATCAAAGTTTCTAAGGAAATCGTCTCGCAAATCAACGAATTAAAGGATTCCTATTACGAAGCCCTAACACCCGAAGCGCAAAAGCAAACCGTTCGCGTATCGGCAATGCACATTGATGGCGGCATGGGCGCCACCCAGCGTGAGGAACGCCTGGCATGGTTAAAGGCGGACATCGAAGACGGAGAATGCCGCATATTGAACAATGTCCGTTGCCTAAGCGAGGGCGTGGATGTTCCGAGCCTTGATGCCGTTCTGTTCCTGAGCGCCCGCGATTCCGAAGTCGATGTGGTGCAGAGCGTGGGGCGCGTGATGCGAACGGCGCCCGGCAAAAAATACGGCTATATCATTATCCCGGTAATTGTCCCATCCAACGAAAAACCGGAAGAAGCACTGAACAACAATGAGCGTTTCAAGGTCGTTTGGAAGATCCTGAACGCCTTGCGCGCCCATGATGACCGCTTTAACGCGATGGTCAACAAGATTCAGTTCAACACCCCGCAAAAGGGCAAAAGCATTACAGGCGGGCGCATTGGTGTTGCAAGCGGCCTCCCCGGAAGCGATGTTGAAAATCTGTCTCCCGAGCAAAGAAAAGTCCAGCAGGAATTGCAAGACCAGATTGAAATGCGATTCCAGGAACTTCAAGGCGCCATCTATGCCAAGATGGTCGAAAAGGTTGGAAGCCGCCGCTACTGGGAAGACTGGGCGAAGGATGTCGCCGATATTGCCA
Organism: Fibrobacter sp. UWB10; assembly: GCF_900182935.1. Lineage (NCBI taxonomy): Bacteria > Pseudomonadati > Fibrobacterota > Fibrobacteria > Fibrobacterales > Fibrobacteraceae > Fibrobacter > Fibrobacter sp. UWB10. The sequence goes on along the minus strand of NZ_FXUE01000002.1, from coordinate 330,333 downwards.
AACGCCACGAAGACCGAATCCGCAAACTCATTGCCCAGGACGGCAAGCCCAAAGCGCAGTTCGAGAAGTTCCTTGCGGCATTGAAAAAGAACCTGAATCCCGGCGTAAACGAGGAACAGGCAATAGAAATGCTATCGCAACATCTGATTACAAAGCCCGTATTCGAGGCACTGTTTGAGGATTACGATTTTGCGAAAAACAACCCGGTTTCCAGGGCCTTACAGCGTGTCATCAACGCCGTGGAAAGCACCACCGACGATGTAGATAAGAGCAGTCTCGAAAAGTTCTATCAGAGTGTCAAATTGCGTGCGGAAGGCGTAGAGAGCGCCGAGGGCAAGCAAAAAATCATTATCGAACTCTACGACAAGTTCTTTAAAAGCGCACTCCCCAAGACCGTCGAGAAACTGGGTATCGTCTATACGCCTGTGGAATGCGTCGATTTCATTCTCCATAGTGTCGATGATGTGCTCAAACAGGAATTCGGGCGTAGACTCACGGACGAAAATGTGAACATCATCGACCCGTTTGCGGGAACTGGAACTTTTATGACCCGCCTAATTCAAAGCGGTCTCATAAGCAAGAAGGATTTGGAGCGCAAGTTCACGAAGGAACTCAAGACGAACGAAATCGTGTTGCTGGCCTATTATATCGCAAGCGTGAACATAGAAAATGCCTATCACGATGTTATGGGCGCCTCTGATTATACGCCGTTTGAAGGAATATGCTTGACTGACAGTTTCCAGTTGGGCGAAAAGGATTATCAAGAAGACCTTAACGATGAAGTGTTCCCCGTAAACGGTCCACGCGCAAGGGCACAAAAGAAAGTGCCCATCCAGGTGGTAATCGGCAACCCACCTTATTCTGTGGGGCAGAAATCCGCAAATGATAATGCACAAAATCAGAAATATCCCGATTTGGATAGCCGAATAGATCTGAAATACGCACAGAATAGCACGGCAACAAATAAAAACTCGCTTTACGATAGCTACATCAAGGCATTCCGTTGGGCAACGGATAGGCTTGATCCTAAAAACGGGGGCGTTATAGGCTTCATTACCAACGGCAGTTGGATTGATGGAAACGCCATGGATGGGTTCCGCAAGAGCCTCGAAAACGAATTCAGCAAGATATATGTTTTCAATCTACGAGGCAACCAACGCACCAGCGGTGAACTTTCCCGAAAGGAGGGCGGCAAGATATTCGGCAGTGGATCCCGCACCCCTGTAGCCATTACCATCCTTATCAAGCAACCGACCGAAACTAAAAAAGCTGTCATCAAATACTACGATATTGGCGATTATCTATCTCGCGAAGATAAGCTGAAAATCGTCAAAGATACCGAAAGCATAACGCACCTTGAAATGACGGTACTCCATCCTAACGAACATGGGGACTGGATCAACCTTAGAAACGAAAGTTTTGGCAAATGGACGCCGATAGGTGACAAAGACGATAAAGCAAATAGTAAGACCTGGTTCTTACCTGTGTATAGCCGAGGCCTAGCGACAGCGCGTGACGCCTGGTGCTATAACTACTCAGAAGCAAAATTAGAAAGACAATTAAAGAAATCCATCAACTTCTACAATGAGCAACGACTGAATTTTGTAAAGGAACGTGAATTAAAGCCCAAATTAACGGCAAAGGAATTTGTCACTTACGATGTGACAAAACTTTCCTGGAACCGCGGAATTTTAAATTACTGCGAGCGAAATAAACCGATTGATTTTGAAGATAATTCCAAAAGAACTTCATGTTATCGTCCATTCTGCAAACAAAACGGTTATTTCAATGTTGCAATGAACGACATGACATATCAATTAGATAAGTTGTTCCCTACACGGGAACACCAAAACCTAGTGATATGCACAACAAGTCCTGGCGATAAAAACTTTACAGCGTTAATAACCGACTGCATTCCAGATCTTCACTTGGCCGCAACAACGCAATGTTTCCCGCTCTACTATTACGAAGAACCCAAGACAACGGGCCAAACAGACATCTTTGCATCCAACGAAAAATATGTCCGCAAGGATGCCATCAGCGATTACATTCTAAAACAGGCACGAACGCAATATAACGACCCCAAAATCCGCAAAGAAGATGTTTTCTACTACATCTATGGATTCCTGCACTGCGAAGAATACCGCACCGAATTTTCCACCGACTTAACGAAAATGCTCCCTCGCATCCCGCTTGTCGATACCGCAGACGATTTTTGGGCGTTCAGCAAGGCGGGCCACAAACTCGCCGATATCCACCTGAATTATGAACAGGCGGAGCCCTACAAAGCGCTCATCGTCTCAGCAAGCCAGGTGGCCTCCGAACTCCCGATGTTTAGCGGGATGGCGGCAGATGTTAAGGGCTTTTACAGTGCAGAGGCTCCCGAGACACTGTATAAAGTTCGTCAGATGCGTTTCGCTAAAAAGGCTGGTTACGACAGCAAGGGCAAACCCAAGAATGTCGATGACAAGACCCGTATCATCTACAACGATAAAATTGCCATTGCCAGCATTCCTGAAGAGGCCTATGAATATGTAGTCAATGGCAAATCCGCCATCGAATGGATAATGGAACGCTACGCCATCACCACCGACAAGGCGAGCGGCATCGTCAACGATCCCAACGACTGGGCATTAGAACATAACGACCCAAAATACATCTTTAACCTGGTCCTCCGCATCATCACCGTAAGCCTCGAAACTATGAAAATCGTCAAAGGCTTGCCCAAAGTGAAGTTCTAGGGACAAAAAAGGGTTACAAAAAGCCCCAAGGCGCCCCACAGGGCACTTTGGGGCTTTTTCATTGATGGGGCCACTATGCTTTAGAGCATTCTTGGGCCAAACGATAGAAGGTGCTGTTTTTTAAACCAAGCATTTGCTGAGCGGCGCGCGCTGTTATATTACCAACCTGCCATTCAGCATAAACGGAGTCCCAATTATCCGGCTTTTGAACCGTGGGACGCCCAAATTTCACGCCACGGGCATGAGCGCTCTTGATACCCTCCGCTTGGCGGCTCTTGATCGATTGGCGTTCCTTTGCGGCTGAGAAAGCCAGCACCTCCAACACCAGGGAGGCCAAGAACCGCTTTTCAAGCCCTTGTTCTTTGCCGCTATTCAGGATCGGCATATCAAGCACGACGATATCGACCCCAAGGGTTTGCGTGATGTAGGCATATTGTTCACGGATTGACTCATAATCGCGGCCAAGCCTGTCCAAAGAGGTGATAACGAGAGTATCGCCCGAATGAAGTAGGGGCATAGTTTCAGAAGTGCCAACCAAAGTGCGATAGCCGGGCCTGTTAAAGTCTTTGCCGGAGGCCTTATCCGTAATTAGGCAACGCTGATCGGTAACATAAGATTTCAGAGCGTCGATTTGTCTGTCAAGGTTTTGATCCAGTGAACTTACTCGAGCATAGGCGTATATCATTGTTATCTCCTTTTCTACACCCATAAATATAGAATCGTTTTAATGTCAATACATGTCAAAAAGTGGTCTTATTTTTGGGACATCTGAAAAGTCCAACAACTACTTTTTCAGAGACAACTTTGAATGCTTTTCGGGCCCTTTGGGCGCCTCCGTAAAAGCACACTTTTTGGAACACCTTGAATGCCCCCCCAGGATTTTTCGTCACTTGTTGCCCTCGATCTAAAAAAACAAAAATCCTAACGGCGACCCCCCGAAAAAAAATTAAAAATTAGGGGGGGGCTAGAATTATAGAGGTGAAAATAGAACTGATAGCTCAAACTCTAACGAGCCCATTCTTCACGCAAACCGCTCTACCATGCCGCATTGGCAGAGATTCGCACTCCACAGAACAGCGCCAAGATAAACACAGCAACAACCAAACACTAGGGCATAGGCGCCCGCCCTATTCCGAATACCGCCCTGGGAGATAGGCGCCTCTTATATAGGTCCACCAAACCGCAAATCCGACATTCCATAGTAAAGGGAGAATTTGATAAGAGTCCCGAGCCAAGGTTCGAACTTGACGCACCCAATGATGTATTCGTGAATAGCCCCAGGCCATTGAAGGCAGAAAAACGGATTATGGGCAACATGACAGGCCAAACGCCGTTTTTGCTATATTTCTGTCGAGTCCGGTGTTGGCACATGTAATCCCGAGGATAATTTAGTCCAGTATAAGGCCGGGCGCCGCCATGACGGCAATAATCAACTTACTGATTACGGCCTGGGGCATGGATTTCGCACGGCTGTAGAGAGTGTTCACCCCTAAAATTCCAAAAGCGGAAAAAAGTAGGACAATTCAAGTCCTGGTTTTAGCCTATTCCTTATAGGCAGGGGTAAACATTCTATGCAAGGAAACTCCTACGGGGAAATGACCACCGAAGCATTAAACGAATGGTGGAAGCAAATGAAATCGAAAGGCGCCGAATACCTCAGTATAGGTAAAGAGGGTAAAACCTGCAAACTTCACGCACGTAAACATGGGGAAAAACAACGCCTAGGGCAAATAAGCCTAGGCACAACAGATAAGAAATACGCTGATCGGATTCTTGGACTACTTTTAGCAGATGAATCAGACACATCACCAGCATCCGTTATTAGGCAATATTACGAACATAAACTTAGAATGGTTGATGCTTGTCGCGACAAGGAGCGACACCTTCGCTTTGTCCTTCCTCGCATAAAGACCGCAAAGACAAACTGTTCTCGTTTAAAATGCCATCTACTTCCATTCTGCAATAAATATCACATTAAAGATATAAAAGAACTTTACCAACGTGATAATGTCGGCAAATTTCTGAATTACCTAGACGATACTGTTCCCGAATCGGCAACCTGTGCAAGCATTGTCAAAACAACAAAGGCTTTTCTCCATTGGTATGATCGCCCCAGCAAAACACCCTTAGCGACCCGCGAATTTGAAGAAGCAATTCGAGGATATAGCCGTATCTTTGCACATAAGATTCGCAAGGTGAAAACATTCCTTAGCAATGATGATGTTCACAAATTACTCACTAGCGAAAGCGAAATTCCCGAGCTAAAAGCTCGCATCCTAGCTCATCTTGTAGGTGGTCTACGCCATAACGAAATTGGAGGTCTACGATGGTGCGATCTTGATAAACAACAAGGGCACCTTGTTGTTTCAAACGCGAAGGGAGGAATCGCTAGATACGCCCAATATCCAAAATGTCTTTGCGAGGCTTTTGAAAAAATTCGTCGAACTCGCACAAAAAACATCATGCAAGGAGACTTTGTTTTTACTTACCGCTCCTACAGCCAAATAAATGACATCATTCAACAACACATCCGAGAAGTTTGTGGAGCAAGCGGCAAGGATCTTGGCGGAAACTGCCTCCGTCGCTCGGGATGTCATAGCATAAACATGGCACATCCCGGACTTGGAGACAAACAACTAGGCCACGCCAACACTTCACGGATTACAGACACATATTACTGCGACCGCACAGACTTTAAAGATGTCAACAGCTACTGGGATGAGGTGTACGATGAATTAACAAACAGCAAGGGCGCAATCATCGGGCAAGAAGATCCTGCAATCTACACCGGGAAAATAATCACCCTTACAGCGTCCTAAAAGCCCCAAAGTCACAGCTTTTCAAGCGCATCTTTAACAGATTCATCTACGGTGTGGACATAGATGTCAAGTGTGGTGCTCACCTTAGCGTGTCGGAGTGCCGTCGACACGGTTTTTATATCAACCTGGGATCTTAAAAGGTTCGTCGCAAAGGAGTGGCGGAGCTTGTGATGTCCAATGCGTCCCGGGGCATTTAAGCCCGCCGACATAACCACGGTTTTTAATAAGGGCATTAGCTCCCAAGACTTTTGCGGAAACTTACCTTCAGCAAACAGGCGCCCCTCGAGGTTCTTTGGCCGGACTTTCTCGATCAGGCACCTGAGTTTATCGCTAATGGGCATTTTGGCAAATTTGTCCATTTTACCAACCAGGGCAAACTCACTAAGATCGGGCGCAAAGTCCTCCCAGCGCATATATAGAGCTTCAGACATCCTCAGGCCAGCATAGGCCATAAGCCCAAGAAAGAGCCTATATAGATCCGTTGGGCAAGCATTCAAAATAGCCTCAATCTGAGGCATGGTCCAAAACTCCTTTTCAGGCTCGGGAGGGAGTTGTTTCAATTTGACATTGTGCCAAGGTTCAAAGTCTGCTAGCTCATAATTATCGCGGCACCACACCAGCCACATTTTTAGACCTTTAAAGCGCTCTCTAAGCGTCTTTCTTCGGTCTTCACAAAAACTGCTAATCAGCTTTAAAAGCACTGGTTGCGTGATTTGGCGTAAAGTGGTTATCCCTTCGCTGTCCAAAAACCGCCAGCATGGACGCAAACGGCTCAAATAGGTATATCCAGTAATCTTCTTCACCGACACATCAAGGCAAGCAAAGAACTCATCCTCAGCCTGTTTTAGCGGAATATCCCGCAAGGCTTTCCTGTACAATGGGGGTAAAAGCTCCTCCGCTTGCATCCGAACAAGCCATTCTTTGGCCGCCTTTGCGCTGGTGGTTCCCAAAGATATGTTCCGAGGAGCCTGGCCCTCGGTGTGAACCACCCCGTACCAGGTCCTGTTACCCCGGGAAAGGTTGATTTGCCTGATAGAGAATGTCTTTTTGAGTGTATTTTCAGCCATTTTCGTCCTTTGGCGCCATATTGGAGGCGCCTTGACAATGGCCGAAAAAAGGGTGGTGCCAACACTCCTTCTGAGGAGAAAGCCAAGATTATCTGTGGAGAGGGATCGGCGCCGGAACCGCTATTTTACTGGGTTCATCGGTTTGGGTAGGCACATAAAAAAGTCCTACTCGAGCAAACTCATATAAGGTAGCGCAAATATAGACAAAAATCATGCTTGCGTCAATCTTAAAACTCCATCTTGGCAAGCAAACTGAAATTGCGGCCTTTTTCGGGCATCACCGACTTCAAGCGAGAAAGATGGTTGCGTACGTCAGCGTCAAACAGGTTGTCTGCGCGAAGCACAAGGCTATATTGCGCAAGGGATAAGCTCCAACGGAGTTCTGCCAGCAGGCCTAGAGTTACATAGCCCGGAGTCGATTCTTCGTAACGGTCTACGTACTTTTGCGCCAGCGCAAAATCGCTATAAGCCAAAGCGCGCAGACTCTCCCATACATACCCTAATTCGCCATGGAACTTGAACGGAGGAATCTGCGGCATATCGCCCCAGTCGCCATCGCGGAAATACCCTCGCACGTAACTCGCCGAAGCAGAAGCATGAAACCCTTGTTCAGCGACAGTCTGTATAGAGGCACTTCCGCCAAAGAGCAGAGCTTCGTCTCCGCGCACTTGATAAATAGGCAACAGCTGCGACCAGTTGGTATCGCCTGTAGCGCGCGGAGCAAGATGGTTCAAGAACCATGTGCCGTGCGCAGACGCCCGAAGCATCACCCATTCTCCATAAGAGCGGTACTCGAGTTCTGCGCCATAACCGCTTTCAGCATCTAACTTGTGATACCCGCGTTCGTATGTATACGCCGCCAAGTGCGGTCCCTGGTTATAGAGCTCCTCAATCGTCGGCGCCCGCGTCGTCCTGAAAAGGTCAAGCGTCATAAACTTACCGACACCGACTCGTTGCGAGAATTCGGCGTCGAATGCCCACAGCGCAAAATTGCGATCCGAGATAGCATCTTTGTCGGCAACCACGCTTTCACGCGGGCGGAAGAACGCACCGCCAAACCGCCCCGAAAGCGTGATTTCAAGACCACGCCACCCACCCATGCTCGCAACAGCAAATAAAGAGGACGTATACGAGCGGGTCGGTGGCGTAAACACGTAGCCGCCCATTTTAACCGAACGATTGTCTAATTCAGCCCCTAGGCGAACGCCAAATAGGGGGCCCAGATTCGCCATGAACTTCTCCAAACGAAGATTCCCCTCATTCACGGCGAACTCGGCCCCCACCGCTTCTCCTTCCAGTTCCTTGTGATGATATTGATTAAAACGCACCGTAACATCCAAAGTATCCGCAGGCTGGTGTGTCGGCAAATAGATTCCGCGCAAAGTCAGGTCCCGCTTCCACAAATCAATGTCTACCCCATTCGGATGCCCGCCAATAAAGCCGCCAGGAATTCCATAGTCACTATCAAACCATCGATAAGACGCACCCAGCCTTATGCGCCCTAAGGCGTACGCGGCACCCACGGCACCACTCTTGTTTTCGATTTCTGTATTTTCAAGAGTTCCGTCAGGAGTTTCCATATTGCGCATGCTGCGCCCCGAAAGTTCTCCTTTGAGAGAGAATCCCATTACCGAGGCATTTGCGCCAACGGCTGTCGCATAACCCGGTTGCCCCGTTTCTCCGTACCACGAAACATAACCATGAAACACCGAATCATCAAAAGGAATATCTTTGCGGTCCACTTGCACTACCCCGCCCGCTGCCGAGTACGAATGCAATAAAATACGCGGGCCTCGCAACACGCGCAAGCGCTGCGCAGTCAATACTTCCGATGCAACCGCATGGTCCGGCGATGTCGCGCTCATATCGCCACTTATAGAGCCATCTTCCGTCACTTCGACATGACTCCCCGAAAGGCCCTTGATTACAGGCCGCGCCGCCGCAGGCCCCATCGAGCGAATTGCCACATCGAGTTCATTTCCGATTGTTTCTGCAATCGTCGTTGAAATTTCACGTTCAAGAGTTGCGCCTTTCAAATCATCTTCATCGCGCAAACCTTCCAATAAAGCCTGTTTCGATTGTTCGGCCTCAATGGTCGAACTTCCTAAATCTTGTACAAATTCTTGGGCAAAAGAAAAATGAAGGAAGCCTCCCAGAAGGAGGCTCCCCATGGCAGCCCTAAATAGGCTAATCTTCATGTTCGTGCTCGTGATCGTGGTGGTCATGATCATGGTCTTCATCATCATGGTGATGTTCATGGAACGGGCATTCTTCTGCGTCCAATGCCTTGTCTACGACAACGCGGATTGCCGGCGTACGTGCATCAGCATGGTCGTGGTGATTTACCTTGAGAATCAAAGTCGTTTCGCCTTCCTTGACGCCCTTCAGGTGGAAACCCCAGCTGCCGCAGGAATGTACATCCAGAATTTTTTCGTCGGCAATTTCCCAAGCGAGGGAATGTTCGTCATCCGTCGGGGGCTCCACTTCTTTCTTGTTGTCGTCAAGAAATTTGACAGAGATATGCTCACTCATGCAATTTGCATTCACGTGCATCACTTCGATAGAGGAATCGGCCTTGCCGCGGTAAACGCTGTAGGCGAGCTGCCAGTCACCCCAGTAAAGGTTCCAGCCTTCGGCTTCAAAATGTTCGTGCTGGTCAGTAGAGGTGCTGTTGCTGTCGCCGCAGGCGGCAAAGAATAGGCTAAGGATAATGCCCAAAAAGGCGAAGGAAAGGGTCTTAATAGATTTCATTTTTCTCTCGTTTGAATACAACGATCCTATCCGCGAAAAGATTTGCGGACAACAAGGCCAAAAACACCTAGCGATTTTTCGCGAGGCAAAAAGCAGGATGTTGCGATTGAAGTTTTAGATGATTATATCGAGAGAATAGGCGGGGCGCGAGGCCTCGAAAAATGAAAGTGCGGATTCGTCTTGTATACACGAATTTCGCTTAGCAGTTCACAGATAACCACCAAAAACACGGCAACATCAGGGATATCGCCACTAAAGTCGAGACCATTCTGCACCAGCGCGCAAACCGGGCAATCGTCATGCTCGTCAAAATCATCATGATGGTGCTGGGCAATAGAAAGTAAGCCCGCCACCATCAACGCAACGATTATGGTCTTCAAAAATTTCACTAAAAATTCCAGTAAATCAATCTGTCAAACAACGAATTTATTTTTCGATATGCATTTCGGCATTGCGAATGATAGGGAAACCTCCGCCCCCTTCGTCGCTTTCAAAATCAAAGTCACCTGTAATCGTGATTATGGCACCTTCGGCCGGGTATTCTTTCGGAAACTTACGCGGCTTTGCAAGTTCAAAAGCAAGCCCCTGCGAACAACAAGCGAGGGCGTCCTGGATTACGCAACCGTAAAAGCGCCGTTCCTGTTCTTCATCGTAATAGCTCGAAAAGATACCCTTCATCTTGATATGCTTTCCGAGATACTTACTCGGGTACATGACCATCTGGTAAACTTGCCCATAGACCATAGTCCCGCTCATACGAGAAATGTCAATGTCGTATTTCTTTTTACCGCTGGATTCCTCTGCGAATATGGCCGCAAAGGCAAGCAAAACGGCAAGAAGGACTTTAGGCAACTTATACTCCTCTGCCTTGAATTAGACTGATTGAATAGAAGATACCGAATGCCACAATATCTGCCGCCACAATGGTCGAGCCCACAGGAGTGCCAGCAAGAATCGCGACAACGATTCCGATGAGCGAGCATACGACCGAGATAATGGCCGAAGCGACCGTTACCGCAAAGAAACTCTTGAACACGCGCATGGCCGAAAGCGACGGGAATACCACCAAGGCTGACACCAAGAGGGCTCCCACCAGGTTCATGGCAAGCACAATGATAACGGCCACGATGACTGCAATCAGCAAGTTGAATAAGGTCGTGTTGACGCCTGTTGCCTGCGCGAAATTCTCGTCAAAGGTGATGGCAAAAATTTTGTGGTAGAAAAGAATAAAGACTGCGAGGACTGCAATCGAAAGCGCAACGCACAAGTAAACTTCTTCTACTCGAAGCGTCAGAATAGAGGTCGAGCCGAAAAGCGTCGTGCAAACATCGCCCGAGATATTCGCCGAAGTCGAGAACACGTTCATCAGCAAGTAACCGATGGCAAGCGCACCGACCGAAACCATTGCGATGGCTGCATCTCCCTTAATGCGGGCGTTTTTGCCCGTGCACAGCAAGAGTACAGCCACAGCAACCGTTACCGGCAAGATAAGCAGCATATTGTTCGTAATCTTGAGCACAGCCGCAATCGAAAGCGCACCGAAGGCGACATGGGAAAGACCGTCACCGATGTAGGAGTAACGCTTGAGAACCAAGGTCACGCCCAAGAGCGACGAGCAAAGCGACACGAGAACGCCTACGATAACCGCATAACGCACGAAAGGAAAATCAACATAGAACGTGAGTTTTTCAAGAAGTTCTGGCATGATTATTTTCCCTTCACCGAAATGGTGTTGAAGTCCAGCACGCGGGTGGCGTCATCTAGGGCAGTATCCACATCGTGGGTGACCATGACAACAGTCATTCCCTGCTGATGCAGGTTTTCGATAATGCGGTACATCGTTTCTGTAGATTCCGGATCGAGACCCGTTACCGGTTCGTCGAGAAGCAGCAGGCGCTCAGCGGCGCACAGGGCCCTCGCTAAAAGCACGCGCTGCTTTTGGCCCCCCGAAAGCTCGCGGAAACAAGATTTCGCGAGGCTTTCGGTACGGGTTAGCGCCATGCATTCCATGGCGCGATCCCGGTGCGCCTTTCTGTAGAATGGCAGTAAGCGGTGCTTTCCCTGGAATGCCGACAGCACGATTTCTTCGACCGAGGCCGGGAAATCCTTTTGCACGATTGTCATTTGCGGCAGGTAACCAATCTGGTTTCGAGAAAGGCCATCGCAAAGTTCGATGACTCCCGATTTCGGCTTGAGCAGGCCCGCGATTCCTCTCAAAAAAGTCGTCTTTCCGGAACCGTTGCGGCCCACAATGCACAGGTAATCACCTGCGTTTACATCGTAGTCCAAATCGCGTACCAGATCCTTGTTCCCGTAACCGAGAGTCAACTGGCGACATTTGAGCAACGAGGTATGGGCAGTGAGCTCGGTTGCCTGCGGCTCCCTTTGAGAATTTTGGCTAAGATTTTTTTTCTGTACATCTTCACTATTCATTATTCATTCTCTGCTTTTGATTACTCACTACTCATCACTCATTACACATTACTTTATCGCTTTTTTCAATACTTCCAAATTTTCACGCATGATCGAAAGGTAATCTACACCAGATTGCATTTGGGCATCGGTCACCGACTGCATCGAATTCAGCGTGAGAACCTGAGCGTTCTTCGACTTCTTGCTAGCATCGAGAATCGCACGGGCAATCTTTCCATTGCTACCGTCAATCGTAAATATGGCAGGGAGTGCAAGCGAATCCATTTTGCCAGCCAAGAAGGCTACCGTCTCGAAGCTCGCTTCGCTTTCGGCGGAGCAACCAACAAACGCGGCAAAATACTTAATGCCGTAATCATCCACCAAATAGCGAAACGGAAAACGGTCACCGAATAGGATTGTCTTGAGGGCAGTGCTGTCCGTTGTTGCTCGATACTGGGCATCCAAAGCGCTAATCTTTGCAATGTAAAGACCCGCGTTCATGTGGTATTCCGTAGCATTCGCCGTATCCACTTTCGAGATGGCGTCTGCAAGATTCATCACCAATATTTCGGCATTCTTCAGCGAGAGCCAAACATGTTCATCGTTTTCGGCTTCTTCAGCATGTTCATGATGTTCGTGCTCATGTTCTTCTGCATGCTCATGATGTTCATGTTCGTGTTCTTCTGCTTCTTCGCCATGTTCGTGGTGATGATCCTCTTCGGCTTGCATGCCTTCGACGATTTCTTCTTCCTTGACGCGGTCACCCAAAGCCTGCATCAGATTCACCTGCACGCGGCCAGCCTTCGGTGTTGCAGCCAAAGCTTTTTCAATCCAAGCATCCGATTCGCCACCCACGTACACAACCATATCAGCGCTTGCAATTGCGGCAACATCTTGTGCCGACGGCTTGTAGCTGTGCAAATCTGTGCCGTTCTTGATGAGTAATTTCAGGTTCACAGAGTCCTGACGATCTCCGAGAACATTCTTCAGCCAATCATACTGCGGATAAATCGTCGCGACAATAGAAACTTTCTTTTTTGCAGGCGCTTTCTCGCTCGATTCCGCACTGCAGGCGACAAGCGCTAAGGCTGCCACCAAAACAAACATTGCATAAGCTGCAATTTTTTTCATTATAAGTCCTTTACCCTTTCGGGCTATAAATTGAATTGATAATTAAAACCGGAATACGGCAAACATCAATTCAGTAAAAGGACTTTCTGCGATACAAGTGTCATCGACTGCGAAGTCGCAGCCTTAAAACAAACTAGTTTGAAATAGAAAAATCGAAGTGCAAGTTCAAATGGTGCCACCACCAGTTCCATGCATACCGAAATCAGTTCCAGACAACGATGGATATGGTGACATACGTGGCAATGTTCGCCGTGACAATGGTGCTTCAAGTGCTTGGCGACATAGAGCGAAGCTAGCGCCACAAGCAATTTGTTGAACAAGGTGTTAATCATGACGCCTCCGCGAACAACCGGAGCAACGCCCGAGTAAAACTGATTGTTGCTGGTCTAGTTCGAAACCACTGCGCTGAACCGAAAGCTGCAAAACCTTGAGGGCGGGGCCTTCTAAATGGAAAAACTTGCCGCATTCCTTGCACACGAGGTGCATTTTCTCTTCGCATTGGCCAGGGCCTGTGTAACGGTATTGCAATTCATTATTATCTGCGGCACCGACAATCTGGATCATTCCCGCTTTTTCGAGCCTAGAAAGATTGCGATAAATGGTACTCAGCGAAACTTCCGGCAGACTTTGCGCAATTTCAGAGGCCATGAAAATCCGATCAGGATTCCCGACCATATAGTCCAAAATCATTTGGCGAGTCTGTGTTTTATATTCCGATTTGGCCATTTTAAATTGCAATCTATTTGCAAATTCAAATTTAGTCAATTTGCAAATGATTGTCAAGTTTGCTCAACTATCTAATTTTTACAGTGCAAGGGCTCTCCCGCCTTTTGCACTTGCCACATTCCCGAACATTTTATATATTTATGCATATATTAAAATATTTGCATAGACTTAGGGTGCCGGTTCGACCCGCCCACGGAGAGATTATGAAGATTGTTGACATTCTGAAGCAAGACAAGATGAGCCTTTCGTTCGAAGTGTTCCCGCCTAAAAAAGAGACGAGCTTCGAAAGCGTCAAGGCCGCCACCGAATCGATTGCAGCCCTTGGCCCCGCCTTCATGAGCGTGACTTACGGTGCAGGCGGCGGCGTTAGCCACTTCACTCTTGATATTGCCAAGAACCTCAAGCAAAAGTTCGGCATCCCGATGCTTGCCCACCTTACCTGCGTTTCTAGCAGCAAGGAAACGGTGCACCAGCGCATCGAAGACATGAAGGCCGCAGGCATCAAGAACGTCATGGCACTCCGCGGCGACTTGACCCCGGAACTCATCGAAAAGGGCCGCGACAATTGCGACTACCACTACGCCGTCGAACTCATTCGCGAACTCAAGGCCTCTGATGCCGACTTCTGCATTGGTGCCGCCTGCTACCCCGAAAAGCACCCCGAAAGTGCAAACCAGGCCGAAGACATCAAGCACCTTAAGGAAAAGGTCGATGCCGGTGCAGACTTTTTGACCACGCAGATGGTGTTCGACAACAACCTGTTCTTCAGCTTCCTCTACAAGCTGCGCGATGCAGGCGTCAACTGCCCGGTGCTCCCCGGTATTATGCCGATTACGAACGCCAACCAGGTGGAACGCGCCATCAAGCTTTCCGGTTCATTCATGCCGCAGCGCTTTAAGTCGCTAGTCGACAAGTTCGGTAGCGATCCCGAAGCTATGAAGCAAGCCGGCATTATCTACGCAAGTGATCAGATCATTGACCTGTACGCCAACGGCATCACGAACGTTCACGTGTATTCGATGAACAAGCCCGACGTTGCAGAAGGCATTCTCAAGAACGTCACTGCAATTTTGGGAAAAAATTTTGCCGGTTAATTATTCGCGAGGTTAAAGAACAATCGTCTTTAACCATTCGCGCATTTCATAGACATCAACTTTCGCCCGCAAAGACTTGTGGGCGATTCTTGCACCCGGTGCTGTCGCCATCTTTTTCGGATTGAGCGACATGCCCACACGGCCGAGATCTAGGCGGTCAGCGTCGTAGCAAGTGTTGATGGTCGGATCATCAGTCTGATGTTCCTTGGTGTGGTAAAAGCAGGCGTGATACAGTTTGTCGAACTGTTCCTGCGTGATATCAAGAAGGCCTTTTTCGAAGCATTCCTTGGCAAAGGCGGCTCCGCGTTCACCATGTTCGCCATCGTAGCCGTCATCTTCGCGTTTGCAATCGTGAAAGAGAGCGAACAGTCGCACGACTGTCACGTCGGCACCTGTAATGGGTGCGAGAAGCAAGCCATTGAATTCCACCTGCCGCCAATGAGAAAGTCCATGAATCGTCGAATCCACGATTCGATTGCTATAGACAAACTCTTGTAAGGCGGCAAAGTCAATCATTTCCCGTAATGTTCCTTCAAGTCCATCAGGCATTGGAGAGCCTGGATCGGAGTCATTTCTTCGGGTTTCAGGCGGCGGATTTCTTCTTTAAGGAGCTGCGTGGATTCGTCGGGAGGTGCGAACAGGTCGACCTGCGGCTTTTCCATAAGCTTCTTGTGGGTAGCGCCATCGCTCGGGTCAATCTTCTGCTTTTCGAGACGCAAAAGAATCTTGCGTGCACGGCGGAGCACATTGTTCGGGAGGCCCGCCATTTCGGCCACATGAATACCGTAGCTAGAATCGCAAGCGCCTTCGAGAATCTTGTGCAAGAAGATGAGCTTGTCGCCCTTTTCCTGAACACCCACCTGGAAGTTGCCGGCGTGTTCAAGGCTTTCTACAAGGCCAGTGAGTTCGTGGTAGTGCGTTGCAAACAGCGTGATGGCGGCGCGGGCAGGCTCATCGTGCAGAGTTTCTACAATCGCCCACGCAATCGAGAGGCCGTCAAAGGTACTGGTTCCGCGACCGATTTCGTCGAGGAGCACCAAGCTGTGCGAAGTCGCATTGCGCAAGATGTTCGCCGTTTCGATCATTTCGACCATGAACGTCGAAAGGCCACGGCTCAAGCGGTCGCTTGCGCCCACGCGCGTAAAGATGCGATCCACCACGCCGATGCGGGCACTTTCCGCCGGCACAAAGCAGCCGATTTGCGCCATGAGCACAATGAGTCCCGTCTGGCGCAGGTAAGTTGATTTACCGGCCATGTTCGGGCCCGTAATGAGCATCAAGCGGGTCGCTTCGGGCGAAAGATTCACATCGTTCGGGATAAAGTCAAGGTCCGAATTGACCGCGACAATCACCGGATGGAAACCGCCCTTGATTTCGATACCCGAGCCTTCGAAGACTTCGGGACAAACGTAATTGTATTTGCGGGCGGCGCGGGCAAAGCTATAAAGCGTATCCACGTGCGCAATCGCATTCGCGATTTCCTGGAGTTCGGCACGCCAGCTGTTCACGCGTTCGCGGAGTTCGCAGAAAATCTTGTATTCCAGCGCATGAATGTTGACTTCGGCATTGCTGATGATGGATTCGCATTCCTTCATCTCGGGCGTAATGTAGCGTTCGCCGTTCACCGTCGTCTGCTTGCGAATGTATTCGTCGGGAATCGGGGCTGTCGCCTTCGCCATCTGCGCCTTGGTAATTTCAATGTAGTAACCGAAAACGCGGTTGTAGCCAACCTTAAGGCTCGGAATTCCGAGGCGTTCTCGTTCACGGACTTCAAGCGAGGCAATCCATTCGCGGCGTTCCTTGATGTCTTCGTTCATGGCATCGAGTTCCGCATTTGCACCCGCGCGAATCATGCCGCCCTCGCGAACGGTCAGCGGCAAGTCATCGTTAAATTGCGAAAGAAGTTCTTCGCCACGGCCACGGGCGGCAATGAGGGCCGCTCGCATCGGTTCAAAAATCGGCGAATTCAATCCTTCAAGCACGTCAGCTACCTTAGAAGCCTGCGAAAGCGAACGGCCCATGCCCGCCAAGTCGCGGGCATTCGCGCGGCCAGAGCCCACACGGCCCATCAGGCGTTCCATATCAAGAATCGAAGTCAGCGATTCCTTCAGTTCGTCAAGCGCGACCGGATTATTGACGAGTTCTTCGACGGCTTCTTCGCGTTCCTTGATGCGGTCCACCGAAATCAAAGGATGGCTCACCCACTCCTTCAGATTGCGCCCGCCCATCGCGGTCACCGTAAAGTCGAGCACGTAGCAGAGCGTGCTGCTGATGTCGTCAGCATTCAATGGACGCACCAGTTCCAAGTTACGCAGCGTACTCGGGTCAAGCGTCATGTAATCGTCGAGATTCAGAATCTCGAGCGTCGTAAAATGCGAAAGTTCGGACTTCTTCTGGTCCATCAGGTACTGGAGAAGCGCTCCCGTCACCTGCGTTTCAACCACTCGCCCGTCCAAGCCGAGACCATCCAAAGCCTCGACCTTAAAGTGCGTAAACAGTACGTCCTTCGCGGAATCTTCACTGAACAGGAATGCCGGAAGTTCCGTCACCAGAATGTTTTCGGAGCGGATCAAATCCATCACGCCGCTAGGAATCACGGTTCCTTCGGGCACCACGACTTCTTTCGGCATACGGCGGCAGAATTCACATTCGAAAGCCTGCACCGAGCTCTTGCATGCAGCGAGGTAGCCGGTCGTCACGTCGGCAATCGCAAACGAAACCGAATCTTTTTCGGGAATGAACGCGCAAAGGTAATTTGCTTCTTTCGCATTCAGGTTCGACTCATCCATCGCGGTACCGGCACTGATAATTTCCACAATGTCGCGCTTGACGATACCCTTTGCAAGCTTCGGGTCTTCTACCTGTTCGCAAATAGCAATGCGGTAGCCCGCCGCCACCATCTTGGGCACGTAGCGATCCGCAGCATGGTGCGGGAATCCGCACAAAGGGGTCGCACCCGAGGCGCCGTTGTTGCGGCTCGTGAGCGTAAGTCCTAAAATCTTCGAGGCAACCACAGCATCGTCTTCGAAAAGTTCGAAGAAGTCGCCCATTCTAAAAAACAAGATGCAGCCGGGATTCTGTTTCTTGATCTCGTAATACTGCTGCATTAACGGGGTCACAGCCATTAGGCATCTCCCATCGACAATTCAACCTGGTCCGGATTTTCTTCGGGCTGCACCGGTTCTTCGGGGCTCACCGATTCGGGTTTCGCATACTGCGGCACCAAGGCTCCCGCTTCCAGAAGTTCACTGAATTCGCGGAGTCGCGGCAAATCTTCGGGAATGCGGTTGATGCCAAAATACTTCATGAATTCCTGCGTGGTCACGTAGGTATAGGGGTTTCCGACCGTATCGGCACGGGAACCGAGAGCAATAAAGCCCTTGTCGAGCAGGTTACGGATCGGGCCATCCACCGACGACACGCCGCGCACCTGTTCAATCGCCGCCTTGGTAATCGGCTGCTGGTAAGCAATCACAGCCAGCGTTTCAAGCGCCGCCTGGCTGAGCCTACGGGCGTTTGCTTCGGGGAACAGCTTGCGCACCCACGGGTAATACTTGGCGCGGGTCCTAAAGCGGTAACCGCCCGCCTGTTCCACAATTTCAAACGGGGAATTAATCTTGTTCAGCGAATCGTTCGCCGCAATCAAAGCATCGGACACCAAGCGCGCATCCAAAAAATCGCCCAGAATTTCACGCAGTTTCTTAAGCGTCACAATGTCAGGAGACGCAAACACGAGCGCCTGGATAATGCGGGCCAAATCCTCTTGGCTCTCGACTTTCGGGAGTTCCGCCGATTCTTCGGCCAAATCGTCCAAATTCTGATTTTCTTCCATACGCTTACCAAGATACAAATTTTCAGTTCAAGATCTACCAATAGATCCCGGCTCGGGGGCCGGGATGACATTCTAAGCTAGAACACGACCAGATCGTTCTTGTGAATCAGTTCGTCGGCGACATCCTTGCCCAAGAGTTCATGAACCTGGGCGGTCTTCTTGCGGAGAACAAGCTTTAACGTTTCGCTGTCGAACTTTGCGACACCGCGTGCCACGGCTTCGCCGTCTTGACTCAAGACTTCAATCAGGTCGCCCTTGTCAAAGTGTTTCTTGACGGCGCAAACGCCCACGGGGAGCAGGCTAGAATGCTTTTCGCGCAGAGCCTTCACGCCACCTTCGTCAACCACCACGGCCCCGCGCGGAGTCGTTACGAAGCTGAGCCAACGCTGACGGCTATTGAGCTTTTTCTTGGAGCCCACAAAGAGCGTGCCTTCGGCATTTTCAAAAATCACTTCGTGCGGCAACACCTTCATACCACTGGCGAGGAACGCATTGCAACCGCTCTTGGTCACGTTACGGATGGCTTCGAGCTTGCTGCGCATACCGCCGGTACTCACGGCAGAACCCGTTTCACCGGGCTTACCCGCAAGGGCCAAAACAGCAGGCGTAATTTCCGGCACAAAGCGGAGCAAACGGGCGTTCGGATTCTTCTTCGGATTATCATCGAAGAGTCCGTCTTCGTCCGTGAAAATCAAAAGCAAGTCGGCATCAAGGAACAGCGCCACATCGCTCGAAAGCTTGTCGTTATCACCCACCTTGATTTCGGCTACAGCGAGCGAGTCGTTTTCGTTGATAATCGGAACAATCTTACGGGCTAGCATTGCCTTGATGGTGTTCTGCAAATTCTTGTAGCGATTGCGGTCGCGGAAGTCTTCGGCAGACAGAAGAATCTGACCCACAGAAAGCTGCATCCAGCGGAACATTTCGCGGTAGGCATACATCAAGTCAATCTGACCCACGGCAGCACAGGCCTGTTTTTCAGCGAGAACCGTCGGCTTTTCCTTGTAGCCGAGCTGGCTCATGCCGGTGCCCACGGCACCACTAGTCACAATCACAACTTCTTTGCCGGCTTCCATCAAGCGCGACACAGAACCAGCAAGCTTCTGGATATAGCGGGTACGAACGCCGCCCTTTTCGGAGTCGACCAAAATACGCGAGCCGATCTTTACGACAATGCGACGGGATTCATCGAGAATATTCTTTCTTAATTCACTCATAGATTACCTACACACCAAAAGCCTGATTGCATCGAGGCGGAGTTGCGGGTTCGAAATTACTTTTTTCCATTCTTGGGCATTCTTGCGGAGCTGTTGCAACTGGGTGTTATTACCCGCCTTGCCACGCATGCTGAGCAAATGGTTCATACGCTGGTATTCCTGCTCGGCGCGGGCTTCGACAGCGGCAGCGGCCACTTCGGCAATTTCCTTTGCCTTGGCAGACACAATGCGGCGAGCGATGGCAAGGCCTTCTTTACCGAAATACTTGAGCGTCATGTTCACAGCGGCATTGCCCTGCGGAACAGGCACATCCTTGAAGTTTGCAGTCTTCAGTTCCGGAACCTTTTCGGTCAAGTCTTCGCCAGTCGGGTTCACAAGCACGCTAATGTAGCGCGGGCCAGCAAGGTCCGACACGCCCCATTCTTCGGCCACCGAGAAGTCCACCGCGAAATTGTACTGCATCACAAGGCCGCGCATTCCGGAATTCTGCCAGATGTTGCAAGCCACAGCACCGTTGTCCAGCGAGGTTTCAAAGTCAATCACGCCCTGCGAAAGC
Organism: Fibrobacter sp. UWB10; assembly: GCF_900182935.1. Lineage (NCBI taxonomy): Bacteria > Pseudomonadati > Fibrobacterota > Fibrobacteria > Fibrobacterales > Fibrobacteraceae > Fibrobacter > Fibrobacter sp. UWB10. The sequence continues at coordinate 309,987 of NZ_FXUE01000002.1, read as the reverse complement.
GGGTGTTCCAAGCTCACAAAGTCCACTTCGTCGTGCACCATGGCCACATTGCGGTCAAAGGTCACGGTCAAGCTAGACGTATCGCAGAAGCGAGCATCTTCGTCGCCACCGCCCGAGCTTTCTTCAAAGTTTCCGACAGCCTGCGTCACGCGGCCACCGCCACCGGCGCCCGCCATGCCAACGCTTTCGGGCATGCCAGGAATTGAGCCCGATTCCACCTGCGTGCCCATGCTAATGATGTAGCAGCCCTTGATCTTGCTCTTTTCGATTTCAAGACCGCGGTCCATCAGCGACGAGAACACGAGGGTTTCCAAGTCCTTGTCGGCATCAATCTTCAAGATGGCGTCGGTGATTTCTTTTGCCTTCGCCGGGTTGCGAGAGTTGAATTCCAGCAAGCGGTCGCGGCCCTTTTCAATATTCTTGCGCATGGTGTCGCAGTCTTTCTTGACCTGCGGAATCACCGTGTCCACAAAGTTCTGGAGCAATGCCTGCGGTTCGGCCAAGGCGGCAATCAGTTCGTCGGTGTACTTGAGGAACAATTCGCCACCGCTCATCATCGGAGTACCGAAGGCGTTCAAGCCGTTGTGGTACCAGCGGAACATAACTTCCTGGCCAGAGCCCTTCACATACGGCACGTGAATAATGATGTTTTCGGTCTGACCGATACGGTCCAAGCGGCCAATACGCTGTTCCACCAAGGCAGCATCAAGGGGCAAGTCGAACAGAATCAAATGGTGAGCAAACTGGAAGTTACGGCCTTCGGAACCGATTTCAGAAGCAATCAACAGGTTCGCGCCGTTTTCTCTGCTGAAGTTTGCAGCGGCCTTGTCGCGGGCCATAATCGTCATGTTCTCATGGAACATCGAGAACGCGCCCTCGCCCATGTATTCGTTCAAGAGCGTTTCAAGAGCCTGCACCACCTGAATCGATTCACAAATCAGGAGCACCTTATCGTTGGCATGTTCCTTCAAGAATCCCTTGAGCCACACGTAGCGTTCGTCCAGCGCCCAAGCGTCGGAATAGCTCGTGCAAAGCAAACCATTTTCCTGAATGTCGGTGGACATGTCCAAATCATTTTCGGCAGCCACGTTCACCATGTCGCGGTAATTCTTGTTCGGTTCCAGCGGAATTTCGTCGAGCACGCGCTTCGGGAATCCGCCCACACCCTTACGGGTATTGCGGAACACCACCGAGCCTGTACCCACAGCATCCACAATGCGGCGGATCCATTCGTCGGCGGGCATGCTCTTTGCGCTTTCCTGTTCAAGCCACGGGCGGATAATCGACTTCTTCGGCACGCATTCGTTCAAGTCGTCCCAGCTCATGGTCTGACCGGGGTCCGTCGGCAACTTCGAAAGTTCGTTCACCAGTTTGCGGTAGGCATCCTGGTCCTTGATAAAGCTGTTGTAGTCCGCAAAGCGTACGGGGTCGAGCATCTTCAAGCGGTTGAACTGCGATTCCGGATGGAACTGCAGCGGCGTACCCGTCAAAAGGAGCACACCCTTCGAGCGCTGAATCACGGCGTTAGCCAACAAATATTCGTGGCTCGTGAATCCGTCTTCGCAAACCAGGTGATGCGCTTCGTCGATAATCACCATGTCCCAAGTCGTCTTGAGCAAGTCTTCAATCAGTGCGGGTTGCTTGATCAAGAAGTCGATGGAGCAAATAATATCGTTTGCAATCGTGAACGGATTCGGGCGGTCATCGTCGTCGTTCACGAACAAGCCCTTGATGTAGCCTTCGTCCACCAGCGTGAACAAGTGGTTGAAGCGGCGCTTCATTTCCACAAGCCACTGGTGCTTCAGCGTTTCGGGCACAATAATCAATGTACGGGTCAGGCGGCCGCGAGCCTTGAGCGCATGCCAAATCATGCCGGCTTCAATCGTCTTACCGAGACCCACTTCGTCAGAGAGCATCAAGCGCGGGAGCGTCGAACTGTCGCAGGCGCGCTGGCACAAATAATACTGGTGCGGAATCATCGAGGTACGCGGGCCAATCATGCCACGCACCGGCGAAGAAATCCACTTGCAAGAAAGTTCCATGGCAGATTCACGGCGACCGAACTGCACACTGTTCGACACGCGATTTTCCATGAGGGCCTTGAACAAGTCCGCAGGACGCGCAATCGAAATCTTGCCGCTCAGTTCAGATTCCTTCATCTGTCTGCCGGCGCGGCCCGTATAAACCAACAAGCCGTCCACTTCTTTCACCGATTCCACGGTAAAAGACATACCCTTTTCGCTCTTGGCGGTATCACCCACCGAAAGTTCAAAGCGGTCCACAGGGGCACCCATGGAACGGTAGCAACGGACATCACTTACAGCGGGGAAAGAAATCTTAACAATACGGTCTTGCACCTCGGTGACTATACCAAGCCCGAGAGTAGGTTCCGATTGACTTACATAGCGTTGGCCAATCTTGAAATTCATCATACCTCCAAAATGTAGCTTTTTTTCTAAATTATGGCTCATCATGATTTGGTACTACATAGATGAAACCGTAACAGACGGTGAACGACGCAAGGGTCCCTTTAATATCGACGAAATCAGGGACTTTGTAAAAGACGGCACAATAAAAGACGAAACCTTAGTGTGGCATTCGGGCATGGAAGCCTGGGTCGCTTGGAAAGATACCGAAGAAGCCAAAGAAGTTCCGCTTTCCGAAGAAGAACAGATCAAGGCCGCACTCGAAGCAATCATTGCCGAGCACAACAAAAGCAAGCATTACGCCGGATTCTTTGTCCGTGCCATCGCCTACTTTATCGACAATGTTATTTTGTCTGCAACAGGCGTTTTGATTTTGATGATCATGAGCGCCGTTCAGGCGATTGACCTGAACACCCTTGCCGACGCCATGAACGCCTACATTAGCAATCCCACCTCCGAAGAGGCCTTGAACAAGGTGATTGACGTTCCCGGCACGCACCTGTTCCTGATTATTTGGGGCGTGATTCAGGCCGTTTACTTTATCGCATTTACCGCCATCAAGTCAGCAACCCCCGGCAAAATGCTCGTGAAAATTCATGTCGAAGTCGCCCACGGTGAACCCATGAGCTGGGTGAGCGCCGCACTCCGCTTTATCGCAAGCCTGATTACGCAATGCACGCTCATGTTCTACGGCCTTGGCTACCTGATTGTCTTTATCGACCCCAAGCGCCGCGCCCTCCACGACCACATCGCCCGCACAAGAGTTGTGCACGATATGATTAGACGAGAGACGAAAGACGAAAGAAAAAAGAATAATTAAAAGGGAGAGGTTTCTCCCTCGTTCAAACCCCGGCTGCACACAGCCGGGTTTTTCTCTACCCTCTCTCCTAGGGGCACGCCCCTAAAACCCGGTACTTTTACTATCTTATAAATGCAAAAAATTTAAGTCTAATTTTACTATGTACCAGTTTATTGTACCTCAGGTTAAAAAGCCGCTCGACGGCGAAGTTGAAATTTCCGGCGCCAAGAACGCAGTCCTTGCCGTAATGGCAGCAGCCCTCTTGGCCGACGGCGTCTCCGAAATCACGAACGTCCCGCACCTCAAAGACATGAAGACCATGTCCGATGTGCTGCGCGTAATCGGTTGCCACATCGGTGGCGAAGCCCACACCTTAAGAATCGACACCCGTGGTGCCGACCATCTGGAAGCCCCTTACGAACTCGTAAAGACCATGCGCGCAAGCTTCTATGTGCTCGGTCCTCTGGTAGCACGCTTTGGCCGCTGCCGCGTGTCTCTCCCGGGCGGTTGCGCTTGGGGCCCGCGCCCTGTGGACTTGCACCTGAAAGGCCTCGAAGCCCTGGGCGCGAAGATTACCGTGACTCACGGCTACGTAGAAGCCACTTGCGACGGACGCCTCCCCGGCGGTACATTCCATTTCCCGATTTCGAGCGTAGGCGCCACGGTGAACGTGCTGATGGCCGCAACGCTTGCCAAGGGCACAAGCGTGTTGCAAAATGCAGCCCTCGAACCAGAAATCGATAACCTCGTCGATTACCTCATCGGTATGGGCGCCAAGATTCAGGGTCGCGGCACGCGCACCCTTACGGTGCAGGGCGTAGAAGCTCTACGCCCGGGTAATGGCGTCACCATTCCCGACCGTATCGAAGCAGGCACCTACCTTTGTGGAGCCGCCATTACGCGTGGCCGCGTCAAGGTCACCAAGATTATTCCCGAACACATCGCATCGACCCTCGATGCCTTCCGCGACATGAACTGTAAAGTGTCCGTCGGCCCCGACTGGGCCGAAGTCGACGCCCGCAATGTGGAACTCAAGCCGATTACGATTCAGACACTCCCGTTCCCGGGCTACCCCACCGATATGCAGGCGCCCCTCATGGCGACACTTCTGTCGGTTCCGGGCAACAGCGTGATTCAAGATACCGTCTACAATGACCGCTTTAAGCATGTGGCCGAAATGGAACGCTTGGGTGCAAACATTACGCTCAGCGGCAACACCGCCACCATCAAGGGCGGGCTTCCGCTGGAAGGCGCCGACGTGATGGGCTCCGACCTGCGTGCAAGCGCAGCCCTCGTGCTCGCCGCGTTAATCGCAGAAGGCGAAACCAAGATCAGCCGCATTTACCACCTGGACCGCGGTTACGAAGATTTCGAAGCCAAGATGGCTAAGCTCGGCGCCCAAGTCAACCGAGTTGTCATCGACGCCGACGAACCGTAGACTAGACGAGAGAACGCCGCTACGCGGCTACAGACGAGAGACTAAAAAAAGTGACCCGCCGGCGTAGCCGGCGGTTCTTCATATACGGGCATAGCCCTAGGATACTAGCAACGCGTCACACGCGTTGACGGTCTGGCACTGGCGTACGGGTCCCTACCGGCATGCCCGCAAGCGGGCTACAGTTTACCCATCATGGTCAATTGCTCCCCAAGCCGGTCTTCATCCAGTTGATGTCGAATATAATTCGCTATCTTAACTGCATTTTTTCCAGCCGTGTCAACATAGTAACCTCGACACCAAAACTCCCTGTTCTTGTATTTGAACTTTAATTCGGGAAACCGTTCGTACAACTGCACACTGCTTTTCCCTTTCAAGAAGCCAACCACGCTGGACACGGCGAACTTGGGTGGTATTTCGAGCAACATGTGGACATGATCCGGACACACCTCCGCCTCAACTATCGTGATTTTCTTCCATTCACACAGCGTCCGGAGGATTTTCCCGATTTCTTGGCGTTTCTCTCCGTAAAAGACTTTCCTCCTGAATTTCGGAGCGAAAACTATGTGGTATTTGCAATTCCAACTCGTATGAGCTAATGTTTGTATATTTTCCATTGAATTTAATCCTTTGATTTTATTGTTATGCAGTTGTCAGGCCGCATTTCAATTATAATCAAAGGATTTTTTTTCAGCACCGCTAAAGCTTCTTTAGAACCACCTGCCTAGCAGGTGGTTTTCGATTATACAAAAAACTCCGGCGAATCAATCGTCGGAGTTTTCTTTTTGAAAGATTTTGAACTGTTACAGCGCGGCTTCTGTCGATTCAGCGGTTGCGCTAGCAGTCGGTTCAGAAGCGTTATTGGTTGTAGACTTGCGGGAGGTCGGCTTGACCGGTTCACGAACCACAGGCACGCATCTTTCCACGGGTTCACCGGCAGATTTCTTGTCTTCTTTTTCCAAGATTTCCTGCAACATTTCGGCTGCCTGTTCGAATTCGGCAGACTTTTCGCAAGACTTGGTAGAAAGAATCTTCTGCAGGTACTGCTTTTGCTTGTTGATGTCGCATTCTTCGCCATAAAGGGTCGAAAGTTTGAACAATGCGGGGCAGGTCTTCTGACCGTCGGGGAAGGCTTCCGACATGCGAGCAAAGACCTTTTTCGCCTTGTCAATCTGGGCCACATCAATCAGGCAGAGCGCCATCCAGTAGAGCGAATTCTCGGCGAGTTCGCCTTCTTTCATTTGTTCATAAACCTGTTTGAAACCGCTGTAAGCCAGCTTGAATTCACCGCGATGGTAATCGGAGCGGGCCGTATTGAACATCGCTTCGGCTTCAACCAACTTTTCGGCTTCGCGTTCCAGGCTATCCATGGAGACCGGTGCTGTAGGCGCACCGCTCACGACCACCTTCTTCGCCAAGATCTTGTCGGACTTGCCGAGCAACATATCCAAGCGGTAGATGATTTCTTCTTGCCTGGAATCGTTACGTTCAGACTCATCGCCCACACGGCGCGAAAGCATAGTGATTTCGGCCTGCATGCGCTTCTGAGCAAGGTCAGCCGCAGCCAATTCTGCACGCAGAGAATCGTTTTGAGCCTTTAAGCTCTGTACTACAGAATCAAGGTTGGCCTGAACTTCAGCGCCGACAGCCTTTATTTCCTTAGTACGGAGCACAGTCATCTGGCTACAACCCGTAAGGGCTGCTACCATAAGCAAGGGAAATACGATGTTCAATTTTTTGTTTTTCATATAACAAGTTCTTTTTAATTACCCGCATAATTCCTCATCCGCAACAAGCAAGACGAGGACGAAATTTAAAGAATCTTATTCCTTGATGTTCACGCGGAAGTTGGCGCGACGGTTCTGGGAGTAAGCTTCTTCGGTCGAACCTTCAACCTTCGGAGCTTCCTTACCGTAGCTGACCGATTCCATGCGCTTGGCGTCAATGCCGTAAGCAACGAGGAATTCCTTCACCTTCATGGCACGCTTTGCACCGAGAGTGAAGTTGTAGTCTTCAGTACCGCGAGCATCGGTGTGGCCTTCAATCGTAATCGTGAAGCGTTCTTCCTTAATCAGGAGTTCGCCCACCTGAGCCAAGAGTTCCTTAGCCTTTTCGGTGAGTTCAGAACGGTCAAAGTCAAAGTAAACGTCTTCGCTCATGATCTGGTTGATCAAAGCTTCGAGGCGGGCGCGTTCGGCTTCCAAGCGAGCACGTTCAGCAGCCAGGCGTTCAGCTTCGAGGCGAGCCTGTTCAGCAGCCAGAGAATCTGCATTCGGTTCAGCAGCCGGAGCGACAGCGGCAGGAGCCGGAGCGGCTTCCGGTTCAGTCTGGGGTTGCTGCTGCTTGGCGCAAGCGACAAGGCAGAGAGCTGCGGCAGATGCCACGACAGCGAGTTTCACGAAGTTCTTCATTTTTTACCTTCCTTTTGTTGGTTGTTTAAAATCGTCGTAGAAAAAAGACCACGTGGGCGAAGTGTTTTCACCGGAATTGGTAATACGGGTCACGTTCGAGCCGTCTTTTCTCATAATGTAGATCTGATACGAACCGCTACGGTTGCTAGCAAAAGCAATCAGCTTGCCATCAGGCGACCAAGTGGGGTGTTCGTTGTTGCCGGCGTTGCTCGTGAGCTGCACAATGTCAGAACCATCGAGAGCGCAGGTATAAATGTTCATGTGGCCAGCATCCATCGAAGTATAGGCAATGCGGTCACCTTCGGGCGACCAACTGGCACGTTCGTTATAGCGGCCCATAAAGGTCACGCGGCGCAAATCGGAACCATCCTTACCCATTGCAAAAATCTGCGGGCCACCGCCACGATCACTCGTAAAGAGCACTTCCGATGCGTACGGGCTCCATGCCGGGCTAGTTTGGTTCGACTTGAGGTAAGCAAACTTTTTAGCCCTACCCGTAGAAGGATCACCGATGTACAAATCCGTCTTGCCGTCAACCGTGCTCGAGAACAAAAGTTCACCCGTCTTCGGGTTTACAGCCGGGCTATAGGTCTGTTCCAACTGCGGGAACACCGATCTTTCAACGCCGCCAAAAGTCTTGGAATAAAGCTTCGGACGGTGCGTCTTGAAATTCACATAGTAAAGGCCAGCATTACCCTTCATCCAAACAGGCATCATGCTAATGGTCGTGTCGCGGGTAATCTGGCTGCGATGGAATCCATCGTAATCAGAAACCACCACCTGCTTAACGCCGTCAATCTTGGAAACATAGGCAAGCTTGGTCGATGCCACACCGCGTTCACCCCACAGGCGGTAAATCACCTGGTCAAAAAACTGGTGCAAGGCACGGCGCATATCCTTCTGTTCCACCGTATAAGATTCACCAAGCATCACGTCTTTGGTCTGCGATGCATACAAGAAACATTCCACCTTCAGCAACTTACCGACAGGAGTCACCTTACCCGTAATGTAATGCTTGGCATGAGTCTTGCTGAACAAAGGCAGGTCGAATTTGTCCGAGGAAACAACGTCGAAACGGCCCGAAAGATTTGCATCACGGGTCACAATCAAATGCGGTTTTTCTTCGATCCAGTCAATGGACTTCTTTTCTGCAAAAGGAACAACGCCAATGGGCATCGTCTTAAAGACAGAAATACCCACATCTACGGCAATCGTATCGATGGTCGCATGCGATGTCACCGGCAGCATGGCCAGCGCAAAGGCAGCGACGCTTGCAAGAAATCTCATTTTTTCCATTCTAATCCACTCGTTTGTTCAATATAATACAATTTTTCGCTACCCCAGACCACTATCACCTTAATTTGGCGTGAAATTAAAGTGAAGAACCAACGAAGGGGCTCTAAAGTTAGGCGGAAGCTCCGGAACCTTAGAAATTTGTACTGCACGAACTGACAAATGATCCCAAGTCTTATTTCCAGAACTACGCTTGAGGGTAATCGCTGTAATACCGCCAAAGCGGTCCACCGTAAACTGCACCGTGGTCTTTACATCGCGACGCACGTTCAAGTTCGAAGGCGGATTGAAATTACTCATGATAATTTGTTTTAAACGTTCCAGATAAACTTGCATAAGCGGGTCCATATCCACGGATCCCACCGGATTCAAGCTCGGGGCTTCGACAGCCGTCGGCAAATCCAGATCGTCTACTTCAAAATCATCCTGCGGTTCCGGCTCCGGTTCTGGTTCCGGCTGGGGTTCTTCCACCGGCTCCGGTTCGGGCGGTTTTTCTTCGACCTTAGGTTCAGGCGGCAACTGCTGGTCCACCTTCGGCTTCGGTTCGGGCTTAGGCTCAATCGGCTTGGGCTGTTCTGGCTTAGGTTCTACCGGCTTCGGGCGTGGCGGTTTCGGACGCGGCTGCACCGGCTGGTTAACCTGCACCATTTCAAACACCGGAATCGGTTCCGGTTCATGCTTAAAGTTCACAAAATGGAAAGCGATGCAAATTCCCGCAACGAGCAAGTGGAATACTACAGCGCACACGATGATTTTCACCATCGTTCCATCATCTTGCGACGAGAAGTATTGGATGTTTCTTTCTTCGCTCACCTACTTCCCCGGTTTTTCCTTGGGATTCATCGTCAGGAATCCGAGCTTGGTCACCCCGAGCTTTTGCACCTGGGTCACCACTTTCATCACAAGGCCATAGTTCACAGACTCATCGGCATTGATGACCACCGCCATCTCGCCGTTCCAGAGCGACTTGAACACGTTGTTGAAACTCGCAAAGTCGACCATCATGTCAGCAATGTAGAGTTCCTCGTTTTGTGTGATAGAAACCTTCAAGAGCTTCTCTTGTTCCATGGTCGGGGCTTCTGCCTTAGGCAGGTCCACCTTGACACCTTGGCTCATGAGAGGCGCAGAAATAATGAACACAATCAGAATGGCGAACACGATATCAATCATGTTCGTGAGGTTCATTTCCTGCTTAAGTTCTTTACCGCGACTGCGCTTCACTATGCCTCCTAGCCAGCCACTTCTTCAAGAGCGAGCAAGTCACCGCGCTTAAAGAGGCTAAGCACCTGGGAGCCGAAGTTGAAGTACGAAATTTCGTTCTGACCATTGCGGGCGGTGAAATAGTTATAACCGGCAGAAGCAGGGATTGCAACCACAAGGCCTGCAACCGTCGTAATCAAAGCCATAGCGATACCCGGAGCGACCACGGTAAGGTCTGCAGAACCATGCTGACCAATCTGGAAGAAGGCGACCATGATTCCCCACACCGTACCCAAAAGTCCGAAGAACGGGGCAAGGTTCGAGCAGGTAGCCAAGAAGCCAAGGTAGCGGTCTTCAGTCAGGCGGAGGCCTTCAATCGAGCGCTGGATGGTGTCTTCCAAAAGCGATGCACGGTGCTGAATGGAATCGTAGCTCACGAAGTTACTGAACTTGGATGCTTCCTTAAGCACTTCGGAGGTCAAGCTGCGGAGTGCACTGTCGTCTGCGGTTTCGCAGAGTCCCTGCAATTCCACGAACTGGCGCACGTTAATAAAATCGCGGAAGAACACGACGTTTGCGCGCTGGTTCTTGCGATTCACGATGTACTTTACAATGATAATGCCCCATGAACCGAGCGACATGATAGCCAAAATGCCCAAAATCACGATCGTCGCGATATCGGACTGCGTAAGCATTTGGAGTAAAGGTACCGAATTGTTCAAAATCACCTCCCGTTAGCCGGAAAAAGACTCGTATCTTGTTGTTTGGCAACAATATAGCAAAAGACCACGGAAAAGTTTCCGGGGTCTTAGGTAAAATTTGCAACAATATCGTAAGAAACAAAAGTTTACAAAAATGGGCCTAAAGATCTAGCTCGGTTTGTAAACTCTTGGGGTGAAAGCTTTTACGATGTTCCGCAGTCATGCCGAGACGGCGGATTGCGTCAAGGTGAGCCTTGGTTCCATAACCGGCATGCTTGTTGAAGCCGTAGCCGGGGAATTTCTTTTCGAGGTCATCCATGTAGCGGTCACGGAAGACTTTCGCCAAAATCGAGGCCGCCGAGATGCTTGCAATGCGGCCATCGCCCTTGACCACGGGAATCTGCATTTCTTCGGGAATCCCATGAATTTTGAGGTTGCCATCGACGGCAATGAGCAATGAGCTCTGGGCCTTGAGCGGCGAGCCGAAAACCTCGGCAAAGGAGCCTTTCTGGAATACCGGAATCTGAGGGGCGGATTCGTGAATTCCGGGCATGCCGAGGGCCTGCAGGGCGCGGCGCATAGCCAAAAAGTCCGCTTCCAGAATGTTCATGCGGTCAATTTCTTCGACCGAGGCGCTCGCTACAGCAAAGCAGGCGCAGGCATCTTGCACGTCCTGGTACATGGCTTCGCGCTTGGGGCGCGTGAGTTTCTTGGAATCGTTGAGCGTCAGAAGCGCATCGGGCGCCTTAAGGACAGCCGCACATGCCACAACCGGGCCAGCAAGCGGGCCACGACCGACTTCGTCGATACCGACTACGATTGCGTTCTCCCCTGCTTGCGTGGCGAACTTGCGCATGGCAATTTCGCCATCAACAGGAGCTTCTATTCCTTCGAGAAATGCCGGAACCTTGAACTTCATGGGCTACAAGCCTATTTGAGCGGCGTAATCCTTAATCGTCTTCCAGTAGAGGGCGTGTTCCTGCACCAGCACTCGGGCAGCAAGCGTTTCCGGAGTATCGCCTTCTTCAACAGGCACGCGAGTCTGCGCAAGAACTCGGCCTTGGTCGATTTCTTCGCTGACCAGGTGAACCGTCGGGCCCGATTCTGTATCGTGCGCGGCAATCACCGCTTCGTGCACGTGAATTCCGAAAAAGCCCTTACCGCCATACTTGGGCAAAAGCGACGGGTGAATGTTCAGAATGCGGTCCGGGAGCCTTTTAATGAGGCTTACAGGCAAAGCCTTCATGTAGCCAGCCAAAATCAACAAATCAATATCGTAGCGATCGATGACTTCTAAAAGGGCTGCTTCGTAGGCCGCCGTATCGGGGTGCGTTTTGCCCGAAATATGGAATACAGGTATTCCGTAGGATTCTGCATGAGAAACAGCCCCACAACCACCATTATTGGTAATCAGGAACTTGCATTGGGCTTCGAGGTCGCCCTCGCCAATGCGGTCAATAATTGCTTTAAAGTTGCTTCCTCCACCGGAAGCCATCACGCCTATTTTAAACATGGGCGCAAATTTAGAAAAAAATTAGCAGAAGCAGTGAACAAGAACCCAGGTCACTCCGCCAAATGCAACCAGATAGTTAAATGCGAAGTTCCAGAAGATTTTTGCTTTCTGTGCAGACTGTAAGGTAATGTTCTTAGTCATGTCCATAAATTAGATACAAATTGCACATAAATAAAGAGACGGAAATCACAATGCGATTTCCGTCACAAACTTGCAAAAATCTTACGAAATTTAGCGTTTTTTTAGGTTTTCTAATTCCTAAGAATTACAAATAAAGTTCTATTTTTCTTCGATCTTTACAACCGGTTCGTCCATCATCTTTTCGGCGATAACTTCCGGCGTTTCTTCGGCGATTGCAGCATTGGATTCTTCCGGCATCCACGGCTTGTCGAGGTTCTTTTCCCAAGACACGGTAGGTGCAGGCTGCACTTCGTGAGAGGCGTCCACAATCGGAAGGCCCAAGAGTTCGCGGGCACGGTTGAGAGCGGCATCAATGTTACCGAGGGCGTTTTCTTCGCCGAGCTGCTTGAGCACTCCGGCGCGAGTAAGCGCGACCACCGGCTGGGCATGCACGCCACTGAGCAACAACTGCGTACCTTCGCGGTTGCAACGGTTCAGCAAGTCCTCAATCATCTGGATACCGGCGGCATCGATGCTTGAAACGCTACGCATACGCAGAATAAGAATCTTCGGCTTGTCTGAGATGCGGGCCATGGTATCTTTAAACTTGTCGACCGCACCAAAGAAGAGCGAACCGGCAAGTTCGTACACAGCAACGCCCTTCGGCACCTGGCGGCTAAGCTCGTTATGAGCCGCTTCTTCGTCGTCTTCTTTAAGAGCTTCGGTCACCGTTTCCACTTCGGCAACGTCACTCATGCGCTTAATGAAGAGCACTGCGGCCAAAAGCACGCCCACTTCGATTGCGACAGTCAGGTCGATAATCACGGTCAAGAAGAAAGCCACAAGCATCACAGCAACATCGCTCTTGGGAGCCTTGAACATCTTGATAAAGCTGCGGTAGCCGCACATATTGAATGCCACCTGGAAAAGCACAGCGGCAAGGGCTGCCATCGGGATCATTTCGGCATACTTACCAAGCACCAGCATAATGAGGAGCAAAACAATCGCATGCACCAAGCCAGAAATCGGGCTCACGGCACCATTACGGATGTTCGTAGCCGTACGGGCAATAGCACCCGTAGCCGGAATACCGCCAAACATCGGAGAAAGCACGTTAGCCACACCCTGGCCAAAAAGTTCGGTATTGGAGCGGTGCTTGGTCGAGGTCATACCGTCAGCCACCACAGCGCTCAAAAGGGATTCGATGGCACCGAGAATGGCAATCGTCAAAGCCGGCTGGAACACCTTCTGCATCATTTCGAGGCTAATGTTCGGCAGGTGCGGCACCGGGAAACCACTCGGAATGTGGTTCTTCATGCCAATGGTCACCACGCCATGGCCCGTAATCGGATCGTCCCAGCCCAAAACCTTCACAAGCACTGTCGCCACGATAATAGCAATCAAGGAGCCCGGAACCTTCGTGGTAATCTTCGGCCAAAGAATGCAAACGGCCAGAGCCACAAGGCCCACAATCACAGCATAAATATTAATGGTATCCAAAGAAGAAGCATAAAGCTTGATTTTGCCCACAGCATCGGCCGGATCCTTCGAAAGGAATCGCAGACCGAAGAAGTTCGGCACCTGACCAAGAGCAATAATAATAGCGATACCGGCGGTAAAGCCCACGGTTACTGGATACGGGATAAACTTAATGATAGCGCCAAACTTGGCCAAGCCAAAGATAATCAACAAGATACCGGCCAAAAGCGTTGCCGAGGCAAGGCCATCGTAGCCGTACTGGCTCACGATACCGTAAACAATCACAATAAAAGCACCCGTCGGGCCACCAATCTGGAAGCGGGAACCGCCCAAGAGCGAAATGGTAAAGCCAGCGATGATTGCCGTGTAAAGGCCCTGTTCCGGACCCACACCCGAAGCAATTGCAAAAGCGATGGCAAGCGGGAGCGCCAGAATGCCCACAATCAGGCCCGACATGAGGTCGCTTACGAAGTTCTTCTTGTCGTAGCCCCTGCGGATTGTGCGGAACAATTCAGGGGTAACGGTCGTCTTGACTCCAGCAAGGAAATTCTTGACGGACTCTTTGGCGTTAATATTGGGCATGGGGGTCTCCAATCTTAGGAACGCGGCCAAATTTAGGAAAATTTACACCCTTTGTTAAGGGTAAAATTGGGCTTTTATTATCTTTCAAAGCATGAAACAGTCCGATTTTCACATTTTACAAACCATCGCGTTATTGATTTTGGCTATAACTATTTCAGCCAGCGCCATGGTTGCACGCCCCTCCATAAACGGAAAACTCCATGTACAAGGAACCGGCCTTTACGACGAAGCCGGAACGCAGGTCGTACTGAGGGGTGCAAGCACCCATGGTCTCACCTGGTTTCCGCAGTTCGTGAACAACGGACTTTTCAAGCAGTTGAGCACCGAATGGAACACGAACCTGATCCGCCTCGCCATGTATTCGGACGACTATGTGCATGGCGACCGTCAAAAGAACCTCGAAATATTGCGAAAGGGAGTCCAATATGCCATCGACAACGATATGTACGTGATGGTCGACTGGCACATTCTTACGGACAACAACCCGAACGAAAACCTCGCCGAAGCCATCAACTTTTTCAATATGATGGCAAAGGAATACGCAAATGTCCCGAACGTGATTTTTGAAATCTGCAACGAACCCAACGGCGACTGCACCTGGGAAGATATTAAAGAATATGCGAATATCATCATTCCCGTCATCCGCAGGCACAAGCCCGATGCATTGATTTTAATCGGTACACCAAACTACGACCGAGAAATTCAATTCCCGGCTAAAGATCCGATAAATTTTGAAAACATCATGTACACGTTCCATTTTTACGCGACCTCGCACAAAGACGAATTTCGGGCCAAGCTCCGCGAAGTTGTTGGGCAAGGAACACCCATCTTTGTTTCAGAAAGCGGCCTCTGCGAAGAAACCGGTGATGGGAAAATTGATTTTGAAAGCGTAAAAACATGGTACCGACTGCTCGATTCCCTGCATTTAAACTACACGATTTGGAGCCTGTCTAATAAAGAAGAAGAAGCCTCCATGATCAAGGACGATTCGTACGCCACGGATTCCTTGACTGACAAAGACCTTACGCTTTCGGGCCAATTTGCGAAGGCCATTTTCCAGGGAACCGACATAGACAAAATCGAGCTTGCCTACGAACCGAAATCCCAATTCAAGTTAATGGCTCGCACCGCGCCCTATAAGGTTTGGGCCCTATTCGCCATCCCTGTATTCATTATTCTTTTCATCACCCTTCTCTTTCACAAGTTCAAAAAAAGATTCAAGACTCAAAAAATCAAAACCTACGATGACTTGCTAAAGTACAGCCCCGATAAAGGCGCATTAAAGTTCAATTCCAAGCCCAGCAAAGTCATTCTGAGCGACCTGTTCCTGTTTTCAAGTTCTTTTTGCACCTTGATTTACCTTTGTTGGCGCGTTTCCTGTTCCATTCCCTTTGCCTACGGCTGGATTGCGATTATCGGAAGCTGCATCTTGCTAGTCATCGAGATTCTCGGCTTTTGCGAATCCATGATTCACTACAGCAGCATGCTCAAATTTCGCGAGCACCCGCTCCCTAAAATCGCCGACGAAGACTACCCCGATGTGGACATCTTTATTTCGACTTATAACGAACCGCCCGAACTTTTACGCAAGACCATTATCGGTTGCAAGTATATGGAATACCCCGACAAGAACAAGGTTCACATTTACCTGTGCGATGACCATCGCAGGCCTGAAATGCGCAAACTTGCCGAAGAACTCGGAGTCCATTATTTTGACCGCCCAGACAACGAAGGCGCCAAGGCCGGAAACTTGAACAAGGCTCTGGAACGTACCCATTCGCCTTACGTAGTGACATTTGACGCCGACATGATTCCGCAGAGGAAGTTCCTGCTCAAGACAATTCCCTATTTTGTGGACGCCGAACGCATCAACGAAAGCCTCCCCGAAGAAAAGCGCCGACCGCTGGGATTTATACAAACCCCGCAATCTTTCTATACCCCCGACGTATTCCAGCACAATCTTTACGCCGAGACCAAGGTTCCTAACGAACAGGACTTTTTCTACGACGTCATCGAAGCGGCCAAGACATCTACCAACAGCGTGATTTACGGCGGATCAAACACGATTATTTCGCGCAAGGCACTGGAAGCCATTGGTGGATTTTATACAAAATCCATTACCGAAGACTTTGCCACAGGCATGCTGATTGAATCAGCGGGCTTTGTGAGCCTCGGCCTTTCGGAACCATTGGCCTCGGGCTTAGCCCCCTCGACCTTCAAGGAGCACGTGCAGCAGCGCACCCGCTGGGGTCGCGGCGTGATTGCCACCGCAAAGCAGCTCAAGTTCCTGCGCAACCGCAAGCTGGACTTATCACAAAAGCTCAGTTACCTCAGTTCCGTGCTCTATTGGTTCTCGCCCATCAAGAACTTGATTTACCTGATTTCTCCTTTGATGTTTGCCGTTTTCTGCATTCCGATTTTCAAGTGCACCTTGGTTGACCTGGCCTTGTTCTGGCTCCCCATGCATTTGCTTTCGATGGTTGCATTAAGAATTACAAGCCAAGGAAAAATTTCGTCCCGCTGGAGCGGCATTTACGAGACATCGGTCATGCCATTCTTGCTTATTCCGATTATCAAGGAAACCTTGGGTATCACCCTTTCTACATTCAAGGTCACCAAAAAAGAAAAGTCCAACAAGCGACAAACCATCGACAAGCGAAGCCTTGTTCCCTTCGTGGTCCTGCTTGCATTAACGGTTGCGGGCATTATCCGCATGTCGTACATGCTGATAGCCTTGAAATATATCGGAATTTTGGCAGTTCTCTTCTGGCTACTTCGCAACACATACTACCTGACGATGTGCATATTCCTAGGAATGGGCCGAGATTCCGATGGCGAAAACGTCAAGGTCCGCGCCGCCGAAATGATTACCATTCAGAAAGAAGATGGCCGCCAAATTGACGGCATAACGACAAAGCTCTTGGAACATGGTGTCGACATTTACACGGACGAACTGGACGTACTTTATTTAGGCGAACCCATCGAACTTCATATTTCAAACAGCAAATACAATTTAAATGTCCAGGGAACCGTCGTTTCCATCCACAACTCTTGCAATCCCGACATTCCCAGTGTCTACACCATAGAAATTCTCGACTTCCATGGTCAAAAAGACGAATATATACAGATGCTCTACGATAGAAAGCCTACGCTACCGCAACGCCTGCGGCTTGGCGAAGGCCACATTGACAACCTTTGGAACAACGTCGCCCACCGCATCGCAAGCCGGTAATTTTTCTATCTTTTGTTATAAATAAAGGAGGAAAAAATGATCAAAAAATTATTCATTTGTTTTACATTCTTCGCATTTATCGCCTGTGGAGATGACGAATCCAGCACATCGCCAACTCAAGAACCTTCCGAAAGTTCCAGCAGTGCAAAAGAATCCAACCTAAAGGAATCTTCGAGCTCTGTATCTGACAAAGCTGGTTCAGAACAAGGCAAAAGTTCTGCGACAAACAATGAAAAAAGTTCATCTTCAACGGACCTCAGCAGCTCCAGCACCATTCCCACGATGAAGGAATGCGTCACGAGCGTCCGCTACAACGAAGTCATTCCCTCCTGGGAAGAGTATCAGGCATATAAAGGCAACAACTGCGATAAAGAAGGGCTCGTCCTGCTGACGGAAGACAGCAAGATACTTGTCACCTGTAAAGACGGAACCTGGTATCCTGAAATAATCAAGCCCTGCCCTGCAGGAACCGTGAAGAGTAGTTCTTCCTCGGAATCGCCTAAGTCTTCATCTTCAATTGCAATTTCGTCTTCGGCGGTGCAGATTTCCTGCCACCTTTACGACAAGGCTCCCACGGTTATCGGCTGCGAAGGCAAGTCGAAGCCCAATTGGAAATTCCTGAACCCGGACGTTGAATACCACTGCCTAGAGGACGAACGCGACGGTCAGTTCTACGCCACCGTTAAAATCGGGGAACAGACCTGGATGGCGGAAAACCTGGCTTACGCCGACGAAGAAAAAACGCCCAACCTGGCAGGCAACCATTGGTGCGATGCGAATGCAGACAGTTGCGCCCTGTACGGGCAGCTCTATAATTTCATGGGCGTCATGAATTTCAATACCGATGAAATGATGGAAGCTGGTTTAATTAAGGACTCCCTTTTCGGAAAATGGGAAAATCCCCAGCAGGGAATTTGTCCTAGCGGTTGGCATGTTCCCACGATTTCTGAATGGATGACTTTGAGCAAGGCCGTTGGCGCGGAATGCGATGACGAAACCAAGACAAGTTTCCCAGATTGCCGGGGAGGCATCGTAAAACTGAGATCCACCTGCGGATGGCAATACGACTCTGACGGGAACGAAGACATTGCGACAAACGAATTGGGATTTGCACTCCTCCCAGTCAGTAACACCTACGGCTCGGAACTTTTCCCCAACGGGAAGCGCGCATACGTTTGGACATCTACCGCCAAATATTGTAGCGAATGCGCTAACAATCGTGCATTAGCTTACCACATCGTTGCAACCACTGGCAAGGACGGATACGGAGTCGATGAAGGGACTCTGCTCGTTCGAGGTCGCAGTCTGCGTTGCGTAAAGGACTAAATTCTGTCTGATTTTTCTATCTTTACGCCCGAAAATTCAACCTAAACCCCCAAGAGACTATGCTTTTCAATTTCGACATGATCCAGGGCGTCTATGCCCGCATTCCCGCCCGCGTTGAAGCTGCCCGCAAGCAGCTGGGCCGTCCGCTCACCCTCGCCGAAAAGATTATCTACAGCCACCTGATCGATGGCGCCGAGAACAGGACCTATGAACGCGGCAAGGATTTTGCCGAATTCCACCCCGACCGCGTGGCCATGCAGGACGCTACCGCCCAGATGGCCCTTTTGCAGTTCACCACCGCCGGTAAGGCCCGCGTGGCAGTACCCAGCTCCGTGCACTGCGACCACTTGATTATCGCCCGCGAAGGTGTCGAAAAGGACCTGCCCCGCGCGAAGGAAGAAAGCAAGGAAGTTTACGATTTCCTCCAGTCCGTGTCCGCCAAGTACGGCATTGACTGCTGGCTCCCGGGTGCAGGCATCATCCACCAGGTGGTGCTCGAAAACTACGCCTTCCCGGGCGGAATGATGATCGGTACCGACTCCCACACCGTGAACGCTGGCGGCCTCGGCATGCTCGCGATTGGCGTGGGCGGTGCAGACGCTGTTGACGCCATGGTCGGCCTTCCGTGGGAACTCAAATACCCGAAGATGATCGGCGTGAAGCTCACCGGCAAACTCCAGGGCTTCGCTACCGCGAAGGACATCATCCTCAAGCTCGCAGGCATCTTGACCGTGAAGGGCGGCACCAACGCCATTATCGAATACTTCGGCGAAGGCGCACGTAGCCTCAGCGCTACCGGCAAGGCAACGATTGCGAACATGGGTGCCGAAGTGGGCGCTACCTGCTCCACCTTCAGCTACGACGATTCCATGAGCCGCTACCTCAAGGTGACTGGCCGTGCCGACGTGGCCGCCGCTGCCGACAAGATTGCAGAACACCTCAAGGCCGACCCCGAAGTCGAAGCAAATCCGGAAAAGTTCTTTGACCGCGTCGTGGAAATTGACCTGAGCACGCTCGTGCCGCACTTCAACGGCCCGTTCAGCCCGGACCGCGCCTACGCCGTGACCGACATGGCAGAATCCCTCAAGGCCACCGAAACGAAGCCGGAATCTACGCCGGTCGTAAGCGCCGCCCTCATCGGTTCTTGCACGAACTCCAGCTACGAAGACCTCTTCATGGCAGCAAACATGATCAAGCAGGCTCTCGCCAAGGGTCTTTCCCCGAAATGCCCGCTCCTCATCAACCCGGGTTCCGAACAGGTGCGCTACACCGCCGAACGCGATGGTCTCATCGACTTGTTCAAGCAGTTCGGTGCCACCATCATGACGAACGCCTGCGGTCCTTGCATTGGCCGTTGGGACCGCGCCGGTGCCGACAAGAAGGAACTCAACACCATCGTCCATAGCTTTAACCGCAACTTCGCAAAGCGCGCCGACGGCAACCCGAACACCCACGCCTTTGTGGCTAGTCCGCTCATGGCTGTGATTGCCGCCCTCTCCGGCGACATCCGCTTCAACCCCATGACCGACACCCTGGTGAACAACGAGGGCAAGGCCGTGAAGCTTGACCCGCCGGAACAATGCGAACTCCCGCCGAAGGGCTTCGAAGTCAAGGACGCCGGCTACCAGGCTCCTGCGGTCGACGGTTCCAAGATTACCGTTTCCATCAATCCCGAAAGCAAGCGCCTCCAGGCTCTCGCTCCGTTCGCGGCTTGGGACGGCAAGGACATCGCCGGCGCCCCGCTCCTCATCAAGGCCAAGGGCAAGTGCACCACCGACCACATCTCCATGGCCGGTCCGTGGCTCAACTACCGCGGTCACTTGGAAAACATTTCGAACAACATGCTCATCGGCGCCGTGAACGCTTTCAACGGCGAAACGAACAAGGTCCTCTGCCAGTGCGGTGAATACAAGGAAGTCCCCGAACTTGCCAAGATTTACAAGGCCAAGGGTACGGGCTCCATCGTGATTGGTGACGAAAACTACGGTGAAGGCTCCAGCCGCGAACACGCTGCCATGGAACCGCGCTTCCTCGGCGTGAAGGCCGTAATCGTGAAGAGCTTCGCCCGCATTCACGAGACGAACCTCAAGAAGCAGGGCATGCTGGCCCTCACCTTCAAGAATGCTGCCGATTACGACAAGATCCAGGAACAGGACGTGTTCGACATCGTTGGCCTCACCAAGTTCGCCCCGGGTTCCGAGTTCACCCTCGTTGCTCACCACAAGGATGGCTCTGTCGACAACATCGCCCTCAGCCACACCTACAACGAACAGCAGTGGGCATGGTTCAAGGCTGGCTCCGCCCTCAACTTGATCCGCGCGAACAACAAGTAAGGTCCAAACCTGGCGGAGCTACCCCCAAAAGCGGAAAAACTGTTCATTTTTTGAAAATAACACAAAAACGTGACACTTTTTTCGCTTTTGATTATATATATTGAGGGTATAGCACCGTCGGGTGCCAAAAGATTTTATTTATTAAAAGGATAATTATGCTTTCTTACGCTGAAGCCTACAAAATTGCAGCCGACGTCCACAAGAACCAGATGGACAAGGCCGGCGGCCCCTACATTGATTTTCTGCAGAACGTTGCAGACTACCTCAAGAACAAGGGTGAATCCGAAGAGGTTCAAACGCTCGCCATTTTGCAGGACTTGATTACCGATTCTACCAAGAAAACCCCTGAAGAAGTGATCGCTATGGGCGTTCCGGCCGACATGGTCGAAAAGATCCAGAAGATGACTTACCACAAGAACCAGGGCTGGATCGACGAATACAGCTGCAAGCTGATGGCCGAAGGTGTCCCCGCCGAAGAAGCAAACTACGAAGCCCGCGAAAAGGAATTCGTGAAGTTCATGGGTACCCTCAAGGATGACCCGCTGATGGCCAAGGCCAAGAGCGCCATTCTGAACGTGCTTTTGGAAGACAAGTACATCAAGCGTCAGGAACGCCGCGAACTCAAGACCAAGTTCCGCCTCAAGAAGTACCAGGCGGCTATCGAAGCCCTCGGCGTGTAACCCCATTCCGAATTCGGATTTCTGAGTTCAGAAACATTTTTATGGCAGACGAAAGTCTGCCATTTTCTTTTTGCGCTCCATCGCATTCCCATTGCAGTTCATCATAAGAGTTTTATCTCACGTCAAAAAACAGTAGCCGAAAAAGCCGTATTTTGCTATTTTTACGCGCGTAATTTAAGAGTCCCCGTAAACCATGCGGGGCAAAACAAAAAGGAACACAACCATGGCAAATAAAGTCTATAACTTTAGCGCAGGACCGTCTGTCCTGCCCGAACAGGCACTCAAGGAAGCATCTGCTGCATGCATCGACTTCGAAAACAGCGGCATCAGCATTCTCTCCATGAGTCACCGTTCAAAGCCGATTGAAAACATGTTCGCCCAGACGGAACAGTACCTCCGTGAATTGATGGGCATCCCTGAAGACTATGACATCGTTTTCCTCGGTGGTGGTTGCTCCCTTTTGTTCTGCATGCTCCCGATGAACTTCCTCGACCAGGACGCTACGGCCGACTACGCTCTGACCGGTGTCTGGGCAAACAAGGCTTACAAGGAAGCTAAGCAGTTCGGTAACGCTCTCGCCGCTTGCGACACCAAGTCTGAAACTTACAGCCGCATCGACAAGAACCTGAAGCTCTCCGACAACGCCAGCTACCTCCACGTGACTGCCAACAACACCATCTACGGTACCGAATGGCACAACTTCCCGAAGCCGAAGTCTGGCTTCCTCATGGCTGACGTGAGCTCCGACTTCCTCGCTCGTAAGATCAACGTGTCTGACTTCGGCGTTGTGTACGGTGGCGCTCAGAAGAACATCAGCTGCGCTGGCGTGACTGTTACCATCATCAAGAAGGGCCTCCTCGGCAAGGTGAACCGCACCATCCCGACCATGCTCAACTTCCAGACTCACATTGACGCTGCCAACATGTTCAACACTCCTCCGGTATTCGCCGTGTACGTGATGAACCGCACCCTCAAGTGGCTCAAGGAATTCGGTGGCGTGGACGCTATCGAAAAGGTGAACCGCTCCAAGGCCGCTCTCCTTTACAGCGCCCTCGACAACTCCAAGGTGTTCGTCGGTACTGCTGCTAAGGAAGACCGCTCCATCATGAACGTTCCGTTCGTGTTCAACAAGGACGTGGTTGCCGCTGACAAGGCTGACGATCTCGCTAAGGAATTCCTCGAATTCGCAAAGGCTCGCGGTCTGCAGCAGCTCAAGGGTCACCGCTCTGTGGGTGGCTTCCGCGCATCCATTTACAACGCAATGCCGGTCGAAGGCGTGCAGGCTCTCGTTGACTGCCTCGGCGACTTCGAAAAGAAGGTTCTCGGTTAATTAATCCGAACCCTCTCGAAACAATTCAAAAAGCCTCGGTGAAAACCGAGGCTTTTTCGTTTATAAAATTGATTAAGATTGCTTTCCCTCTTCGAGGGTCGCAATGACGTTATTAATCTTCGTTTTTCTTGAACTTGTTCACCACGTCGGGCACGATGTCCATGACCTTGGAGACAAGCGAACTGTCCTTGCTAATGGGCATCACGCGCACATCGTCACCCTTGATGACGAGGAAGGCGACCGGTTCCACCGAGGCGCCACCGCCAGAGGCAGAAGTATCACCCTTGGACTGGTGACCACCAAAACCGAAGCCCACCGACACGCGGCTCACGGGCACAACGGTAGATTCACCGGCCTGAATGGGGTTACCGATAACCGTTTCCGCCTTAGTGATGAAACGGAGCTTTTCCAAAAGAGTTTCTGCAAGTTTTTCAATAGCCATGTCTTTAATATAACAAATAAAAGTTAAAAACGAGCCTCAAAAATGCGGTCGCTGGCGGTAAAGAACGTGCGTTCCAAGTCCGGCCAAGACATATAGCCCCAGACAACGGCAACTCGCCCACCAGACAAACGACTTGCGATTCCGTAAGAGCCTTCGCCCGCTTCAAAGTAAACGCAATCATTTGCCGTAACAATTTCGTTCGGAGTCACCTGCTTAAGACCCGACGCCCATGTTTCAAACGCATCAGATTCTACCTGGTCCCAACTGCGGGCCACATTCCAGCGCAGGTTGCCGTCGCGGTAGCTTTGCACCAACACTGGGAAGGTCGACTTGACGCCCATAAAGAATCGGGTTTCTATAGAGGCGCGGCCTTGTTCGCGGTGTTCAAACGGCAAGCTCAAGAACGCCTGCGGGAATCCACCATGGTAGCCCGGGAACTTGCGCACGTAATCTTCCAGGTCAGCGCGCTCGTAACGGCGGTAGCTGTCATGCCTAAAGATAAAGATGCGCTTGTCAGCGCGGAAACTCTGTTCCAAGAAGTTTCCCCTCAGAATCGGGATACTCCCCTGGAAATGTCCGCTGTTCATGTAATAGTCAAGCGCGTAAACATCGCTTTCGAATTCAAGCACCGACACACCAAGCGTATCGCCAAGCATAATGGCGTAGCGGTAATCGTAGCGGCGTTCCAACGAAGGAATTTCAGCATTCTTCGAAGAATCAGCCTTGAACGAAGCCGGGCTCAAACGCTTGTAAGTAATCGAGGAATAATCAATCGGTTTTTCCACTTTCTTTTGGCAGCCTGCCACAAGCGCGACAACGCTTGCAACCAGAACCATCTTAAAGAATCGAGAAGAAAAACGCATAGCCTAAATTTAGTTAATAGTTGGTAGAACTTAGTTGGTAGAGCTTAGAAATTTCTACTCTGCAAAACTGCAATATTCCCGCAGGGGGCATTTGCGGCAATGGTCGGTAAAATGTCGGCAAATAAAGCCGTCGGTTCCGTCTTCCAAGTAGAATTGCAGGCTGTGTGCGGCCACGTAGGCGGTCAAGGCGTCAACCTTTGACTTTTTCACCTCGGCATTCTCGGATTGTTCCATCAAATGCTGCACAAGCGCCACATACATGTCAATCGCAAGCTTTTGCTTTTGCGCGGGCTCCAAGTCCGCAAAGCCGTCGCTTGCTGGCCCAAGAATTGAGAGGTAGCGGCGAGCGCCCATGGTCAGCGGCAAGGGCGGCCATTTAGGCGAAGGCGCACAGTCGAGCGAAAGCCCCACCGGTGCGGGCGCAAGCAAGCGGTAAATCGCGGCGCAAACTTTCGGGCGCGGGTTTCCCTTGCCCATAAAATAAATCTCGCCTAAATCGCGCCAGATTTCTTCGGGCGTGCGGGACTTGAGCCATTCCTGTAAATTCCCGTGCCGGCGCACAAAAAGTCCGACACTCCAGAAAATTCCTGCCACATTTTCGAACATGGACCAGGTGCGGCAACCGAATGCTGATTCTACGCATGATTCAATATCCTGCGCCTTCGGCACCGGCAGCGTCCAGAGTTTTTCACCAGGGAATTTTTCGTTCAGCGCCTGCAAAAGCGTCACAAATTCAGGGTAGCTTACATCTTGAAAAAGTGCCGTGCCTAAAAGCGTCCACGCGATGCGTTCGTTTGCGCCCTTTTCTTGCTTTGCAACCGTAAGAACCGGGTCATCGATTCGGGCAAACAACCGCACGAATTCCGCCGTCGCCTTGAACAACGCGGGCTCATCGTGAATAAATCGCTTGACCGAGACCATCGGCAAAACCTAAAATATTAGAGGGCCTCGCCCACCTTCACGGCAGTTCCTACGCGGCTCTGGAAGAGTCCCGGATTCCTTTCGCGGATTTTCTTGTCGACCACGAGGATCACGGTGCTGCCCATTTCGAAGCGGCCAAGTTCGCCACCCTTTTCCACGGTGATTTTCTGAGCGGGTTTCCAGTCGTAGCGCTTGCAGTTGCGCGGGAGCTTGCCCGCATTCACCAAGAGTTCGTCCGTGTAGGCAACCCCGATACGGCCCACGTTCGTGGCTCCGACCTTCACCACCAGCATTTCGGAACCGTCGTCCAAGCGCAAGTGGCTCGTAAGGCGTTCGTTGATGCAGAACAGGCCTTCTACGCGTTCCACGCTGCCGACATTCACCGGCCAAAGTGTACCCGGGCAGTAGCTCGCATCCACCACCTCGCCCTTCACGGGGCTATGAATGCGGTGGTAGTTGAACGGAGCAAGGTAAATCGTTGCGAAGGCGCCACCTTCAAAGCGGGCAGCCATTTCTTCGTCGCGAAGCAGGTCCTTGAGCGTGTAAGTCTTGCCCTTGGCCTGAATCAATTCCTGCTTTTCGTCGAACGTCGCCGTCTGCGAAAGCACTCCGTCCACCGGCGACACGATTTCGGAATCAGCAATCGGGCGCATTCCCGGCTTGAGCCTGCGGATAAAAAGTTCACCAATGTTTGCGTAATGATCAATCGGGAATTCCGATTCTTCCATGTTCAGCTTGTAGTAACTCGCAAAAGCATTGCGCATTGCCTTCGAAATCACGGGCAACTTGAGGCGAGTCAAAGCACCGAAGGCACGGCTAGCGGCATTCTTCGGCAACAACTTCATAAAGACATAAAAAGCAGTATTCATACGGCCAAAGATAGAAAACTTTTATTGCCAAGAAATTTGACTTAATAGCCACACGGATTGGAAATGCCTAACGGCATTTTTTATTAATATGATTATCACGCTGATTGTACTAACGTACTAAATGCTAGGCACGGAAGTAGGCTTGCAAGCAATCCTGTTTCACTCGCCTTACGCATTTATCGATATCACTAACGTGATTTCTGATGAGTTTAATAAGGTCCCCTATTGCGAAGAGCGCTCCGTCTCAGCCTGCACCGCACGCTCACATGGCCGTTCCGGAATGTTCGCTTTGCGGTCAGGCTCTCGCCTCCGCTTTTCCCGCACCCAAAAAGAACTAGTGAGTCAAGGTGTTGTTAGCATCCATCACACAACGGACTGGCTCAAACATATTTTTTCCACCTGAATTTCCATCAGAGTCTAAAGATTGCGAAACAGATGAAAAAAAGATGTTCTTTGCATTCTTTTGATTCAACTCAGTAGGCATCCAATAATTAACAAATTCATGGATTCCGGAAAAATCCTTCCCTCTAACCCATTCTCCAGTTGGAATAATCGCCATGCCAGAACTATTTGAACCAGCATTTTTTTCCCATACAGCCTTAGAACGGAGACTACTAGAATTTTTTGTAGTATGCGCCCATTCGTACTGATTCATAATATGCCAACCGTCCGGGCAAATTCCTTGCCAACGGACTACCCGAGGATCGCTAACGCTCTTGACAGCATTTGCAAAACTCTTGCACGCGTCATTACTGTCCACGGCAACAGAATCGCAAACCTTGGGTAAATTCATTGCCTCGGCCCAAGTGTAAAGACCGCCAAAATGGTTATCGCAGAACCATTCGTCATCTACGTAGCATAGTTTTTCTGTCACTTTGTCGTCAAATTTCGTTGCTCCGCCCAATACCATTTTACCGTAATTCAAGTTTTCGGCCATCACATAGAAGGTATCCCTTCCCTTACCATCCTCGGAATGCCAAATAAACTCAACATACTTGTACTTATGACCGTCTCGAGGGTCTTCAAACTCTAGATATTCTCCACGATAGCCAGCAAAAAGGCTATCCAAATTAGGGTGTTCCTTATTTTTTTCAATTGCAGCGAGAGAATCGAGGGAATCTTTTCGAACTGTGTATACGACAACCCAGTTATTGTTCTCACAAATATAGTGCGTGATAGTCTTCAAACCCTCAGCAGTCACATTATCCCCATTTTCGCAAAGATGAAATTCCTCGCTACTATTCGACTCAACCACCGACGAACTGCTATTCTTACCGCTTACGGAACTAGAGGATTTCTCTTCAATCGAGGAAGAAGACTTATCCTTGCCGGAACTCTTTTGAGAAGACGAGGATTGGAGATCCCCGCTCGAGGCGGGGATGACAGAAGACGAAGAACCGTCGCCCGGTTCCGGCGAAACAGAAGAAGAGGATTCATCGCCACATGCTGCGAGCAGGGCTAGGAGAATGGACAGAGCCAAAGCGTTAAAAATCTTCACAGAAGACCTCCGGTAACCTCAAAAGAACCTTTTTTCCAAATTTAAATTATTAAAACAGGAATCACGTTAGTGATTCCCCATCCGTGTGGATCCATCGGGGGTGTTAGGGGGCGGAGCCACCTAGGCGAGAGGGTGGTGAGCAACGAAGTGCGAGGCAGGGGGATTCTTCCCCCTTTTCCATGTAAAAACACTTTTTACTGCACATTCGCACACCAGGCGTATGCTTTTTGCTATATTGTGTCTGGAGCGATTTTGACACTCAGCTGTCAAAAAAATTGTTTATCTTTGTACCGACTTAAATTTTAACGAGAGTTTCTAATTACTATGGCAGCAGCAAAGTATACCGAAGACAGCATTAGAACACTGGAATGGAACGAACATATCCGCGAACGTCCGGGTATGTACATCGGCAAGCTCGGCGACGGCAACAGCCCCGACGACGGCATTTATGTGCTGGTTAAGGAAATTATCGACAACTCCATCGACGAATTCGTGATGGGTGCCGGTAAGCAGATTATCATAGACATTGAAGACCACAGCGCCCGCGTGCGCGACTTTGGCCGCGGTATTCCGCTCGGCAAGGTCATCGACTGCGTATCGAAGATTAACACCGGTGGTAAGTACGACTCCGAAGCCTTCCAGAAGTCGGTAGGTTTGAACGGTGTGGGTACCAAGGCGGTGAACGCGCTTTCGACCAAGTTTATCGTCAGGAGTTTCCGCGACGGCCGCGTGAAGGAAGCCGAATTCAGCAAGGGCAAGCTTGTCCGCGAAGAACGCGAAAAGAATACGACCGAAAAGAACGGTACCGAAATCTACTTTGAACCGGATGCCAGCATTTTCAAGAATTTCCGATTCCTGCCGGGCTACATGGAAGAAAAGGTCTGGAACTACGCCTACCTGAACAACGGCCTTTCGCTGGTGATGAACGGCAAGACCTACAACAGCCCGAACGGGCTCCTGGACCTGTTGCAGAACCATGTGGACGATTCTATCCGCTACCCGGTGGCCCATTTTAAGGCAAACGACATCGAAGTCGCCTTTACCCACGGCAACCAGTACGGCGAACACTACTACAGCTTTGTGAACGGTCAGCACACCACGCAGGGCGGTACACACCAGCAGGCCTTCCGTGAAGGCATCGTGAAGGGTGCCCGCGACCACTTCAAGAAGGACTTGGACCCGGCCGACGTGCGCAACTGCATTATCGGCGCCATTTCCGTGCGCATTCAGGAACCGGTTTTCGAATCGCAGACCAAGACCAAGCTCGGTTCGACGACGGTCGCTCCGGGTGGCGCCCAACTGCGTACCTGGATTGTGGATTACGTCGCCTCGCAGCTCGACAACTACCTGCACAAGAATCCGGAAACCGAAAAGGCCCTTTTAAACCGCATTACGCAGAACGAACGTGAACGCAAGGAAATCGCGGGCATCAAGAAGCTTGCGAACGACCGTGCGAAAAAGGCGAACCTGCACAACCGCAAACTCCGCGACTGCAAAATTCACCTGACCGACGTCAAGAATCAGTTGAACCGCGAAACCATGATCTTCATTACCGAAGGTGACTCTGCTTCGGGTTCTATTACCAAGGCTCGCAACGTGCAGACGCAGGCCGTGTTCAGCTTGCGCGGTAAGCCGCTCAACAGCTTCGGCATGACCAAGAAGGTCGTGTACGAAAACGAGGAATTCAACCTACTGCAGCACGCTCTCGATATCGAAAACGGTCTCGAGAACCTCCGCTACGACAAGGTGATTATCGCAACCGATGCTGATGTGGACGGCATGCACATTCGTCTGCTCTTGATGACCTTCTTCTTGCAGTTCTTCCCCGAACTCGTGGAACAGAAGCACCTGTTCATTCTGCAGACGCCGCTTTTCCGCGTGCGTAACAAACAGGTGACCAAGTACTGCTACGACGAAACGGAACGCGACAGAGCCGCCAAGGAAATCGGCAAGACCGGCCTCGAAATCACTCGATTCAAAGGTCTCGGCGAAATTTCTCCGGAAGAATTCGGCCAGTTCATCGGCGAAGACATGCGCCTTGAAACGGTGGTGCTTCCACCCGATGCCTCGTTCGGCAAGATGCTCGCCTACTACATGGGCAACAACACGCCGCAGCGTCAGGACCACATCGTGCAGAACCTCCGCGCCGAAGCAGTGGAAGAGCTGTAGTGATTAGTAGACAGTAGAAAATAGGCGGTAGGAAGTGACACGAACGTGTCATCCTGAGCGAAGCCGTTAGGCGAAGTCGAAGGATCTCTACTTAAGCAAAAAAGCAGCATTGAAATGCTGCTTTTTTTATCTTTAAGGGGCTTTGCCCCGAGCCCATGACTCAGTACTACACGACTTTGAACGCTTGTGTGCGGGGCACAGCCTTGATGTTCTTGGTCTTGCCCTTGCCGGGCTGGATCATGAGCACCTTTTCCATGCGGGTACCGTCCATCTTGAGCACGCGGAAAGTGTACCCCTTGATGGTGACTTCGGCGCCAGGAGACGGAATGATGCCGAGTGTTGCCTGAATCAGGCCCGAAAGCGTTTCCACATGGGAATTTTCGGGAGCTTCGAGTTCCACGCCGAGCTTGTATTCCAAATCGGAAAGCGTCATAATCGGGTCGAGAATGAAGCGGCCATCCTTAAGGCGTTGCACGTCTTCATCTTCGTCCACGTCATCTTCGTCCTTGATTTCGCCCACGATTTCTTCGAGAATGTCTTCGAGCGTGACAAGGCCAGCGGTTCCGCCATATTCATCCACCACGATGGCGAGCTGGTTACCCGTCTTGCGCAATTCGGTGAGCATGTCGTCAATCTTCTTGTGGTAAGGCACGAATACCGGCGGCATCACAAGCTTCATGATATCAAACGGTTCGTCGCGGTGTTCAGTGTACCATTCCAAGAAGTCACGGTTCGAAAGAATACCGACAATGTTATCGACGGTTTCCTTGTACACCGGCAAGCGGGAATGGCGTTCGGTATTCAAGACCTTCACCAATTCTTCAAGCGGAGTACCGGCTTCGACGGCGCACATGTCCACACGCGGCGTCATGATTTCGCGCACCGGAGTTTCCACGAAGTCGAAGATGTTCAAAATCATCTGGCGTTCTTCTTGTTCCAGGCCTTCGGCATCGGGGTCAGCCTCATCCGAAAGGTCGGCCTGAGCCTGCACAGCGTCGCGGCGTTCTTCAGGCAAGAAGCTCAACTTGGAATCGTAGCCCAAGACCTTCAGAATCTTGACAAAGAGCAGGTGGCAAATCTTTGCCGGCAGCGCAAACGGGAGTCGAATGAACTTGAACAGCGGAATCAGCACCACTGCAAAAGTGTCCGGCTTCAAGTTCCCGAGCAGGTTCGCCAAGAACACCGTAATGGTGTAAATGCCGATGCATGCGACCACCAGGTAAGCGGCAAAAGCCAGGAACCAGTAGTCCTGCACCCAGTTCCAGGGAATCATCTGGAACAGGTAAAAGCCCAGAACGCCCGCACCCACGTTACAGAAGATGCGACCGATCGAAATCGTCTCGTTAAAGCCCGGCAGTTCCACCAGGGATGCAACCACCTCTTCGCGACCTTCACGGTCACGAGCGTCACGCTTGGCATAAATGGCGCTAAAAGCAGCCTTGATCAGCGAAAACGAGAACGATGTCAGGACAAAAACAACTAGGAACGCGACGGCGTAACTTTCAGAAGATTCCATTAGGCACCTTCCTTGTACGGGTCAAGTCCCAGGAATTCGCATTCACGCTTGCGCATGACCTTACGGTCAGCGGCCTTGATGTGGTCGTAGCCCGAAAGGTGCAAAAGCCCGTGTACAATCACGCGCTTCATTTCGGCGTAAAACGTGTTGCCGTATTCGGGAGCCTGGCGGCGCACCTGCTCACGGGCGATGTAGATTTCGCCGAGCATGGCCTCATCTTCAGGGATTTCGACTCCAAGTTCGTTTTTCCATTCAAACGAAAGAACGTCGGTCACCTTGTCGAGACCGCGATAGTCGCGGTTCATGGTGCGCACGAACTCGTCGGTGCAGAGCACGATATTCACGTCTTTTTCCTTGCCTTCTTCGGCAAGGAGCTTGCGAGCCATCTTTTCGAACTTGTCCTTATACGGAAAAGCCTCGATGTCCCCCTCGCAAAGGAACTCGATATTATACTTCTTCTTTCGACTAGCAGGGTCTGGCATTAAATGTTATACCACTTCTTGAGGACGTCTATGATAGCTTCGGCCTGTGCCTTGCCCGTAATCTTGAACTTGCCCTGGGGTTTGAAATTGCCCGCCATCTTGCGGTAGCGGCGCAGCGACACCTTGGGTTCGGTAAATTCACCGGTCTTCGGGTCCCTTTCCTGGTAAAAGAACATCACGGTCGGCCATGCACCCTTCGAAAGGATTTCCTTGCCGATTTCCTTGATGACTTCTTCACCGGTATCTTCATCGCTATAGGCAACGGTCAGTTCTTCAACTTCCATATTCAGTCCTGTAGTTATAGGTTTCGACCTTCTTTCAAAATGCTTTGAAAAAAGTCTTTATTTCATTACTTAGGTGTATTGCACACATTCTAAGTATGCAAAAAAAATACATATATTTACGGCAGAATGTTACTATAAAGCGAGGCTTTATGTCTTTTTCACGTTTTTTTAGCCTTCAAGCCGCCCTTCTAGCCATTCTTGTCGGGGTTACATTTGCTGCAAAAACTGCTAAAATCCACTACGCTGTGGGTGAAGTATTCCTTTACCGCAATTCTGAAAAGCAGGTGGTAAAGTCTTCTGAACCGACTCCAGGCCTTAAAAAAGCCAAAAACGTCAAGGAAGGCGACAACATCGAAACCCTTTTGGAATCCGAAGTCATCGTCGCACTCCCCGACGGCGGTTCCTTCAGCATTCAGGAAAACACCTTTGTCGCCATCACGAAGCTTTCTTTTGAAAACGGCGAAAACAATTTTGAAACCGTCGTCAAAAAAGGCAGCATGAAGTTCGACGTGCAAAAGCAGGCGAACAACAAGAGCAAATTCAAGTTCAAGACCGGCAACTCCACCGCCGCCATCCGAGGTACAGACGGCTTTGTGGGCGTATCGAACAGCTGCTCCATTGCATCTCTTGCAACCGGAAATCTTGACTTTACCCCCGACGAAAATCAAAACATGACCTCTATTACAGGTGGTCAGACTATTGTTTATTGTAAAAAGGGACTTCTCATTCTCGAACTTGCCTCGTCGGGAAATTCGCAACTCTTTAACGCCCTCGACACGCTCCTGAGCAACACCTCTATTTCCCTTGATTCGCTCCAGAAAGCCATTCACGAAAAAGACAAGCAAATTTCGAAGCGCATAAACGAACAAAAAAGCAAGATTAAATGTTCCATTACCGCACTCCCCGACACGGTCTATTCTCCGAAACAGACCATCAAGGCAACCTGCACCAAGGGAACACACGTCCGCATTTTTGACCAGCCAATCCGTTCCAATGGTTCTGAAATCAGCATCAACGTCGACTGGGAACCCACCGAAGTCGGTCAAAAGAAATTCCCCGTCACCTGTTTCTTTGATGGAGATAATTCAACCTCATTCCAGTGCGGACTCGTAACAACCTATTACGCCCCAAATCCGAACGAATCTACTTCAAAAGCGCCCCTAACCATCACATCAGGAACTCCGCTAGAAGTTTGCGACCCAGCAATGGCCACAGTCGAAGGAACATTTGACACAACCGACCTGCAAGCAAATCTCACGGTTTCGCTCGGCAAATACACTTCGGCAAACCTTATACCGCTAAGCGCAAAAGGACAATTTACGCATTCAATTCCCGTGTCCGATAAAAACGGGAACTGGGACGAAAAAAATATCTATGTGAACTACACATCGTCTACCAACGGCAAGTACAAAGAAACCATACCGCTTAAGGTTATCAAGAGTTGCAAGACCGTAAACCTGTTGCCTCCTAAATTAACGCTTTCTGTAAACAAGTGCAAAGCATCGCTTTCTCTTGATCAAAGCAAAGGAGACAAATCTATTTATACCTTCTTCGTTGACAATGTCATCCAAAAGGAATCTTACTTCGAAAACGACAGCAAGTTTACCCAAAATTTGACTCAGGGTGTACATCTTTATACATTCCAGGTTGAAGATCTTGCCGGAAACAAGGACAAAATCAGCAAGACTCTTGAATGCTTCCCGCCCATCAAGACTGCCAAAATCCGCTTCGACAATGGCGACATTGAACTTCTTCCGCGTGTGCCGTCTCCGCCAGACAAACGAACCATTCCTAGATCTTTTGGCTTCTCGGTCACAGGGCTTCCGCAAAACGACCCGATTTACATCAAGCAAATCGTGATTTCGCAACCCGGTAAGCAGAACCAGATACTTCGCGGTACGGATTTACAGTCAAACCATATTGACCAACAGGTCAACATCCCCTACGGCACGACCAAAATCAAGGTAACAGTCACTTTAAAGAGCGGCGAAATTCTTGAAAAACCCAAAACATACGGGGTCCCGTAATGAAAAACAGCGTCCTTTTTTCAATTATCGCCCTAACGACCGTTTTGACATACGCCCAGGAACCGTCCGCTTTAGGACAAGGAACGCCACTAAGCGGTTCTGTCCACGGATTTATCAAAGTTGACCAATCTCCATATACCGTCACCGGAGATATCACCGTTGAGCCAAACCAGGTTCTCGTTATAGAACCGGGCGTCAAGCTTCAATTCGCTCCAGGAACAGGTCTTTATGTCAAAGGCCAGTTTGTTGCGGCTGGTTTAGGAGACGATGAAGTCGTATTCACTTCAGCAGCGAGCAATTCACAAAACGGAGACTGGAAGGGAATCTTTATTACCGGTAGCGAGCCTTCTGAAATCAGAGGTTCCATTATCATTGGTGCTGCAAACGGCATTGTCATTGAAAATAGTGCAGCCAGTATTCTGTCTAGCAAAATCAAAGAAACATCGAACCGCGGCGTATACGCCAAGAATTCAAAGGTGACAATCAGCGGAACGCAGTTCACCAAGAACAACGGTGCCGCAGTCCATATTGACAGTTACAGCGATGCCAACATTTTCGATGTTTATTTCGCCGACAATAACGTCGCCCTTTACAACGCCCCGCTCGCCATTACAGAAGTAACTTCGGCAAACTTTGAAAAGAACTCGTATGCCGTTTTGAACATGGCTAACAACCACTTGTCTTTCACCAACAGCCAAGTAAAGAACAACAAAGTGGGAGCAAGTTCCGCAGACGTTTTGGATAAAGGCGTCATTGAAAGCATTGGAGGAAACGAAACCGAATTCAAGAAGGATTACAACGGTGTCGCACAGGCACTCCCTGCAAGTCCTGAAATTCCAGGCATCGAAAGCCGCCCGATTAATGCTAAGGATAAAATCGCAGACTTATTTGCACAAAAAGAGGCAAACGAAAACAAAGCGGATTCCACACAAAAGCCTTGGAGCCTTATCGGTAGCGTTTCTCTCGACAACCACTACCATCACATAAAGACCCGCAAGGTGCATGGAGAACGCACCTCGAACAGCTTCGAAGTTCCCGGTTTTGGAACAGACGCGAGCATTTATCTTTTGATGCAATCGACCGACGGCAAGTCCATTGAATTCAACGGAGACATTTCCGCCAACACTTGGAACTATTTCTCGCCGAATCCGATTACGCTGACCTACACTGACAGCTACCACAAATTTGTGTTGGGTGACTTTACTCAAACCGGCGGTGACCTCTACATGACTTCGCTCCCGATCTTTGGTATCGGCTACACGCTATCACTCCTCAAGAATAACGCCAACCAGCCTGTGTTAGAATTGAACGGATTCTTTGGAGAAAACCGCAAGCCCTATTTGATTGGAGACCGCCACCCCGATATTTACAAGAACTATATAGAAGATGGTGAAGCCCAGGCACAACGCCTTGCTTACGGAGGATCTGTCAAATGGGCTCCCCTTCGCCACTTTGACATTAGCTTAGGCGCCATTTACGCCGATGATGAAATTCACGATCCGCTCCTACGCGATGGCGGAAGCCGCACCACCATTACAAGCGAGCCCTTACAACAATCGCTCACTTTGTACGCCGACGGAAATTGGCTATTCTACCCCGGCGATATCGAACTGAACGGACAAATTGCTGTTGGCCGTGCCGACACCGCCGACGTTTTCAGGGAACGCGCAATCAACAAGGTGTTTACCCAAGCCGGAATCAGCACGACATCGATGGCGAAGCTCCGTCAACTGATGATAAACGAAAACAAAATCAATTCGCTTTCGGCAGAAGAACTTGAAGAAATCTTTGGCGGTAATACCACTTTGACTCGTCCGCAAATGCGCGATTCCTTGCGTACTTTGATTCGCGAAGCCAAGACGCTAAAGAAGAACTACGACAGTGACCGTGACGAAGACCGCGTAATGGGTCTCAATTGGGGCAGTCAGAATTTCGCCTTCGGAGCTTCGCTCTACTGGAACATTTACAAGACATCGATTTCCACCCACCTCAAATATATTGGTGAAGACTTCTACAGCGCAGGTTCTCCGGATCAGCTTTCGGACACTCGTGAATTCGGCGCCAACATCAAGCAAATTATCACAGACTTCTGGACGCTTAACTTTGGGTACGCCCTTAATATCGAGAATGCCGCAAAAGATGGCAAAAACAATCTCTTTGGCCTTGGCGAAGGAACCCAATGGGGACTTTACAGCAACGACAATTCCAAATGGTTCGACGAACACGAACTGGATTATGACCGAACCAAATACATTCAGAACTGGACTTTGGGAAACGATTTCAAAATTGGAAAAAACATCGACGTGAATGTCGGATACAATCTGGAATACCGCACCCAGTACCGTCCCTACCAACTCCGTGGTAACTATATTCTGGAAGACGGTATTTATAAAGATGATTGGTTTGCCGCACGCATGGGCAACGCAACAACCGAAATCGTTGACGGAGAAACGATTACCGAAGTGGACGCTGCACGCTGGGCTCAGTACACGGGACTTTGGGGCGAAGAATATCTCGCTTCTAAATTCCAGGAAAGAATCTACAAGAACACATGGAACTTGGACCTTTCTGTCAAGGCTTTCAATACCACGTTCAGAGCCGGCGGACGTTGGACTCTCCGCACCGACGATTCCAAGTTCTATAAAGACGACTTGATTAAAGGCATGAATCTTTCGAATACAACTTGGGCTAAGCTGGGTTACTATTTTGGCGGCGCAGACTACTTTGAACACGCTTACCCACTTTCGGCAACAACCAATTTGAATAATATTCAGAATCACTTTGGTTTTACTCCCCGCTTTAAGAACTACGAACGCAACGACATGACCGAACGGGAATTCACAATTGACGATGAATTCGAAATTCCGTTCCGGAATCGATTCCTGATTCTCGGCCTTTCCGCTGAATTCCGTTACCTGAACACAGATTGGGAAGAGAACGGCAAAAGCGAAGACGAAACCGAAATGGACGTGTTGGGCAACATAAACCTGCGAGTAAACCACACCAAGCGTTTGAGCTCGGAATGGTATACGGGTGCAGCCTATTACCACCGCCCGGATAACTTGAGTGACGAATACAAGGATATTTACGGCGGTGTCCGCGTAAATTACGTGTTCTAATTTTTAAATTTGGAGGTGATGTTCACCTACCGCTACAGAGAACTAAGCGTTGCGCTTGCCAAGAAAGGCAAGTATCGCGAGGCTTTGGCCAAAGAACTCCGCCTGCACCCCGAAGAAATTTTCAATTTGCAGGTGGAGCGTTTTTCGTTGGATAGCCGTCGCAAAGGAGACCCTAAGTGGTCTTACAACGTGATTTTCGACTTGAAGCGCGAAGTCCGCGCCACAGGAAATCACGCCAAGGGACTTGTAGCGGCAACACGTGACAAAGAAAGTTTAGAGACCGACCCGCAGAAAAACAGCGTCGCAATGCCCGGGCATGTAGACGTGATTGGCGCAGGCCCGAGTGGACTTTGGGCAGCATTACATTTGCTACGTAAAGGTTTTGCCGTCGATTTGTACGAGCAGGGCAAATGCGTAGAAGAACGCTTCCGCGATATTCGCCGATTCTTTGTCGACCGGAATTTTAACGCCTACAGCAACGTGCTTTTTGGCGAAGGCGGTGCGGGGGCATTCAGTGACGGGAAGCTTAATACCCGCACCCGGAACCTGTTCGTGGAACAGGTTCTACACGACATGGTCGACTTTGGAGTCGACGAATCGGTCGTGACCTTCGCCAAGCCACATATCGGCACGGATCGTTTAGTGCTCTTGTTGCGAGAACTGCGCGCCGAAATTGCAAAACTTGGCGGCAAGATTCATTTTAGCACAGCACTTGAAGACATCGAGATTAAGGATAGCCGCATTGCGGCGATCCAGCTGCGAGACGTTTCAACGCCAAGTTCTCAGGCGAATTGGAAACCCTGCGAAGCCTTGGTGCTCGCCGTCGGGCATTCTGCCCGGAGCATTTACGAAATACTCCACGCCCGTGGCGTCGCGCTCGAAAGCAAGGCTTTTGCCATGGGCGTGCGCGTCGAGCACCCGCAAGCGCTTATCAACATGCGCCAACTCGGTCTGAATGTAGACACCAAGCTCACGGGTTCCGCCGAATATTTTCTCGCCACCCCGACACTAAACAAATCGAGCAGCGCCTACAGTTTCTGCATGTGCCCGGGTGGCGTTCTGGTGCCCTGCGCCTCAGAGCCCGGGACCCTTGCCACCAACGGCATGAGTTACAGCCGCCGCAATGGTCCCTTCGCCAACGGCGCCATCGCCGTGCCCATTGCCGCAAGCGACAAGCTCTTCGGCGGGCTTGAATTCCAGCGCAAAATCGAAAGCGACGCCTACGCGGTCGGCGGCAAGAGTTACGCCGCTCCGGCCCAAACCATCAAGGCGTTCCTCGCCCACCGCGAAGACATATCGCTTCCGAAATCCACCTACCCCTGCGGGCTTGTGCAAAGCAATCTGTGGGACTGGATGGACAAAACCATTTGCAAGAGCCTCGCCGAAGGATTCCAGAACTTTGACAAGAAGATTCCTGGATTCATCGAGGAAGGCCTAATTGTCGCCCCCGAAACACGCACCAGCAGCCCACTACGCATGAGTCGCAACAACGAAACGCTTGAAAGCGTGAATACCAAGGGCCTGTTTGTGCTCGGCGAAGGCGCCGGATATTCCGGCGGAATCGTCACTAGCGCCGCCGACGGCGTGCGACTCGCCCACTACGCGAAAAAGGAAAGCTTATGATTACCCGAGTCATTGACCGCAATTTTGCCAACATGCGCCTCGACCGTTTTTTGCGCAAGGCATTCCCCGACGAATCGCTGTCGGTCTTTTTCGCCGTTATTCGCAAAAAGAAAGTCCGTGTGAATGGCGTTGTGGGCAAGGCGAATCAAATGTTGCAAGAAGGCGACACCGTCTGCATCTATGAAAACTTTAAGAGCGTCGATGCGGATTCCCAAGGCGCCACCAATGTCATCCAATTCCCCGCAAGCCAAAACGAAGAAGCAAAATCTAACGCAGGTTTTGCAAAAGCTAAATCGACCTGGGGCAAGAGCGCCTCTTCTGCCGAAAAACAATCCGGCTGGGGCGCAAAGGAACTCGACATAGTCATTCAAACCGAAGACTATGTGGTCGTGAACAAACCCTCGGGCCTTGCAAGCCAACCGGGCTCCGGCACTCGCCCCGGCGAGAGCCTTGTAGAATACCTGTGGGAATGGGGCCGCCGCGAAGGGCTCGACTTTAAGCCCACCATCGCCCACCGCCTCGACCAAGAAACTTCCGGCATGATTATCGCCGCCCTCCACGGCGACACGCTCCGCGACTTTACGCGCATGATTCGCGAACACGAAGTCGACAAGTTCTATTACGCTCTCGTTAAAGGCAACCTCAAAAAAGACAAGGGAACCATCGACGAGACGCTTACTCGCACCGATGCCGCCAAGGGCAGCAAAATGAAGGTCGGCGAAACCGGCAAAGACGCCCAGAAGGCAATTACGCATTACCGAGTCAAACAGCATTACGAAGGCTACGACCTCGTGAAAATCAAGCTCGAAACTGGCCGTATGCACCAGATTCGCGCCCACTTCGCAAGCATTGGGCACCCGCTCCTCGGCGATACCCGCTACGGCGATTTCGCGCTCAACCGCGAAGTCAAAAAGCAACTCGGGCTCCACCGCCTCTTCTTGCACAGTTGCCGTTTGGAATTTGTGTGGCACGGCGATAAAATCGTGCTTGATTGCCCACTTCCTAAGGAACTGCAAAGCGTCGTGGACCAGCTAAAGCCAATCCGCCACGAACACCGATAAGAACTTCTAGACTTTTCTCCACCTCCAAAAAATTTTTTTGTACTTTTACAAAGGGATCGGGAGGTCTAAGGAGAAAATATGAAGTTTCTTTTGGCACTCATAGTGTCCCTCTATTTTATTGCTTGTAGCAATAGCGAATCGTTTACGCCTCCCGTAGACGAGACGGCCGTTTTGCCCGTCATTGACACAACCGAGGTCTCTCCCGCTTCAGAAGATACCGTCCAAAACGACTCTACTCAAGAAATCGAAGGAATGCTTCGTCTCTCCGGCGACAAAGTCATGCTGGGAACTAATGACAAATCTTTTAAAGCCAACGAACGCCCCGCCATGAAAGTCTCACTTGATTACGACTTTTACATGGACATTCATGAAGTCACTTGTGGCGAATACGCAAGCATTGCCAAAAAAGCAGAACTCAAGACCTTCGGCAAATGTGAAAACGACAGCCTCCCCCTCACCGACATTACCTACTACGACGCCATCCTTTTTGCAAACGCCAAAAGTAAAATCGAAGAGCGCGACACCGTATACACCTATCGCAGCGCCATCTTCGACGACGAAAAGCACTGCACCAATCTAGAGGGATTCGCATTTCATGCCGATGTCGAAGGCTACCGACTCCCGACCGAAGCGGAATGGGTCTACGCCACAACACTCGCATGGGACACCAAGAACAGCTGGAACAACAGTAACTCTGAATACAAGCTCCACCCTGTTTGCAGTAAAGATTCCAACTCCGCTGGCTTTTGCGACATGGCCGGCAACGCGATGGAATGGGTCAACGACTGGCTCGGACTATTCCGCGACACAACCGTTTCAAACTACGTCGGCGCTCCCGATGGTGGCGACATGGGCGAAAGAATCGTCAAAGGTGGCGGTTACAATTCTAGCGTTGCAGAACTCAATCCTTACAGCCGCGGAGATGTCTACACCGTCACCTCATCGACACGAGCAGAATATGTCGGATTCCGCCTTGCTCTCGGAGCAATTCCCAACGCCTTGTGGATGAACAGCGACGGAAACTCTACGGCAAGCATCGTCACACCGATTGCAAACTCCGAAACCGTCAAGAATTTCACGAAATCATACAATACAAAACTCGCATTCCGTAACGATGTCAACGGGAAAATCAACTACATTGATTACAGCGATGGCACGCTTTCCGTCACGGAACTTTCTAACGACATCAACGCCTACCACCCCGAAATTTCTCCTGACGGAGAATGGGTCGCTTTCAGCACCGGCTACGAGGGAATCAGCGGGACTTCTTCCGTTTACGTACAGAGCCTTGACACAGAAAATCCGTCAGAACCGATAAAGCTGAATGTTAAAAGTGCCGCCATTCCTCGCTGGCGAATTCTCGAAAACGGCGACACCGCCATCGTATACGTAACCGACGCAGGCAACAACAAAGACGAAACCGCATTCAAAGCTGCCTCTACATGGCAGGTTACTTTTGCAAACGGCGAATTCGGCACCCCGCAAAAGCTTTTTGATGGCGCATACCACGGCGGCATCCATGAAGACAATTCGCTCGCCGTTTCAGGCGCACGACTTTTACGAGCAAGAGTATCAGACAAAGAATCCATTTGGTACAACAGCGAGCAGGCTTGCAATGTTTCGCTCGCACAGGACGGCAGCAAGCGAGTTGCGTTCCTAGACTTTGGCGGAAAAACCGGAAAGGCGTTCGTTGGCAGCAATTATGCCACACACCAGCAAATTCTTATTGCCGACAGCACCGGAAAACTCATTCAGACCATCAAGGCTCCCGAAGGCTACACTTTCGATCATTCCGAATGGACTACCGATGGCGAAAACACAAACATTGTCGCCACCCTTACCAACGTAAACGGCGCACACACCAAAATCGTATTGATCAACCTCATTGACAGCAGCATTATCGATTTGGCCGAAGGCGATGAACTTTGGCACCCGAATCTTTGGGTCAAGAATATTCAAAAGATTATCCCCACAGTCGAAGATTCTACCGAAGTCGACACGACATTCCATCTTGACCTAGACAGCGCGGGAATGTACTACAACACCAGCGGCGTTTATACAAGAGCTAATATTCTCCGATACAAAATGGAGATGTTATGGCAATATAAGGATACTGCGAACACCGTTATTTTAGGTTCATCGCGCACATACCGAGGCGTAAACCCACTGCTTTTCAGCGAACCCATTTTTGCTGTAAACTTGGCCGTTGGCGGAACAATCATTCATTCGAACAACGAGTTCTTCCACAATTACGTTTTGCCGCATTATAAGAATCTAAAGCTACTCATCATTTCGATAGACCCTGACAGAGGCGGCAACGACGGAATGAATTCCGAAAACATGTTCTACGAAGCCTACAAATCTTATCCGGGATACGTCTACGATAAAAATCATAACTATTGGAAAGACGAGTATCCAGAAGGATTATTTGAAGCTACATACAATTCTCCAGGGCCTTCTAAAACAGCAAACAAACACAGACCGACAAGAGGATTCCTAGCAGACGTTGCTCACGGATGGGGTGAACCCGCCGTTACAACAGATTCTAATTGGCTCGACGAAAATTTTGAAATCTATCAAAGCAATTTCAACGAATTCGCGCAACTGCTTGAGACTTGCAATGAAAACGGAATTACCGTTATTGGCGTTATCACACCACAAAATCCTCGCTACAACGAAACAAGTGCCTTTGGGCGTGCCGGACTGCGGAGAAGCGACATGCCAAGGCTTATTCAAGAAATTGCTGATTTAAATATTACCTATCCGAATTTCATTCTAATGGATGAGAATAATATGGGAAATCATGATTATACAGACGATATGGCAAACGACACCGATCACCTATCCGAAGCCGGGGCCGCCAAACTGACCCATCGTCTTGATTCTTTGATAAAAACGCTAGATATCAATTTTACAGAATAACCATATTTTCTAAATTTACCACCGAATTTTAAGCAGGCACGGGTACGACACCGTGTCATAAAGGATAATACGATGAAAGTTTCTTTGAATTGGCTCAGACGTCATGTGGATCTTCCGGAAAATGCGGAAGAAGTTGCAAAGGCATTGACCTCCATCGGCTTGGAAGTCGAAGGTACCGAAGAACCGGGCAAGGTTTATGAAAAGCTCGTTGTGGCGAAGGTCCTCACCTGCGAAGCCCACCCGGACAGCGACCACTTGCACATCACGACCGTCAATAACGGCAAAGAAACCATCCAGGTTGTTTGCGGCGCCCCGAACGTAGCCGCCGGCCAGACCGTGGTGCTTGCCCCGATCGGTGCAGAACTTCCGCTCCCCGACGGCACCATGCTCAAGATGAAGAAGTCTAAAATTCGCGGCGTCGAAAGTTTCGGTATGATTTGCGCCGAAGACGAAATCGGCCTTTCTGACGACCACGCCGGCATCATGGTTCTCGACGACAGCATTCCTGCCGGCACCCCGTTCGTGAGCCTCGGCCTCTACGACGTCTGCTTTGAACTGAACGTGACCCCGAACCGCCCGGACGCCCTCAGCCACCGTGGCGTGGCCCGCGAACTCGCCGCCAAGTTCGGCCGTCCGCTCAAGCCGCTCGCCTACGAACTCAAGGAAGATTCCGAAGCCGCCAGCTCTGCTATCAGCCTCGAAGTGGTTCCGGGTTGCGGTTGCTCCCGCTATGTGGGCCGCGTCATCAAGGACGTGAAGGTTGAAAAATCTCCGGCTTGGCTAGCCAAGCTCCTGCATGCCGTGGGCATGAACAGCATCAACAACGTGGTCGACATCACGAACTTCATTCTGATGGACGTGGGCCAGCCGCTCCACAGCTTCGACATGGACCAGCTGCATGGCAACAAAATTAAGGTCCGCCGCGCTGTAAAGGGCGAAAAGATCGAAACCATCGACCACACCGCTCACGAACTGCTGGAAAGCGACCTCGTGATTTGCGACGGCGACCGTCCGGCTTGCGTAGCCGGCGTGATGGGCGGCGTTGAATCCGAAATTGTCGATGCCACCAAGAACGTGTTCCTCGAAAGCGCCTGGTTCAACCCGACCATCGTCCGCAAGCAGGCCAAGCGCCTTTGCATCTCGACCGATTCCAGCTACCGCTTCGAACGCGAAA
This sequence comes from Fibrobacter sp. UWB10, assembly GCF_900182935.1. Lineage (NCBI taxonomy): Bacteria > Pseudomonadati > Fibrobacterota > Fibrobacteria > Fibrobacterales > Fibrobacteraceae > Fibrobacter > Fibrobacter sp. UWB10. The sequence continues at coordinate 266,157 of NZ_FXUE01000002.1, read as the reverse complement.
TTGATTTTACCACCCAGGACGAATACAGCCGCTACGCCTGCGCCATGATTCAGGAAGTCGCTGGTGGCCGCATTCTCAAGGGCACCGTCGAATACACCGGCGACGACCACAAGAAGAATTTGAACGAAGTCACGCTCCGCACTGCCCGCGCCGAAAAAGTCATCGGCATGAAGATTGCCGCAGCTGACATCGAAAAGTACCTCACGGGTATCGCCCTCGAAGTCGTGAAAAAGGATGCCGAATCCATCACCTTCAAGATTCCGGGCTACCGCCCCGACCTCGAACGCGAAGTCGACCTCATCGAAGAAGTCGCCCGCCTTATCGGTTTCGACAACATCCCGTACACGCTGCCGAGCTTCAAGATGCAGCCGAACGAACTTCCGCCGATCGAAGTCCTGAACCGCAAGATCCGCAAGACCTTGTCTGCAATGGGTCTGCATGAATGCTTGAGCCTCCGCTTTACGAGCAAGGCCCGCACCGAAGCTCTGTTCGGCGCCGAAAATGACGACCGCCGCAGCAAGCCCGCAGCTCTGTTGAACCCGCTTTCCGACGAACTCGGCGTAGTTCCGACCAGCCTCCTTCCGAACTTGCTCAAGAGCGTTGCCGAAAACGAAAAGAACCGCCCCGGTTCCGTTCGTCTGTTCGAAGTTGCCAAGGGCCAGTTCAAGCGTGACCGCAAGGATGTACGCGATCCGGGCTTCGACGAATCGAACTTGGTCGCCCTCACGATTGCAGGCGCCTTCGACGTGAACCCGCTGAACGACAAGCCCGCTCAGATTGACTTTGCCGCCTTCAAGGGCTTTGTGCAGAGTTTCCTCAAGCGCGTGGGCCTCGTAGTAGAATTCCGCGTTCCGGCTAAGGCAGAACTCTTCCTGCACCCGGGCAAGCAAGTCGAAGTCCTCGCCGATGGCGTGGTGCTCGGCACCATGGGTGAACTCCACCCGACCGCCATGGCCGCCTTCGAAATCGGCTACACCACCTACGTGATGGAACTCGACATGGACAAGATGGAACACGCTACCCACAAGAAGATCGTGTTCGAACCGTTCAGTCGCCAGGTACCGTCTAGCCGCGACATTTCTATCGAAGTCGAAAAGACCATGACTCACGAGCAGATTCTCGCTCGCATCAAGGGTCTGAACCCGAAGAACCTCGCGAAGATTACGCTCAAGAGCATCTACGAAGGCGACAAGATCGAAGCCGGCAAGAAGAACCTGGTCTACAGCTTGACCTACCAGGCCATGGACCGCACGCTTACCGACGACGAAGTCAACAAGGCACACAACAAGCTGCGTGACAAGCTCGTCGCTAACGGCGACATCGTTCTCCGCTAGGTCGCATTCGCTATCAAAAATTAAACCGCTGAGGCAATTTCCTCGGCGGTTTCTTTTTTCAAAATTTGCAGTGGTTGGCGCCGCAAGCCAAGCAGGCTTTTATTCCAGCGCTTCGCGAATCTGCTGAATAAAGTCCATTTCTTCAGGCGATACGTTGCTTTCGTTATCGTCTTCTTTAGAAGCATTCGCCACGCGGAGCATAGATTCCAGCACCTTGCTCTTGAATTCGCCAGACTCATTCTTGAGGGCTTCAATGCAAGCAGCGGCGCGGTCTTTGGCCGACTTGAACTTGGCGTAGGTATTGTTGAAATCATCCCAAGAGACATTCGGGGTCACTTCATCATGAATCGCATCGAGCGTATCACTTTCGGCTTCTGTTGCCGAAGTGGAACCATCCAACAATTTTTCAGTTTCAGTTTCGTGATACAGGCATGCCACCTGCCAAGAAAGAATCAAAAGAGCCAAATCCGGATTCATCGTAAACCTCGCTAGTTATCTTGGACAAATAATACAAAAAATGTTGAATGTGAAATGTGAAATGAGGAATGTGGAATTGGCCAATTCACATCAGTCATTACACATCTCACACTTTTTTACTATATGGCGTTCTTTCAGAACGCATATAGTACGGCTCGGCAATGTCAAAATAACAAGTTATTTTGCCGCTGCTCTCGCCTTTTACTATATTCCCGCACATGGCATACGTAGCAATGGCCCGTAAGTGGCGTCCGCAATCTTTCGCCGACATGGTCGGTCAGGAACATATCGCAAAAACCCTTCAAAACGCAATCGAAGGAGGCAGACTCCACCATGCATTCCTGTTTACCGGAACCCGCGGCGTCGGTAAGACTACCAGTGCCAGAATCCTTGCCCGCACGCTGAACTGCAAAGGCGGCGACCCGCTGCACCCCTGTGGAGAGTGCGAAAGCTGCAAGGACATTGCCGGCGGAAACCCGATGGACGTGTTCGAAATAGATGCCGCTTCCAATACTGGCGTCGACAACATCCGCGATGTGATTGAACGCGTGCAATACCCGCCCGTTATCGGCAAATACAAGATTTTCATTATCGACGAAGTTCACATGCTTTCGACAGGAGCCTTCAACGCGCTCCTCAAAACACTCGAAGAACCGCCTGAACATGTGATTTTCATTTTTGCAACGACCGAAGTCAACAAGGTCCCGCAGACGATTCTCAGCCGTGTGCAACGCTTTGATTTCAAGCGTCTGACTATCGAACAAATCCGTAGCCGCCTGCGTTACATTTGCGAACAAGAAGGCATTAACGCAACCGACGAAGCGCTCGATATTTTCGCCGAAAAAGCCGACGGTTCCATGCGCGATGGCCTCACCTACTTTGACCAGGCCTACGCATTCACCGGCAACGAAATGAACGCCGACGCAGTCCGTGGCGTCCTCGGAATTCCGCCGGTAGAACTGTTCTTCTCGTTGATTTCCTCCATCGAAAGCCACGACCTGAAGGGCTGTTTCAAGATGGTGGACGACGCCTGCAAGCGCGGTATCGAATTCACGCCGCTCCTCGACGGATTCGGCAAATTCCTGCGCAACCTGCTTTACGCCCGTCTCGATGCATTCACCCCGGATGCATTGAACATTTCCGAAGAAATGTTCACCAAGTACAAGAGCGTGGTGCCCGAACTCAAGAACGGCGACATTCTACGCATCAGCAAGCTTTTGATTGACTTGCAAGGAACGCTTCGCTACAGCACGAACCCGCGCCTGCTGGTAGAAACCACGTTTGCTCGCATGGCATGGCTCGACAGGCTTACGGACCTAAGGCGTGCGCTTGCCGCCATCAACGACCCGAAAAGCGCCTCCGACGAGGCGTTAAAAAAAAAAGTAACTGATGTTCAAAATATGCTGGAAGCCGAGGAAGAAGCCAAGGCTTTACAGCAACAAGACGAAAATCCCTTTGCCGCCCTCCAAAACGGCATTGCCAGCGGTTACAATGGCGACGTTTACAGCCGTTATGAAATTTCAGCCGCCTGGGGCTCTGTAAAGGCCCGCATTGCCGACTCTGGTGATTTCGCCTTCTCGGTCGCCCTGAACGACACCGTCCTTGAAACCGGCGACTTAAAGGCCACCCCCTTCCCCATTGCACTTACCTACTTGGGCGACAACGCAAGCGACGCCTGGGGCGTAAAGCAAATGGAAGACCACCCCGAATACATGGAGCGAATCAAGCAAATGCTCGAAGAAATGCTCCAGACACCGGTGGATTTGACCCTCAAGAGCCGAGCCTTTAACGAATCGGAACTTCGAATTCGCAAACAGGCCCAAATGTCGCCCTACCAGCTAGATTTGGAGAAAGAACCCGGGCTTCAGAAGCTCAAGGAACTTTTCCAAGCCGAACTGATTTACAGCCACAAGAGCAGCCGACCCATGGCCGCACCGCAACAAGCAGAAGGCTGCGACACCACTGAAAGTGACGAATAGTTTTCTATATTACCCCAAAAACATTTAACGAGGAAAACACTATGGACATGAGCAAAATGCTTCGCGATCTCCAGAAGATGCAGAGCAAGATGATGAAGGCACAGAGCGATCTTAAGGCACAGAGCTTCGAAGCCGAAGCCGGTGGCGGAATGGTTAAAGTCGCCATGAACGGTAAGGGCGTTCTGACCATGATCAAGATCAATCCCGATGCAGTCGACAAAGACGACGTGGAAGCCCTCGAAGACCTGCTCATGGCAGCTATCAACGCCGCCGTCAAGAAAAAAGACGATGCCACCCAGGAAAGCATCAGCGGCATTACCGGCGGCATGAAAATCCCCGGTCTGATGTAGTTTTCTGCTCAAATTTTCACCACTACAGCCTGCCCTCTCGGCAGGCTGTTTTTTATCCCCAAAATTGTGCATTTCGTCCCCAAATTCGACATTTCACCCTTATATATGGAGCAACATTTTTTTACATTTGCACCGCAAAATGTATATAGGAGATGGAATGTCAAGGCAATTAGCAGCATTATCGGCTCTGGCTCTGTGCATTGCGGTCCCCCAAACGATTTGGGCCACGACCTACACACGTGATGAAGCCGTCAAAATCGCCCTTGAAAAGTCCTCGGACGTAAAAACCGCCGAAGAAGAAGTCATTTCGGCAAATTCCCAAGTAGATGCCGGCTACGGCAACGCCCTTCCGACGGTTGACCTGAGCGCAACCGTTACACGTATTTTCGGATTGGACGACGTAGAAAACAAAAAGCCCATTTACAACACCTTGAACAGCACGAAAGCAGAAGACGGCAGTGCTCCTACCGTCTACGACTACGTGAATGCAGGTGCCATTGACGGCCTGATTTACGGTATGTCTCAACAGGGCTACCGCTGGCAATCCTCTGTGGGCATCACCGCCACCCAGATTCTTTACGCCCAGGGCAAGGTCGGCACAGGTATCGAAATTGCGAAGGCTTACAAGCACATGAAGGAAGTTAGCCTGGACAACGCCAAGGCAACCGTCCGTTACGATGTCGAAAACGCCTTCGACCAGCTCATTTACCTGGATTCCGCTATCGTTATTCTGCAACAGTCCAAAGATTTGTTGCAGGAAAACCTGAATTTCGTGGATCAATCCCTCAAAAGCGGCCTCGCTACCGAATTGGACTTGATTCGTGTGCAGCTCAAGATGGACCAGCTGACCTCTGAAATCGCCAGCACCGAAAAGAAGCGCGTTCTCGCACGCAACGCCCTCCTTAACACCATGGGCCTTGAATGGGATTCCGACGTCAAATTCCAGGGTGACCTTCGCGATCCGCTGGAAGGCTATACCTTCCCCGACACCGCCATGGCAAACGTGAAAAAGCGCCGTAAGGAACTGGTGATGCTCGAAGCTTCCGAAGAAATGCTCCAAAAGAACGTTTCGATTGAAGAAGGCGGCTACAAGCCGACATTGGTTTTGATTGGCGGACTCAAGTATACGAACAACAAGAACCACTTCTATCAGTGGGACGCTCCCGATTGGGACGAAAACATCAACAAGTACGTTGCCCTGAACTTCACGATGAACCTTTTCAACGGTATGAAAACCAAGGAAGCCGTGGTTCAGGCAAAGTCGAATCTGCGTAGCACGCAAATCAAGAAGGAAACCGCTGAACGTGGATTCCGCGTGCAGATTGAATCTTGCGCCAACACGCTCGAAGACGCTAATTCCCAGATTGAAATTGCCAAGCGCCAAATCGACCTGGCTCAAAAGAATTACGACCTGACCAACGACAGCTACAAGCTCGGACGAGAAACGCAGCTGAACCTTCTCGCAGCAGAAAACGACCTTCGCGTGGCGAAGCTCGGCTACATGGAAGCTATCGTAAATTGGAACAAGGCTTACAACGCCCTCCTTCAGGCCACCGGTGAATATTAATAAGAGAAAGAGGAAAGAATGAACAAGACTGTTAAAACCCTCCTGACTATCGCTGTCGCATCGCTGATGCTTGTCGCCTGCGACAAGAAAGAAGAAAATGCCGAAAAGAAGGCTTCGACCATCGAAGAAATCCAGAAAGAAAAAGGCAAGCCTGCCCGCGTAGTCAAGGCCGCCACCTCGAAACTTACCGACGTGCGTAAGTTCAGTGGCACAATCGAAGGCATCAACCAGAACAGCGCCATCTGCAAGATGGGCGACCCGATTGCAAAGATTAACGTGCAAGTGGGTTCCACCGTCCAGAAGGACCAGGTAATCGCCGAATACCTCTTTACAGGCGACAACACCCAGTACCAGGAAGCACAAGAAAAAATCGCTGTTCTTGAAAAAGCAACCGAACGCATGCGTGAACTCCATGCCAAGGGAGGCATTAGCCAACAGGACATGGACAGCCAGGAAATGCAACTCAAGGTCGCAAAGATGGGCCTCGAAACAGCTCGTCGCGCCACTTTGATTCTCGCTCCTGAAGCAGGCGTGGTGACCGAAATCAAGTTCAAGGTTGGCCAGACTCCGGGACCGGGCGCTCAGTTTGCAACCATTGCAAAGCTCAACAAGGTTATCTTGAAGTTGAACGTCACCAGCAAGGACATCGGATTCTTCAAGAAGGGCGCATCTGCCAAAGTCACTGTCGCCGACGAAACGTTCACGGGTAAGGTGACCCTGATTCCGCTCGCCGCAAACCCGACAACACACTTCTTCCCGGTTGAAATTACGTTCGACAACAAGGCCAAGAAGCTCCTGCCCGGCATGTACGTGACCGCAGAACTTGACGCCCGCCAGGTGGAAGGCATCGTGGTTCCTGCCGAAGCAATCGTTTACCGCAACGGCATTAACGTCATCTGGACTGTCGATGCCGAAGGCAAGGCCCTTCGCAAGATCGTGAAGCTTGGCGTGCAGACCAAGAACGATGTGCAGATTACAGAAGGTCTTGAAGGTGGCGAAACCGTGATTGTCGAAGGCCAGTCCAAGATGAACGACGGCGACAAAGTGCTGATCGTTGAATAGGAGATGATTCTGAATGATTAAGGCCAGTATCTATAAACCGATAACCATGCTCATGGTCATTTTGACCGTGGTGGTTTTCGGTCTCTACACCTACAGCATGATGGTGGTGGACCTGATGCCGAAATTCGACGTCCCCGTGGTCACCGGCACCATCATTTACCCGGGCGCAAACCCCGAAGAAATCGAAACGACCATCATCAAGCCTATTGAAGAACAGGTGGAACTGGTGGACGGTATCGACTACGTGCAGTCGATATGCCTTGAAAACTACGGTATCGTGGTTGCCATGTTCAACATGGGTATCAACGTGGACGTAGCTGCAAACGACGTGCGTTCCAAGATTGAACTTGCCGCAGCCGACTTCCCGGATGCCGTGCAGGCCCCGATTATTTCGAAGGTCGACATTAACGGTGCCGCCATCATGTCCATTTCGTTTACGGGTCCGCTAAACTCCACGGAACTCCGTCAAAAGGTGGAAGACGAAATCGAACCGCTGTTCACCTCTGTTCCGGGTGTGGCAAGCGTAGACCTTTTCGGTGGTACCACACGCCAGATTTCCATTGAACTTGACAAGGACAAAATGATCGACCGCAATGTAGACATTGCGACCATCATGGGAATTTTCGGACAAGCTAACGTCAACAACCCGATCGGTGAAGTCATCGGCAAGCACAAGAATACGACGGTGCGTACCGCAGGTAAGTTCACCAGCCTTGACGAAATGCGCGACCTGGATATTCCGACCCAAACAGGCGTAATCAAGCTTTCTGAAATCGCTGAAGTCAAGGATACGGTTGAATCGATTACTTCTGCATCACGCTTCAACGGAACGAACTCTGTTTCACTCGATATCAAGAAGCGTTCCGACGCTAACGTGGTTGAAGTTTCGAGAGGCGTGCTCAAGCGCATGGCCGAAATCCAGAAGACCTTGCCTGAAGGATTCGAACTTCACCTGGTTTACGACAAGTCTGAAGCCGTGAACGAAGCTATCGACAACGTGATTCAGAATATCGTTATCGCAATCGGCCTTACGGCTGGACTTTTGCTCTTGTTCCTCGGCAAGTTCTCGACCATGTTCATTGCGGCCCTTACGATGCCGATTTCCGTGATTGGTGCATTTACGCTTATGTACTTCGCCGGATTCGGTATCAACATGATGTCGCTCATGGCTCTGTCGAGTTCCGTGGGCCTGTTGGTGACAAACTCTATCGTGGTGCTTGAAAACATTAACGAAAAATTAAAACTTGGACTTGACCCGAAAGAAGCCGCCTACCGAGGCACCAGTGAAATCATGGTCGCCATCATGGCTTCGACACTCACCAACGTTTGCGTGTTCGTGCCGATTGCCTTCATGAAGTCCATTGCCGGTATCTTCTTTAGAACGTTCGGTCTGACCATGGTGTTTGCAACCTTCGTGTCGCTCTTGGTGACTTTCACCTTGACACCGCTCATGGCTGCCTACTTGTTCAAGGGCAAGAAGAAAGATGAAAACGGAAACATTATCGAAGAAAAGCCCTCGATTCTTGACCGTATTCTTGCGCTCTTCCCCAAGGCCTTGAATGGAATTCGCTTTGTATACCTCAAGACCCTTTCGTTCTGCCTTTCTGTTCCGGGTGTTATATTCCAAGTCGTTGCACTTGGCGCAGGAATTTTCTTTGTGGGTGTTCTTGCGAAGAACTTCTTGACCGTCGAAGTGATGCCGAAACAGGACCAGGGCATGATTTCGGTGAAGCTTGAAATGCCTGTGGGTACTAACATCGAAACCACCGACAGCGTTGCACGTATTATCGAAGAGAGAGTCAAGGGTGTTCCCGAAATTGTGCACTACAGCATGAACGTGGGTGGTTCTAACGGTTTTACGACCGTAAACCAGGCTACCATGCGTGTCAAGCTCTTGAAGGACTGGGAAGGCCGTACTCGTAGTACCGACCAAATCGTCGATTCGCTGCGTCCTTACCTTGCAAATATTCCTGACGCCTTTATTTCAATTAAGTCTACTTCTGCTTCTGAAATGCAGAACAACTCCGCCGGTGACGTGGTGCTCGAAGTGAGCGGTCTGCACGCCGACTCCGTGGTGAAGGCTTCCGAAATCGTGATGGATAAAATCAAGGAAACCATCGAAGGTGTCGTCGACGTGAAGATGAGCTACGAAGCGGGTAAGCCCGAAATTCGACTTCTCCCGAACCGTCAGGCGCTCGCCGATTACGGCGTGACCTTAAAGACCGTCGCCACCTACAACTACATTGCTGTTAGCGGTTACGAAGCAGGCCAGTATACCGATGACGGTGAAGAATATGACGTGTACGTGCGTATGATGGAAAAAGACCGTCAAAGCCACGCAGATATCGAAAACCTTCCCATCTTGACGCCCAAGGGATACGTAAATGCCAACGAGCTGTTCTTCATTGAAGACGGTGCAGGCCCGACCCGTATTGACCGTAAGCGCAAGATGAGACGTGTTGACGTTTCGATGAACTTGTTGCCGGGACACACCACCGGTGAAATCATGGGCAAGGTCGGAGCGCTCGCCGCAGAAATGAAGGACCAGGTTCCCGAAGGAATTTCGTTTGGCTTTGGCGGCAACGCAGACATGCAGAATGACATGGTGGACGAATTCAAGACGGCCATCGTGATGGCTATCATCCTCACCTACATTCTGTTGATTGCACTCCTTGAAAGCTTTGCCCAGCCGTTCATTATTATGACGACAATCCCGATGGGTGCTATAGGCGTGATTCTTTCCCTTATCGTTACCGGCAAGGCACTTTCGATGATCGCCCTCATGGCTATCGTGATGCTTATCGGTGTGGTGGTGAACAACGCCATTCTATTGCTTGACGAAGCAAACCGACTGCTACGAAGTGGCGCTATGGGAAGACGTTCAGCCATTATGACCGCAGGCGAAAACAAGTTCCAGCCGATTGTACTTGCAACGTTCGCTTCTGTGGTGGCCCAGCTTCCGCTGGCATTCGCTCTCGGTGGTAACGTGGCTGCCATGACCCAGCCGATGGGTATCGCCTCTGTGGGTGGCTTGATTGTGTCTGCAATCCTGACCATGTATTTGGTGCCGACCTTCTTCTGGCTCCCGAACGCCATCTTCCACAAGGCGAAAAAGAAAGCCGGAAATATCAAGAAGAATTTCCAGCGCCATAAAGCATAAGATTTAGACAATAGAGAGAGAAGTAAGTCCCGGTCATTCGACCGGGACTTTTTAGTACCGTTCGCGACCAATCACACTAAGTACGTACCCAAAGCGCTCACTACCACCTAAAGGTGGCCATGCCCACATAAGTGCTAAAGCACTAAGTGGTCAAAGGTCGCCCACACGACTCGTTCAGACGAGTCGCTTTGGGCTCACTGATACCGTTCGACTCACAAAAAGACAATCCGGCTAAAATTTTTGCAATCAGGTGTTTGCACGCATGCGCGGGAATGTTTTTTATTTTCGCGGTATGGAACCACAGCTTTCTACAAAATGGTGTCGCGAGCACGAGGTCGCCCTACTTGGCAATTTGAGTATTGCGGTCACAAACGACAGCGATGAATTCTTGCTGCAAAAGGTGCGGACAGAGCTTGGCGCCCCCATAAACGCATGCGTCAAGAGCAAGGCCGAAATTCACCTGTTGCTAAGCAAGAATTGCGACCGAATCGAAGACGCCATTTTAAAGCCCGAAAGTGCCCAAAGTACTTCTTGGGAGTCCGAGCCGATTGTGAACTTAGTCGATAGCCTGATTGAGCAGTCGATTGATTTGAAAGCGACTGATATTCACTTGGAGCCTACAGGTCAATCACTACGTGTGCGTTTACGGCAAGACGGCTTGTTGAACGATTTCAAGAACTTGCCTTTATGGATTAGCGAGCCGGTATTGGTCCGACTCAAGATTCTTTCTGAAATCGATATTACAGACAAAAGAATTCCGCATGATGGTTCTTTTCATTTCGAGGGTCTTAAGCATACAGCAAACATCCGTGTGAGCACGCTCCCCGTTCAGGGGGGCGAAAAAGCGGTACTCCGGATTTTACCGACAACGAGTAGCCCGATTGCGTTTTCACCCCTCGCCCGCGGACCACACACAAAGCTAGAATCACTTGGTTTGAGTAAAGCGCACCTGCAATTTTTGCAAGAGGTGTTCAACAGCCCGCAAGGATTATTCTTGGTGACAGGGCCGACAGGTTCTGGAAAGACAACGACTCTCCACGCTGGGTTGCAGGAAATTCTGCATAAGCAAGTGAATGTGACGACGATTGAAGACCCAGTGGAATATCCGCTTGAAGGTGCGGCACAAGTGCAAGTGAACGAAAAATGCAGTTTCACTTTTGCCTCCGCACTCCGCGCCATATTGCGCCAAGACCCCGACGTGATTATGGTGGGTGAAATTCGTGACCAGGAAACCGCGCAAATCGCGCTCCGTGCCGCTCAAACCGGACACCTGGTGGTTTCGACATTGCATACGAATTCTGCCAAGGCCGGTTACACCCGCCTCGAAGATTTAGGCATTTCGCGCACGGCCCTGCAAGAATCGCACCTAGGCATTATGGCCCAGCGCCTAGTCCGCTGCCGCCCGGCCCAAGCGCTCCCCTATTCGGGTCGCCAAGCGGTTGTCGAGATTCTAAAGCCCGACGGCAATTACGTAGATGGAACACTCCGGGAAAACGCAATGAGACTAGTTCAAGCGGGATTGACTGACGAACCTGAAATCAGAAGAGTATTAGGGAATGTGGGATGAGATTTTTACTACATTTCAGTCCATGAAGATTTCCGACCGTGCATTGGGTTACATTTCACTCGTAGCGTTATTTGGGCTATTTGCCATTATCGCCTACGGTATGTGGGATGCCCATCACGAAGCCCAAAAGATCATTCAGGTCGATTTCGATGAACTCGGTTCATTGCAGCCCGAAGACCAGGTTGTGATTCGCGGTTACACCGTCGGAACAATCGGCAAAGTGCAGTGGCTTGGCGACCGAGCACGCGTCGAAATCAAGTTTAACGAGCCAATCATTATTCGCGAAGGAACCCAGTTCAACAACATCAACTACGCGATTATGGGCCAGCGCAGGCTCGAAATCATTCCGTCCAAGACCGGCAAGGTGCTCCCCGACGACTACATTCACACCGGACATTTTGAACCGGGCATTGCCGAAGTTTTGCGCTATATTGAAAACGTGAACGAACAGGTGGAAACCATACGGCAAATCATTCACCTGGTCACCAATGGCGATTCAACACACCGTTCTGCAAGCGACCTTGTCGAATATGTAGTTAAGAACATCGAAGTCGCCCTTTCCAACACCGAAAGAACTTTGACGACATTGCAACCGGCGCTGAACAACTTGTTCGTTCAAGCGAACGTCGCCAGCCGCAATTTGCACGATATTACAGTCCAGGCAGATTCTGCTATCGAAACCGTCACCGGCACCATTAACGAAAAGATTGCTCTTGCCGAAAACGCCATGCAGAAGATTTCGGAAGGCGCCAACAAGACGAACGAGCTGATTACCACCATCGAAAACGATTCCTTGTACAGCAAGATTCTGTATTCTTCGGAAATGGCCGACAAGGTGAACGAACTGGTGACCAAGCTGAACGAAATCGTGCGTGCCATCGATACCAAGGGCATCAAGATTCTTGACGAAAACGGCAACCCGGTCAAGCCCTTCACTTGGAAGAATTTCAACCTGATTGGAAAGACTGCACGCGCAAAGGCTCGCGAACGCGCCGAAAAGTCTAATACCGAAAAAGCGGAACCCGAACAACCGTAGGCATTCGCCATGGATTTGAGCAACCTCCCCAAGATGGGCCCGAAAAGCCTTGAGGCTTTGAAGTCAGCGGGAATTGTTTCGCTTTCGGATTTTCTGTACAATATTCCGCGCACGTACCTGGACCAGACCAAGGTCAGTTCTATCGGGAACTTGCACGTAGGCGAACGCGCCGTTGTAATCGGGAAAATTATACGCGGAGGCGTTATTCGCGGGCGCGGCAGCCGATTTGTGGCGACTCTTGCCGACGGCACTGGCGAAATTACGCTGACTTTCTTTAAGGGAGCCTCTTACCAGAGCAGGCGCTTGCAACCGGGCACACGCTGGCTTGCCACGGGCGTTGTAGGCGAATACCGCGGACTCCAAATGACGCACCCCGACATGCAGCCCATGGACGACGACGAACAGTTCAGCGGGCAGATTCTGCCGGTGTATTCCATGACCGAAGCCATGACCAAAGCGCGCATTACTCAGAAAGCGCTCCGCAACTGGTACAGCGTCATCTTTCATTTTCCGGCATTGACGCTGTCAGGAATTTGCCCGAAGGAACTGACGGACTACCTGCATTTTAACGCCGTATTGAACGACTTGCGCGTGCTGCACAAGCCCGCCGATTTTGATTCGATTCGCAAGGCCAAGCAGGAATTGAAAGTTCTTGAACTGCTCCCCTTCTGCTTGCGCATGGTGAAGCGCCGCGAAAGCCAGAAGATTCGCGGGCATGAAAGACAGATTGATTTGGGCCAGGTGATGCTTGCCAAATCGCGCTTGCCGTTCAATTTGACCGGAGGGCAGGACGCGGCGCTCAACCGCATTATCGATGGCCTGAATGGCAAAAAGCAATTCCACGCCCTATTGCAAGGTGACGTGGGCTGTGGCAAGACGGTGGTCGCCCTGCTCGCCATGCTGGCCGTGTGCGGCGCTGGCGAGCAATGCGCATTGATGGTGCCGACCGACATTTTGGCCAGACAGCATTTTAAGCAGATGAAACCGTTCTTTGAGGCCGCAGGAATGCGCATACAACTTTTAGTTGGGGCGACCCCCGCCGCCGAGAAGCGCCAGATTCTGGGCGAGCTCCAGATGGGGCTTTGTCAGGCGGTCATCGGAACGCATGCGCTGTTCTCGAAAGATGTGACTTTTGCAAAGCTCGGATTCGTGATTATCGACGAACAACACCGCTTTGGCGTGAACCAGCGCGAAGCCTTGCTTTCGAAGGGCGAATACCCCGACATGCTCGTGATGAGCGCGACACCGATTCCCCGAAGCCTCGCTATGACCTTATACGGCGATTTACAGGTCATATCTATCAAGGAAAAGCCTGCAGGCCGAAAGCCCGTGAAAACGCGTCTGGTAAGCCCCGACAAGCGAAATGACATGAAGAAATTCATTTGCAGCGAGGCGAAGGGCGGAAATCTTTGCTACTGGATTGTAAGCCGAGTCGGCAGCGACGATGAAGGCAATGCCCGCAGTGTCGAAGATGTAGTCAATGAATTGCGTGCTTTTGATTCCAGCGTTGTTGTAGAAGGCATTCACGGCCAAATGGACGAAGAAGAACGCGAAGCCATTCTCAAGCGATTCGCTGCCGGAGAAGTCCATATTCTAGTGGCAACAACCGTCATCGAAGTCGGCGTGAACGTGCCCGAAGCAAACATTATGGCCATCGACCAGCCCGACCGTTTCGGACTTGCGCAACTGCACCAGTTACGCGGGCGTGTCGGTCGCGGCGATATGCAGGCTTGGTGTTTCTTGATGTTGCCCGATGGCGAAGCTGCCGAAAACTCGCTAGAACGCCTGACGCAATTCAGCCATACTGACGACGGCTTTGAAATTGCAGAACTCGACTTACAGACTCGCGGCGCCGGCAACCTGGAAGGCAACGAACAGAGCGGCAGCTGGGTATTCCGCTGGTTTGACTGGATTCACGACCAAGAGTTGATTGCGCAGACCCTGCAAATGGCCGAAAACATTCTAAAAGACAAAGACGCCTTCGATGAAGACGCCCGCGAAAAAATCCAGCTTTGGTACAGCGAAAAGAAATCCGCCAACGAAGACGGCGTGCATTAATCGCACAAATTATTCAAGCATCGGGGCGACAGTCAAAATGACAAGCCCGATCAAGACCACATTCAAGAAGAAAAAGGAACGTCGCACGATTTTATAGAACAGCGGAAGCCAGTGGAACACATGGTCGCTCGGCTGAACCAATTCCTTGAAACCGAGAAATACGCTGATAGCGCCCGTAACAATCATCATCATGGCGCCAACAAAATAACCTTCGTTCCACACGGCTACCGTAAGGATTGTTCCCATGAGCATAGCGATTACGCCAATGGCAGCCTCAATGCGCAGAATCAATTTACTCAGTTTTTCTTTATTCAAAATATTTCCCGTACGTTATAAAGTAAATATAAGATAAAATACAACGAGCGATTTCGCGATTGTTGTATTTTTGCAATGGGAAAGGAGGGTTTTAGGGAGGGCGGAGCCTTCCCTAATCGGAGAAGGCCTCTGCTGTTAGCGGTTGCCCGCGAAGGGAAAGGAGGGTATTAGGGAGGGCGAAGCCCGCCCTAGTTGGAGAAGGCTTCCGCTGTTAGCGGAAGCCTTCAAATAGGGGCAGTTGTAAGCCGGGTTTTGTTCCTTCTTGCGAAGGCGATGACCATCTCTCTGGACGAATCGTTACCGACCGCCTCAAGCAACCTACCCGAATTCCAGCTGGTGCGGGCCGCCCCAGGTTCACTTGCGTGAACGGAATTCTGCTTGGTCTTGCACCGGATGAGGTTTACCGTGCCATCCCTGTCACCAGGAATGCGGTGAGCTCTTACCTCGCCATTTCACCCTTACCTGCCTTGCGGCCGGCGGTTTACTTTCTGTTGCACTTTCTGTCGTGTTTCCACGCCTGGACGTTATCCAGCATCCTGCCCTGTGGTGCCCGGACTTTCCTCCAGCTTGCGCCGGCGGCCATCCGCCACCCCACCCCAAATATAGAAAAACGCCCTCCGAAATGAAAGGGCGCTTTAGAAAGTTTAGATTTTGGCGTTTTTTAGCGGGAAAGACCAAAGCGGATAGCGCGTTCGCCCTTTACACGAAGCACATACACGCCACGTTCAAGGTCTCTAAAATCGACCGTTTCGCCCGCAGAAACAACACCGTTCTTAACGATACGGCCGCGCAAATCCGTCACGGCGTATGCAAGATTACGACCTGTTGCCACCGTAAAGCACATGTTATTTTCACCCATGCGAATTGCAGACGGCTTAGCCAAAGCAAGCACAATGCGATCGCGAACAGCAGGCTTCTGAGTCAGACCATACAGAAAATCAAAAACCTTCTTTTGCACCTTCACGTCGTAATCATCGTAGTCGTAAAATTCATGGGGTTGGCCATCGACAAAGTAGGTATCGTGTTCCACATCGCTTGCCGTAAGGACCGAGTCAATCACATAGCTACCGTAAAGTGTCGGAGTCCCCACATGAAAAGCAAGCGCCCCAACCGTTGCCGCAGCAGAAGGCATCAGGTTTTCGAGAACGACAGCAATATTGCTCAAGGGGCGACCCGTTTTGAATACGACCGTACTGTCAGCCTTGCCATGCACCAAGAGAACCGGCTTTTTCACATCTTCAATAATTTTCGGATCATGCACAGCACCCCACAAGGCAGCTACGGCATTCGCCTGAGAACCATACCCCTGCACGCCATAAGCATCGAGGCCGCCCAAATCCGGAGTTCTCTTTGCTGCCGCCGGGATTTCAGACTCTTTATCCATGTAGATGTTTTCGAGCGAAAGGATTGCGCCTGCGCTATTGCCAATCAAGTAAACGCGATCCGGATCAATGCCCAATTCGTCAGCATTTGCCCTAATGTAACGAACCGCGGCACGAACGTCTTGAATCCCGCGATACACCGTTCTCGAGAAATCGAGGCTATCGACGGTGAGAGCCTTATTTTTGATGACCGCCGTAATGCCCAAGCGGTATTCCACAGCAGCACTCACATAACCGCGAGCGGCCAAAGAATCGCAATAGGTAATCGAATGCTGATCATAATCGTTCTTAGAGCCTGCCGCAAAAGCACCACCATGCATCACCAAAACTACAGGGCGTTTCTTTTCGGTATCTTTTTTCGGCTGGTAAATGTCCATGTGCAAGTCGACTTGCGTCAAGTCCGTCTCATTTTCATAAAGATAAACCGGCATACCATCATTCAATACGGCATACGCAATCGCGGCAGTCGAAATGGAATTTAATGTTTTGAGGTGATTTACTTTGGCTGCATAAACGACATTTTTCTGGACAGAAACGTCAAACATGCGGTCTTTGTAGCGTTCTGCGGCACCAGAAAAGGCTACCGCAAAAGCGATAATTAGGGCGAGTTTCTTCATATAATCTCCTTACGGGCCAAATATAGCTAAAGGAGATAATTTTGTTTGCAATAAGGCGCCTAAGGCTCAAGCTTATCTTCTAAAGCTCTTTTAGCCTCTAGTTCCTTTTGCATGCGCAGAATCTGTTCACGGGCAAGTTCAGCCTTTGTCTTTTTTTCTGCAAACAAGTTATCCAAGGCCGAGATTGCCTTACCATCGGCATCTTTCGCGCGGGAATTGAAGAACAATGCCAGCAAAAAGAAGATGACCAAATAGCAAGCCACCGCCGAAAGTAGCGCCACAATTTCAGAACCCGAGGCCGCCTCTACCTTCAGGTAAAGCACGATTGACAACGGAATTGCGAGCATGAACAGGAACGCAGGCAGTTTTTCTTTCATCGAGCACCACTCTCTTTTTTGACAGACAAAGCAAGGTCAGCATCGGCAGCATCTGCCGTATACTTGTAGTCGGGCTTGTAGCCGCGAGCATCGGTAATGGAATCTTCGCCACCGCCTGTATGCCAGTTAGACTTCATGTTGGCAAAGCCCACGGTAGAATCCACCGGAGCCCCGTCTTCGTAATACCAGCGGTATAACGTCACAGGCATTTCGTTATTGAAGATGTTCTTTTCTATCAGGCAGGTAGCGGAATCTGAACATACCACGCCCGACAAATCTAAAGAGTAGAAGAAGTTGTTGTAGGCATGAAGTTTGCCTCCATGAGCAAGAATTCCGTCGCGAGAGAGTCCCTCAAAGTAATTGTGATGCATTGTCAGGCTTTGGGCAGTATCCATAATGATATCGCCGGCAAGTCCGAACAGCACACCCGTCTGAGCATTTTCAAAACGAGACCAAGAAATCGTGACATTATGCGAGCAGCGCTTCACATCGAATTCCACCAGCGGGTATTCCTCGAAGGTGCAATGATCCACCCACACATGATGCGTACGGTTATGGATCGAAAGGGCGCGGCGAGAGGTCGTATCTTGCGCTGTAATAGACGGCGCCGTAAAGGTCAGATTTTCAAAGATCAAGTTGCTCGATGCATCGGTAAGCACACCCATGCCCGAAATGCGGATATCGCGGCCGCGGCCATCGAATGTCTTGTCGGACTTCAAACGGAGCGGAGCCTGCAGGTTATAAGTACCGTCTTTTTCGAACAGCACCCATACCGGGCCTTCCTTGTAAGCACATTCACGGAGAGACCCCGGTGCAATCACCGCCGTCGTTGACGCCGAATCCGTACTGGTCGTGTCTTCGACAATAATGTAGTCTTCGGTTGTGGTCACAATACAGACTTCGCCCTTCTGCTTGCTGATATTGCCCGCAGAATCGGTAACGCCCGCAGCACCGAGCACGCCTGTAGCATAGCCGTCGGCCAACTTAATCAAGGCATCGTGTTCGTTCCAGTCGGCATCGGGATATTCACTTGCTGCCGTTTCCTTAGGCTTGACCACATTAATGCTTGAAGTGGAATCAGAGCAGTCTACATACAAGGTATCGCCCGTCGTCGACTGCACCTTGGCCGAATAAACCTCTTGCGGGTCGCCGATTTGCACATCAAAATCGCCCACCGGGAGCGAGTCAATCACAAAGTGACCCGTGCTGTCCGGAATCACGTAGCGGTCAAGGCCCGCAATACGGACCACCGGCATCGAATCACCAAGCATCACGTAGCCTTCGATCGAAGAAAGTTCGCCGAGTTTGACCGTATCGATTCTAGCGACCGACTTTTTCTCCAAGTCTACGCTGCGGATAGCGCCTGTCGCCACTGTTCCATCGACATGGCGAGCCTCCACCGTGTAAGAACCCGGTTCCATCGGAATCTTGACAAAGCCCGAATCATTCGTTTCGAGCCAAGGCACCACGCGGTTGCCTTCGGGTAAAAAACCTTCCGGGAGCGCACGCACACGGCTATAAGCGGCTGGCTTACCGCTTGCCAACTGAATCTGCAACGCGATCGTCGATTCGGCTTCGGTACCGCCCGCGACATCGCGACGTTCAGAGCAACCCACAAAGCTACTGCAAAGCATTCCCGCCACCACGGGAGCTAGAACTGCATATAAAGATTTTCTCTTAAGCATTGTCCGCACCCCCTTCGGCATTTTCACCGGCGATATCATCACCGGCAACTTCTAATTCGTCGCCGTTCGTCATTTCCATACCGCGAATACGGCGCTTGCGCCCGCGGCGCTGCGGAGGCGGATACGGGTCCGAAAGCGGAAACAGCTGCATGCCGAGCTGGAATACCCGATTAGGCTTTGCACACTGCCCCACCTTCGCCAAGACTTCGCGCCTAAAGCGGCGAACCATCTCGACCAGTTCCTTGTAAGTCGGCTCGTCGCACGCAAAGGCCAGCGTCGACAAATTGCGTTCGCTGCGGTCAAAGCGGTCCAAGGCGTCTTGCGCCACATTCAAGTTCTGTTGAATGTACGAGTTGACCGCCGTGCTAAACGATTCGGAACCGCTGGAAATCAGGCCCTGCGTCTGTTCGTAAAATCCTGTTGCCTCGTTCTTCTTGATCATCGAGAGGCGTTCCAGCAACGCAATCGAAGACTTAACCTGCGAAGCGGTCAGCGGCGGGCGCACCATCAGGCCAAGCGCAGCGTCATCGCCCACATACGGATAAAAAGTCACCAGTTCACGAATCACCGCATGGTACCAGTGGTCAAAGTATTCGAACTGATCCTTGGCCACATTTTCGACCTTGCATTCCTTGGTTGCCACCAGTTTTTCCAGGTACTGGCGGCTTTCGGAATGGTTCTTGGCCTGGTTGAATGCCACCATGTCGGCAAAGTAGGCCTTTTCGCGAGCATCGCTACAGAAAATATCGGCAAAAACAGAGACAAGGCGGCTAGTCAAATTGCGCTTGCCTTGCAGAATCTTATTGAACATCGACGCATCGAATCCAGCTCGGTCGGCAATATAGCGGTGGCTAAAGCGCCAGTCGCCCTTGTGCCGCTCCTCGTAGCTATCCCGCAAAAATTCGCGGTAGTTCAGATATTCAAAAAGATTCACCATAAAAAATCCCAATAAAAATAACCGAGCGCAAATTGCTCCCGGTTATCAATATAATAAATATTTTGCCAAAAGTCTACATTTAAGCAAAAATTTATGTCCACACTTTTCGGTGTGTGATAAAAACTACTTTTTCGGTTTCGAAACCACGGGGCGAATGCGCTTACCGCAAAGCGTCACCACAATTCCCGCCTGCGCAAACATGTAGTAGGCTGTGTCACGGCTGTTGTTCAGCGTAGACTTCGGGTCGTAATCGTCCTTGGTCACGAACACCTCGGCAACGCCCGAAAGGCTCACGTCCAAAGCGCAGCGTTCGCAGGGGAAACCGATCACATAGAGCTTGGATCCCGGAGGAACCTTGCCGCGGGCATAGTGCAACGCGTTGATTTCCGCGTGAACCATGAACGGGTACTTGTTCGCCTCGAACTCGTGGTGGCTCAGGACCTCGCCCGAATCGGCATCCAGCAAATCGTACGCCAGCAGTTGCTTTTCGCGGGTGTACGGCACCGTCTCGTCGTCGAAACCGGCCGGAGCACCATTGTAGCCCGTGCTGATTACGCGACCATCGGCACTCACCAGCACCGCCCCCATCTGGGTATTCTGGTCTTTAGAAAGGCGCGCCTGCGCGCACATCATCTGGGTATAGACTTCGTCACGAAGCTTGCTGCGAGATTGAGAATTGTTCATGCCCTAAATATAGTCAACACAGAAAAAGCCCGCCAAAAGGCGGGCCAAATTTTCGCGATTTCGAGAACGACAAAACATCTTTCTCGAAAGTTGGATAATCAAGCAAGACAAGGCGCGAGCCCCCGTAGCGTACTAGAGCGTACGTGAGGGGGCGAGCAACGCCGTATTGCGCCGATTAGACAACTTTCGTCATGCCGCTCATGCGTTCACGCAGCCAAGCACCGACTTCTTCCACCGGATGCTGACGGATGTTCTTGTTCACCTTGATCAGTTCTTCGTTATCCACAGCGGTGGTCTTGCCTTCGCCGTAGATAGCGCCGATGTCGTCCTTCTTCACTTCGTTCTTCATGAAGTCGGCGAGCAGAGGCACGCACTTGTTGGCGAACAGGTAGCAACCGTATTCGGCGGTGTCGCTGATCACGCGGTTCATTTCGTACAACTTCTTACGAGCGATGAGGTTGGCAATGAGCGGAGTTTCGTGGAGGGATTCGTAGTAGGCGCTCATCGGCTTGATGCCCACAGAGCACATGGTTTCGAATGCAAGTTCCACACCGGCCTTGATCATGGCGGTCATGAGAACGCCGCGGTCGAAGTATTCCTGTTCGGTGATGACCTTGTCGGTAGCTTCGACCTTTTCGAATTCGAGCTCGCCCGTTTCGCCACGCCACTTGAGCAAATCCTTGTCGCCGGCTTCCCAGTCGACCATCATGGTGCTGGAGAACTTGCCAGAGATGATGTTGTCCTGGTGTTCGCAGTAGAGCGGCTTCATGATCTTCTTCATCTTTTCGGCGAGTTCCGTGGCGCGGATCTTGGCCGGGTTGGAGAGACGGTCCATCATGTTGGTGATGCCGCCGTGCTTCAGGGCTTCGGAAATGGTTTCCCAGCCGTACTGGAGCAGCTTGACCGCGTAAGCCGGTTCAACGCCGAAATCCTTCACCATCTTGTCGTAGCAAAGGATGGTGCCGGTCTGGAGCATACCGCAAAGGATGGTCTGTTCGCCCATGAGGTCGGACTTCACTTCGGCAACGAAAGAACTTTCGAGAACGCCCGGACGGTCGGCATGGAGGCCAGCGGCGTAAGCCTTTGCATAGTCCCAACCCTTACCTTCGGGGTCGTTTTCCGGGTGCACAGCGATAAGGCAGGGCATACCGAAACCGCGAACGTATTCGCTACGGACTTCGGAACCCGGGCCCTTCGGGGCGACCATGATCACGGTGATGTCCTTGCGGATTTCCTGGCCTTCTTCAACGATGTTGAAGCCGTGGCTGTAAGAGAGGGCTGCGCCCTTCTTCATGAGCTTCATGATGGCCGGAATCACGTTGTGGTGCTGCTTGTCCGGTGTGAGGTTGCAAACGAGGTCTGCATCCGGAATCATTTCTTCGTAGGTACCGACCTTGAAGCCGTTTTCAGTAGCGTTCTTCCAGGACTGGCGCTTCTGTTCGATGGCTTCCTTGCGGAGCGTGTAAGAGACGTCGAGGCCGCTATCGCGCAGGTCAAGACCCTGATGGAGACCCTGGGCACCGCAACCGACGAACACGATCTTCTTGCCCTTGAGGGCTTCAACACCACGGCTGAATTCAGAATGTTCCATGAAACGGCAGTGGCCAATTTCTTCGAGTTGGCGACGCATAGGGATAGAATTGAAATAATTCATTTTTTGAACCTCTGTTAATTAGAATGTTTCCGGGGGGAAAGATAGCATTTTAGACGAGAGAAGTGGTCAGTAAACAGTGGTTAGTGGTTAGGAATTGCACAAGAAAAGTGCAAAAAACGTCATTCTGAGTGAAGTGCGAAGCACGAAACGAAGAATCCAGTCCCGAATTACACAAAAGGGGGAAGGCTCCCCCTGATTGCAGCCGCGGCACGCCGCGTCTTCCATCACCCCCTCGCCTAGTGGCTCCGCCCCTAACACCCCGGATTCATTGGCAAAAGGCCTCACATGCGATTCCGCCACACTCAACACACTCGTCATTCCTCTTCGAGGCTTGACTATGCGTTTTTCCTATGCGAGAGCAAGCTCTCGCGCAGTCAAACCTTTTACGTCATTGCGAGCCCATTCGACAAGCTCAGGGTAAACTCCGCGAAGCAATCTATGCGTACACTTTGAAAGCCCGCCCTTTCAAAAATAAGTATATTCCCTAAGTCATCTCAACAAGGAAAAATGATGGGCAACCCGTTTTCTTTCATAAAAAATATCTTCGGCGGCAACACCAAAAAACAAGCAGTTGATTTAAAAGCCGCACAGACAACAAACCACGACAGCCCAGTCTATAGTACAGATTACATTTGCGACGTGATGAAGAACCTCATCAATCAATTAAAAGAAAGAAACATTCCCATAACAGAATGCAGGATGAGCGACTATCATTTCCATGAATACTACATTCGAGTGAATGCAAATCCAGAAATCATAAAAACGCTACATTTCGAAGGTGCAAAGATTGTCAAAAATTCAATTGTATGCGATTGCCACTGGAGCATAATGAAATTCAAAGAAGAAAGCTAAAAATTCTTTGCTACATTAAAAAAGTCCAACAACAAAAGGTTTCACCATGCCCATCACAAATAAAGCTACCGTCACGCAATGGAACGAAGAAAAAGGATTCGGTTTCGCCACAGTGAACGGAACAAAGTTTTTCTTCCACATTTCAGCATTAGGGCATCCTGTTCGACAGCCACGAGTCGGCGACACAATCATCATCAGTAGTTTCGGTAAAACCGAGAAAGGTGCCCGAATCGAGAAAGGCACCCTCGAAGGCGTAGCTTTGCGTCAAGAACCGCGACCGCGTTACTCATCAAACACCGGCTACCATAAAAAGAACAAATCGCTGCGCAGTTTTATGTTCGCGCTATGCGTTATCTTGGCAATCGTATCCGGTATCTATACATTTGTCGGCAAATCGTCGCCATTCTCCTCAAGTGCAGCCCCGATAGTTTCAACAAGCCAACCAGGAACTCAGTACACATCAAAGAATGAAGTCGCCAAATACATTTGCGAAAATGGGAGTCTTCCTTCGAACTACGTGAGCAAAAGCGAAGGTAAAAGGCTCTACGAGCAAAAAACCGGCCGGTATTTTACCAAATGGAATTTCAATCCTTTAACAACTCTCGGCGTGATGATTGGCGGAGATTATTTCGAAAATCGCGAAGGATTATTGCCCCAAGGGACCTGGTACGAAGCCGATGTCGATTACTTCGCAAGCAACCGAGGAACCAACCGCCTCGTCTATAGCAGCGGTTGCAATATCTATTACACCGGCAACCATTACAAGTCTTTCAGCAAAGTCGAATTCGCCCAATAAAAGAGCAAAGCCGCCCGCACATCACGGACGGCTAAAATTTTAGAGGCGATAAGCCACTCTACTTCCCGAAATCAAAGAATGCCGCAGGATCCGTTCCAAAGATTTCACCAAGTTTTACCGCCATCTTACGGGAAACCGTCCTGCGTCCGTTTTCCATAGCACACAGGTTTTGCACCTGGATTCCAAGTTTCTCCGCCAAAGTCACTTGCGACCAATTGCGCAAATCCCTATTTGCCACAATCATCTCGCCCGGAGTCGTTTCCAAGGACTTAAACCATTCCGATTCTTCAAAAGGAACAGCAACATCTTCGTCACTGACGATTACATTCTCCGGTTTATAGGTATTCTTCAAAAACCGGACAAGCGGAGCGGGGATATGTTTCGCCCTGATTTCAATACGGGGCCTTTTCACGACTGCCAGCATAATACACCTCAATATCTATAGAGCTATCCTTACAAGTCCAACATGCCACCCAGTTTAGCGCCAAGTGACAATGATACCTGTCGCCTCCGAGCTTGGAGTAATGCCAAAACAATGGCTGCACCGGCCCAGAGACCTTTAGAGACTGAACGAGAGCCTTGAGCTTGTTTTGCACAGCCTTCGGCATCGTCGCAGCACTTCTTTGGGCTCTTTTGGTTATAGTTACATTGTACATAGTTGAATATAATCAATTTTTGATTAGTCGTCAAGTTTTTCTGGAAAAAAGAAGTTCGAAAGTTCCAAACCTTCATCAAGATCATCAAAACACACACCATCGCAATCAACGCGACAGTTTTCCAGCTGTTTTCGAGTAGCTTTTCTCAGCGGTTCATAATCGCGGATGAGTTCCCACCCAATTCGACCATCTTTGAGTTCAACACAAATTGCATCGTCCTCTACCCAAACTCTTTTTACATCTTTTTCTGATAGGTTTGGTCTATCCATATAGCCTCCGTTGTTGTGGTCACATGGTGACCTGTTTGTTGTTAGAGGCGTTTTCGCTATAAAACGAAAACGCACCTCGCCTTAAAACAGCGAGATGCGTCGGGCATTAATGTACCTAAGATTCAGAAAACTGGCAAGGGGCGCATGAAAATTTTACAATCCACGAGACAATCTTATTCGTCCTTTACGCAACGGACTGAAAACCCGTAGTACTTAGTGGAGTTGCCCAGGCTCGCATCCGTGTGGTAGTAGTCCATGGCCGCGGCACACGCGCGGGAGCGATCGTTCTCAGTTGAGCACCAAAAATACGCAAGCCAGCCGTCATAATTGAAAGCATGATTCCATAAGCCAGCAGGCAACGCAGAAAAACCAAACGCATCCGTACCATTGTTCTTATACCAGCCACTCTGCGACTTGAGAACCTTGCCCGCACTGGATTGGCCGCCCACTGCCGTGAACAGGACATCCCATTCCGTTCGCGATGGCAAGTGCCAGCCCGTGGGGCAAATGCCCTGCACCGTGCCGGTCAGATTGCAAAATTTGTCGTAACCGCATTCAAGCGGATTATCGGCATCATTTGCTAGTTTCACCGAGTCAATCGCCGCGGCCCAGGTGTAAAATCGACCTGTCACATCACAGTTTGCAGGTTCATCGTTGTAGCACCAGGACCAATCATATTTATCCTCACCCGAGCCTCCCTGACCAGGGTCAAAGTTCAGGTTTTCCGCCATCCAGGTTTGTTCACCAATTTTAACCGTCCTGTAAACCTTGCCATCACGAGTGTCCGTAACAGAATCATACTTTATTTCAGGATTCAAGTAAGTCTCTTTGGGTAAACTCCAATCAAAGTCTTTCAAAGAACTTGATGATACTTCGCTTACACTGCTGCTAGACTCGCTACTACTAGACTTTGCCAAACTGCTACTGGATTTGGCTGAACTACTACTAAACTTCGCGGAACTGCTGCTGGATTTGACTGAACTACTTGATTTTACACTACTACTGGACTGCATTGGGGCATCCGAATAGTCCTTGAGACAACGGACGGAATACCCGTTGTACTTATCGGTATAGTCCAGGTCCGCATCATCGTAGCCGTAGCCCATGAGCACGTTGTACACGCCATCGAATCCGCCCTCCGTAGAACTACTCCAGAAGTGCACGACGGTGCCCTCGTAGTCGTAACCCCAATCACCGTAGATTCTGACGCCAGCAGGCAACGCCGAGAACGCATAGGTGTCCGTGCCGTTGCCACTTGCCCCGTGATTATCATTCCAGCCGCCGGCGGACTTGAGCATCTTGCCCGCTATTGAATCTCCGCCAACCGCTGTGAAAAGCGTATTCCATTCATCGTCGCTGGGCAAGTGCCAACCAATGGGACAAGCTGTTGTCGCAGCAGCCCATGTGTAAAGGCGACCGTACTTGGAGCAGTTGGAAGGATCGTCGTCATAGCAGTAAGAGTTCGTCGTTTCATAGTTCAGGTTTTCCGCCATCCAAACCTGCGTGCCGATGGTAACAGTCTTGTAGGTCTGGCCACCGCGGGAGTCGATCATCACCCCCATAACTACAGTCAATGGATCAACAACACTCGATGACGAACTCTTCGCCTTTCCACTGCTAGATTCCGGGTCGCCACCCGGAATGACGGAGGAGGATGATTCGCCTTGCTTAACCGAAGAAGACGATTCTACACCCGGTTCATCATTCTGCCCTGCCGATGCTGACGAACTATCATCGCATCCGACAAACGCAAATGCCACCAAACCCATCGCAAGAATAAACTTTTTCATAAATTCTCCGGTAACCCGATATAATAAATTCTAAGCAAATGTAATTTATTTCGCCTAAAACGACAAAAGGCGGCCTTTCGACCGCCTTATGTTACTTCCAATGCATGGTCAGTTTGCGTTTGCACTGGGCGCAATCCGTCAAATAAGAGTCAATAAGGGTCTGGTAGGGAATGCCGACCTCTTTCGCCATATTCTTGAAGTACTCAATAGTACTCGAATTCAGACGGATTGTAATCTGCTTTTTCAATGCGGCAGCATAAGGATTTTTCATCGCCTTCATGCTTGCAAAATCGTATTCCTTTTTCATAATCCGTCTCCCACAAAACAACCCACTCAAATTCTACTTCCATGCAGAACCTCATGGCGTAATTATAATATAATTACATTTAATGAGAAAAGCAACTAATTGTGTGATCATATTATACTTTTTACCGGGAACGCCTCCCGCGAGCGAATAGAGGTTATCCCTATTCTTATTTATACACGCTTTTTTGAAGCGTTTGAATACCAGTTTCCTGGTAAAAAGATGTTTTCAAAAAAAAGAGGGGGCACCACAACCGTCTCCGCCTTTGGGCCCACTGCCAGGCAGGCCTAGTTGTGGCACTATTTCGTAGTGCAGAATGCTGCGTCTCGGAAATGGCCGCTTAAGTATACTTGGCGACCGCTTCACTCGGCTTGCTAGGGGACTACTACGTAGTCCCTCGCCGCTCGGCTCGACAATGCAGAAATACAAGCATTTCTGCGCTGCACTCGCCTCACTGCTAGTCCTTTACGCAACGGACAGACATCGCATTGATTTTATTATGGCCGGCCACACCTGCATACTCATCAAGGTAGTTCAAGTTCACATCACCTGCATAGGTAGAATCGATTTCGAAGGCACTCCAAAAAAGGGCGTTACCACCATAACGATAGAATTTACCACCGACTTGTCCATTGCCAGCTGGCAACGCAGAGAATCCTACAGCATCCGAACCATTTCCATTATTATATCCATTATCTTTCCAACCAACCTGAGACTTG
Source organism: Fibrobacter sp. UWB10 (assembly GCF_900182935.1). Lineage (NCBI taxonomy): Bacteria > Pseudomonadati > Fibrobacterota > Fibrobacteria > Fibrobacterales > Fibrobacteraceae > Fibrobacter > Fibrobacter sp. UWB10. The sequence goes on along the minus strand of NZ_FXUE01000002.1, from coordinate 238,530 downwards.
AGCACCTTGCCGGCTACTGATTGACCACCAACAGTCAAAAATAAGACTTCCCATTCTGTTGAATCAGGCAAGTGCCAACCCGGCGGACAAACTCCGTACACCGTATCGGGCAAGGTACAGGTTTTGTCATAGCCGCAATCCTGCGGGTTGTCCACATCGTTAGCCAATTTCACTGAGTCAATTGCCGCCGCCCATGTGTAAAAGCGACCGATCACATCGCAGTTTTTAGCATCATTAAGAAAACACCAAGACCAGTCATATTTATTCTCTCCCGAACCACCCTGACCAGGGTCAAAGTTCAAGTTCTCGGCCATCCATATTTGGTCACCAATTTTTACAGTCTTATACACTTTACCATCACGAGCGTCCGTAATAGAATCATACTCTATTTCCGGATTCAGGTAAGCCTCTTTCGGCAAATCCCATTTCCAGTCAATCTGAGAACTTGACGACAACACACCCTCACTACTACAGGATTTCACCACAGTTTCGCTAGAACTAGACAGCACATCAGTAGAACTGCTACTCGACAGAGTCTTCTCAACAGAAGGCGAAGATTCCGACTTTACCGAACTCGACGATTCTTCAGCAACATTCTCTTCTTTCGAAGACGAAGACTTCGCCTTTTCACTGCTGGACGAATTCTTCTGGGCACTAGAACTCGACGAGCTGTGCTCAGCAGCAGAAGAAGACTCTACAGCCGGTTCATCATTCGGCCCTGCAGACGCCGACGAACTATCGTCGCACCCGACAACAGCAAACGCCACAATAAGCATGAATCCTATCGCCGCCTTGCGGCTCCCACCTTGGTGGCCATGCGCACTAGGCAACAAGTTGCCAAGTGCTGTCCGCCAAGATGACAGATCAAGAATCTTCTTCATAAACGCCCCCTACTAAAGTTCATTCAGTGCAAATGTAATATATTCAACAACCTTCAATAGATTTTATTTTAGAATCCACTTATCCAGAAAAACCATCTGTTCGGCGGTATGGAACCAGTGTTCGCCGCCCGCACATCACAGTCAACGAAACATCTTTCCGCACAGGTAAAGCGGTAAATGCAATGTTTCCGTTTGTCCGTCATTCGTCACGGCGATATTCTTTTGCGAAAGTACGAATCCTTTCTTAGGCGAAAATCTCTTGCAAAAGACGCCATAGCTTTTCGCTTTCGTGTGTTCTTCCGCCTTGACTTCAACCGGCATCAACTCATTTTTAATCTCAATCAGAAAATCGAGTTCAGCCTTGTTCTCGGACCGCCAGAAATAAGGGTGCAGCCCCTGCTTCACAAGTTCATTCATTACATAGTTTTCCGTAAACGCACCCTTGAACGTTGCGTACAGCGGTGTTTCTTCAAGAATCGTGCTGGCGTCAATTCCAGACTTCACACGCAACAACCCGACATCGCTCATATAGACCTTGAAAACCGTGCCGTTAGCATTGTTCGATAGCGGCAGTTCCGCATTCGTCACACATTCTAGTTTGTGCAAAAGTCCCGCATTAAAAAGCCATTGCAGTGCATCTTCCAAATCAGCAGCACGCTTGCCCGCCTTCACATGCGAGAACATAAACTTGTTGTTGTCCTTTGCCAGTTGCTTGGGGACGGAATCCCAGATAAGCCCAAGTTTCGGTATATCCGATGGAGGAGCATGCTTTGAAAAATCATCTCCATAATCCAAGAGAATGTTTTTCAGAATTCGGTCCACTTTTTCAAAATCATTTTCCTGTACAAACGACGCTACCGCAGCGGGCATACCGCCGACAACATAATAAAGTTTCAGATAATTCTGTAACGGAATGGTGTACATTTCCGGTAGCGCACGACGCAGGTCATAGTTCGAAAGACCTTCGAGTAGGGACCGGCCGTCATCAATCGCCATCAAGAATTCCTCAAAACTCATGGGGAACATCTGCAGACGTTCCACCTTCCCCACGGGGAAAGAAATTTCCGACTTGCGGATAACCACTCCCAGGAGAGATCCTGCAGCAATCACATGAAGCCCAGAACGATCTTCGCAGAAATACTTCAGGCTCGTTATGGCCTTGGGGCACGCCTGGATTTCGTCGAAAAAGACAAGCGTCTTCCCATCCGTAATTTTCTGCTTAGAATAGCGCTCCAGTTCCATCACAATGCGAGCGACATCGAAATCGTACTCGAAGATGGACTGCAGGGCAGTATTTCCCTCGAAATTGAAATACGCCAAATTTTCAAAAAAACGGTTCCCAAAATCCTTGATTGCGTAGGTTTTTCCGCACTGACGCACCCCGGTCACCACCAACGGCTTACGCCCAGGCTCAGACATCCATTCTATGAAATTTTTCAGTATTTCGCGTTCCATGTCCCAAAATCTACATTATTCATATCAATTTTGCAATAATTTCTGCATTTTTCATACGAATAACGCAACAAAACTCGCAATTTTCGCACCAATAAGGCCAAAATCGTGTTTTTTTAACAATTTAGCATCCACTTGTCCAGAAAGGCCATTTGTTCGGCGGTGTGGAACCAGTGTTCGCCGCCGTCCATTACGGTCAAGGGAGCACCGATTTTCTGGGCGAATTCGCGCATCGTTTCTAGCGAGGTCAGGTTGTCGTTCGAACCGTACAGAATTCTCGTCGGGATGTGCCACTCGATCGGATTTTCACGCACGTAGCACAGGTATTCCCATGAAAGCGTTTCGCCGAAATTCGTGGGCACGGTTTTCTTTTCGCGAAGTTCCTCTTCGGAGACCCCCGCCCACATCATCATGTTGCAAATGAGCTTTTCCAAGTTGACCATCGGCGAAATAAAATAGGTCTGCTTGATGAGCTTGTCGCCCAGCGCATTCATCGAGAAGAACGCCCCGATGCTATTCGCAACAAGAGTCACTTCGCCGTAGCCCGCCGCGACAGAATCAAAATATACCGGGAATTCCTTCTTGGCATCCCACGGGGTTTCCGCCTTGTAATCGAAGCCGCGAACATCGGCATCAGGGAACAGGCTCTTGTAATGCAGCGCCTCGTCGGCGTTCCCGCCCTTTCCGTGCACGTAAATGACAAGGGGTTTCATTCGCTAATTGTTCTTGAGGCAACGGACGGAACTCCCGCCGTGCTTGTAGGCGAAGTCCAGGAACGTTTTCTCTTTATCATAGTCTATGCCCAGGTGTTCGGCATAGTCGGCATCGAATCCTGTGGCACTCCAGAAGTAGGCCCCATTGCCCGCGAGATAGAAACCATAGAGTGGAGCCCATCCGCCGACGGGCAATGCAGTAAAGCCGAATGCATCTGCACCATTTTTGCTTTCGGCCCAGCCGCTCTGGGATTTGAGGACATTGCTTGCGGTAGATTGCCCGCCCATCACCGTGAGCAGGGTTCCAAACTCCGCCTTGCTCGGCAAGTGCCAGCCCGGCGGACAAATCCCGTACACAGTGTCGGGCAAGGCGCATTTTTTGCCATCGCCGCAATCCTGCGGATTCTTGGTATCGGTCGCCAGTTTTACGGAATCGATTGCAGCAGCCCAGGTGTAAAGGCGGCCAGCCACATCGCAGGTAGAGCTATCCCCGTTGTCCTTCTTTCCAAAGCACCAACTCTTTTCCTTCACATTTAAATCCGAGGCATCATAGTAATTCAGGTTTTCGGCCATCCAAGTTTGGTCACCAATCTTCACCGTCTTATATGTTTTGCCATCACGTTCATCGGTCATGGAGCCGTAGTCAATATCAGGGTTAAAACGGCATTCCTTCGGTACATCCCAGCTCCAACCCGTTTCTCCTTCCAGAAGTGCCGAACAATCTACCTTGTCCTCGCTACTACTGGAACTTGACTCCGCTTCGCTAGAGCTAGACTGCACATCAGCAGAACTGCTACTAGACTCCGGCGTCACTTCAGAAGAAGACGATTCCTCGACGCTAGACGAAGACTCCACAACACTGCTACTCGACTTTTCACTGCTGCTTGACGAACTTTCCGGTTCGCATAAAACCCAGTCCCCCTGTTCACACCTAGCATAATAAGTTGGCGTACGCCCTGGTGCATGATTCGCCGCATACATATACGACCATGACTGCACCAAGCCTTCATTTTCAGCACTGCATACCCATTCATCTGGAGCAACGCGAACCACATCACCATCAATCACATTGCGATCAATCGCATCGCCACCAATTTTTTCCATCCATGGGTTTGCGTTTGTAATAGGTTCAGACCATTTACCACTTTCACATTTATAAAAATCTGTTGCGATTATAAAAGACGTACCCATGACATCTAGCACTTTCGTGTACTGATACATTAAGAATTTGCCTTCGTACTTTTCATCACAGGTGCGATAATCACTCGGATTAAAGGGTTCTTGCACAGAAGAACTTGAGGGAGGCACTTCCGAGGAACTTGAAATGATTGCCTCAGAAGAAGACGAATTCACAGAATCCACGGAATTTGCAATAACGGATTCAGAACTGCAGGCGCCCAATAAAGAAACGAATCCGACTTCAGCCACCCAACGCACAATAGAAAACTTTTTCATAAAACCTCCGGTAACCCGATATAAAAAAACTATAACAAATGTAGATAATTTAGCCCCTAAAAGACAAATAAAAAAAACACATTTTTTTATACTTTATTATAAAGCGGAGGTTTTATGCTCAATTATCTTTTCTTGATTCTAGCAATCGTCATGGAGGCGGCGGGGACAACGCTCCTTAAATTTTCGGAACAGTTCACGAAACTGGTTCCGAGCATCTTTTCGCTGCTGTGCTATGTGGCATCGCTGTACCCGCTCAGCCTTTGCCTGCGCACGATTCCTATCGGCATCGCATACGCCACCTGGTCGGCGCTCGGCATTGCGCTCATTACGCTGAGCGGTATGTTCTTTTTCAAGCAGACACCTGACCTAGGCGCCATTATCGGGCTTTTGCTGATTATCAGCGGTGTCGCCGTGCTGAATTTATTCTCCAAGATGGAGATTCATTAGAAAATTTGTGTACGGCTCACAAATAACTGCATTCACCCTTCAAATTTCCAGCCACAATCGTTGTGGTAAATCATCTGGCGGGTCATGCCGCCGTCGATGCAGATGTTTTCGCCAGTAATGAATCCGGCCTTGTCGCTCGCGAGATAAAGTACCATGTTCGCGATGTCGAGCGGGTTGCCGACGCGGCCTGCGGGCTGCTGCGTAGCATCGGGGCCTTCGTAGATCTTGAAATCCGTATCGATCCAGCCCGGCGAAATGGAATTCACGCGCACGCGGCCCGCAAAACTCACGGCCAGCGCATGCGTGAGCGCTGCAATCCCGCCCTTCGCCGCCGTATAGCTTTCTGTTTGCGGTTGGCTCATGCGGTCGCGACTTGAAGAAATGTTTATAATGCTCGCGCCCGACCCAAAATGCGGCGCGAAAAGTTTCGCGAGGTAGAACGGAGCCGTCACGCCGACCGCCAACGCATAGCTGAATTCCTCGTAGCTACATTCGTCAATGCCCTTCATCAGCGGGAGCGCGTTATTCACCAACACATCCACATGGCCATATTTCTCGATGACGAACTGCGCAAATTTTTCGAGGACATCCTTCTTTGAAAGGTCCCCCACAAAACAGGGATTCTCGCGAATGTCGATGTAGGCGACTTTCGCGCCCTCTTTCTCGAATTCACTCACGACAGTCGCACCAATCCCGTGCGCCCCGCCCGTCACCACGACCACTTTATTTTCAAACGATTTCATGTAGGTAAATATACCTTTCTCACCGCAAAAAAGGTATTTTTAAAGCTATGGAACCAACAGAACCGTTATTCGCGATTATTGCAAAGATTGTACTTATTATCATTTTTGCCATTATTCCATTTGTATTTGGCATTTTTGTCAACATTTCCACCAAGCACCGCAAGCCATTTCTTATTGCAGGACGAGTCGTTTCAATTCTGTCGGCCATTTTTATTGCAGTAGGTCATTCTGTCGTAATAGCGTATTCCATAGTAATTCCAATGGACGCATGGCCGTTCTATGTTTATGCATGCTGTTTTTGCGGACTAACTATGGGTGTCCTTCCTTTGTCCACTTTCTACTTCACCACAAGCAAAAAGTCAAAAAAGCGACGGGCCTGTTATCTAGCCATTTCGTTTATAGCATTCTCCTTAATCCTTTCGGGATATGAAGCCTCATACAATCGAGCTTATGGAAAAATCGCTTATCAAACGGAACGACAAGACCTATCCATAAATGATTTTTACGCGAACCATCCTGAAGCCGATAAAAATGGCGAAATCAACGTGTCGGCGTCTTTGTACAATGGAGGGGAATGGCTTACAGCGAATATATCCGTATATAAAGATTCAATTGTTCTAAAAACAAAAGAGCACCATTACGACATATCGGAAACAGATTCTTGTTATCGCAATGATTTGCCACCAAATCAGGTTCAAGATATTATTGAAGAAATCATCTATTACGAGCCAGAGATTGAATATAGCCAAGGTAAAGACATGTGTCTTCATCCATCAGCTACTATTGAACTTGCAGACAATAAAAAAGCGACTACGGTAAAATTACTCCTTCCAGACCTTGATGGTTATCACCCCAACGCACAACGTTTAGTAAAAAAGATTAACAATCTTATAAAAGATTCAAAATTCGACCCTACGAAGGGCTGTCGCAACGACTAATTTCTATGCTCCAGTTTTTCGACGTCACAAAGAAATCACCATGGTTGCCGCAGGTCAAGGCTCTGTACGAGTCGGCGTTTCCGGCCAACGAGCGGATTCCTATAAAGCATTTGCTGGACAACAAAATCAAGCGGGAATTTTGGGCGTTTTTCGATGGAGATCTGTTCTGCGGTTTTTCAAATTCCATTTCGCACGGCGACATCACGAACATTGTCTACTTTGCTGTAGAACCTGAACTGCGCTGCCGCGGGTACGGTTCGCAAATTTTGCAGGCCATCCGAGAAAAGCATCCCGACTCACGCATTGTCGTCGATATCGAAGTCGAAGAAGATTCTAAAGACGATGAGGAACTTGAACGCAGGAACCGCCGCCGCGACTTTTACACCCGCAACGGCTTTGGCTCCTCCCCTGTCGATTACGTCTGGCAAGGCGAGCACTACCGCCTACTCTCTGCAGGCGGCACCGTCACCGACAAAGAATTCCGCGATTTCTGGAAAGAAATCCTGAAGGATATTCCCGGTGCGAAATATCCGTAAGATTTTACAGCGGCTCTTCGCACAATCTTTTCTCAATTTCCTCAATAGAGGGCATTGTGCCTTCAACCTTTTCAGGGTAGAATTTTTCCAATTCATATTCCGAAATGCTGATAGGTTGCGTACTTGATTCCAGTGCGTACTGTGCCTGCACCTTGTCCTTTTCCTTGCAAATCAGCAGACCGATTGTCGGGTTGTCGCGCCCTTCCTTTTTAAGGATGTGGTTGCATGCCACCATGTATCCGCCCAGTTGCCCGATATCGGCAAATTCAAAGCGCCCGATTTTCACCTCGACAACGACATAGCAAGAGAGATTCAGGTTGTAAAAAAGCAAATCCATGAACTTCTCCCTTTCGCCTACCATAATGCCATATTCTCTGCCGACATAGGCAAAGCCCGTGCCCAATTCCACAAGAAAACGGGTAATGTTGTTCAGCAAACTATCTTTCAGCAGTTTTTCGTTGTAGCGGCCCGTAATACCCGTAAACGCGAAATTATAAGGATCTTTCGTCAGTTCTTGAGCCAAATCGCTTGTTTCGGCAGGGAGAGTCCGTTCAAAATTCGTCAAAGCCTTTCCCTGGCGCTCGTAAAGATCGGTAGAAAGCGCATTCAAAAGGGACGAACGGCTCCAGCCATTTTCTACCGTCTGGCGGGCAAAAAACAGGGCCTTTTGAGGATTTTCCTTGAACTTGTCCATTAAGACAACGTGATGTCCCCATGGAATTGAAAAGATGTCATGGGCAATTTGCTCAACAACTTGTTGAGTAATTGGAAAATCTTCCTTTTGTTCCCCGATCTTGGGTGCATTTTCCAAATAAGGGCGATACATAAGATAAAAGTTCTTCATGTACAGAATGTTCGTGGGAGAAAAACAAGTGGCACTGGGAATCTGAGCCTTTAAGTCTCGGCTCAGATTCTTCATGAAGCCGCTGCCCCATTTGCTTTCAGCCTGCTTGGTTACAATATCACGCCCCAATTCCCAGTAGTAGCGCAACATTTCGCTATTTACCTTCACCGCCGCCTTGATCTGGCTCTTGCGATAACGGGAAGAAAGTTCCTTGACCCAGTGAATGTAATCCTTGTCCAAGATATTGATAGATTTTTTCGACATAGATATCCTCTTTAAAATGGTTGCACAACGGTGCGAATACACCGTAAAAACGACGCACTATACGCCCTTGCTTTTTTGCTTTGTAATGGAGTTTCCACGCCTTGCGTGGAATGGGATAATCTTGCGATTCTGTTGGCGGGGGCTTTCCCCGGCGTTACCTGTCACTCTTTCGAATGAACCCGAGTAGGGTATTTTCCTACCAGCTATCCAACAGGACCGTCAAGAAGGTTGATGGGCCCCGCCGCGAATGCACGTACGGACCAAATGGTCTATGTCGACTGTCGCGAGGATTATCGAATTACGATTGTAATATAAGTAAATGTGTATTCCCGGTCAAGGGGCACGCCGCTAGTTTCAAACCACCAGAGTTTCATCTTCTTCAAGAAATCCGCATCCAGTGGCCACCCTGAAGCATCGGGGATTACGGAATCCACGGCGCAATAAAGGCACAATGCCGTCCGCCGACGAATCACCAATTTAATCGAGCCCCGCTCCACGGTTTGCCAGCTGAGCGTCACGGATAGGGAGTTCCTGGAAAGAATCTATCCAATTTTTCTGATTTTTTCAGCGTCAAACCGCTTGCGAACCCGCATAAAATAAGGTATATTCAGAAAGTAGGTCTTATAGGGGCTCTTTATGAGCGGAGAAAAAACTAAATTTGCCTATGTCTACGTCTGCATTGATAAAATCTGACATTTCCTATTGACTTCCGTTAAAAAAAGATGTATATCATGGGTGATCTCGGTTATCCCCTGATACATCCAGAATGAGGTAGCCGGGTGATCCCTTGTTGATGTATAGCCTGGGTGGTCTTTTTTTTCTATTTCACTTTGGTCCCCTTCATCTTGATTTTCGCATTGCTGGAATTGAAAGCTGTCCAAAGTTGAAGTCTCCCGTTCAAAGCTCTGAAAACAAGTTTTACGGCACTGTTTTTCTTGTCGCCTTGGAAAACGGACGCGAAGTCTACGTTTATGGCGGCTTGATTGGTGCCTTTGTTTTTCAGAAACTCGATATGTCTTATAGGGGCTCTTTTTGGGCAGAGGTAAAACTATACCTTTGAAAAAGTGGTATATTGTCCTAAAAGAGGTTTATCATGTTTAGTTAAGTCCTATAGGGATTCTTTAAAAGCCGAGGCAAGCAATGATAATCGCGATCAACAAAGATGAACCGTGGTGGGAAAAGACGCGCGCTTTCGCGAATGATTGCCCATGGCTGCCGGGGCGTCGTTTAGCCGAGCGAATGTCAAAAAACGATTTCCTAGACTGGGAAAAAATTTTCATTGCTGTACACGGTGAAGATGCTGTCGGCTTTTGCGTTCTCGAGGAGAACGGGAACATTCCTCCGAAATTCAATTGCAGCCCCTTTATTAACCTCGTTTATGTTAGCGAAAAATTCCGGGGAGAGCGGCTATCCAAAAGCTTAATTGACGCAGCGCTTAATTACGCCCAAAGGCTCGGCTACAAAAAAGTTTATCTCAAAAGCGAGCACCACGGCCTATACGAAAAATACGGGTTCAAGAAGATTGCCGATTTCGAACCAACGGTCGGGCTTGCAAACCAACTGTTTGAAATCAAAATTTCAATTTAACATTAGCTTTTAAGCATTCCTTCGCGGCAAAAAAATTTTTGACTTTCCGCCTTTTTAACCTATATTAAATGTATGAAATACGTAAAAATGGTTTTGAGGGTTCTGCTGGGCATTTTTATATTCTTTCCGTGAAAGAAATCCTGAAGGATATTCCCGGTGCGAAATATCCGTAATCCTTAATCAATCAGATCATTCTGGAACCTTGACAGGTGTTCAAACGGCAAGATTTGGCGGCCTCTGAACAATCCGCAGCCATCGTTAATTAACTGATTGTTGATGGCCTTGAACATGTTCACGTCGATTTTTGCAAGTTCAAGTTCCTGCAACTTCACAAGGCGTTCATACGCCTCGTCAAAATAAACGCACTCGCCGCTCGGAATCTGGTCATGCTTGGAGCGCCGCGTTTCTTGCGTTTTTTCGTAACCAAAATGATTCGCCTCACCGATTTCAGCGAAGTCATCCATATCCTTTGTACGCAATTGAACTTCCGTGTAGCAACGTGCAAGATTATCATACATCGTTATATGCAACGATTGATAACCGGATGTTCGCGGAGTCGCCACAGAGTCATGATAATACGGCTGAACTTCATCTTTTAGCAAGTCGCAATGGCCGCCATCCTTATGTCTTGAAATTTCTGGAGTAAATCCACGTTCTTCAAGGAATTCAGGCAGAGCATTTGCGATTTCATACAAATACTTCCGTTCAACTTCGCTTCTGTCTTCGCCTTTCTTGATATGGCAAACCGGCATCGAGATCACGATACGGTAGGCAATCAAATCGCGGAAATTCAGTTGGCTTTTAATTTCTGCTTCGGACGGAAACACTCCATTCTTTTTGTAATAATTGTAGACAAATTCAAGGATATAGCCGTTGAATTTTTCTTCGGCACGAATCAAAGACTTGATGCGTCCCTTGAACGTAAAGGCAAGGAAGGGATATTCCCTTGTCATGAACTTGTAGAACTCTTTTATTCGTTGAGACTGCGAGGTCAAGAAGTCGTTGTGTTCGAGTAATTCGATAATCTGAATCAGAAAATTCGAGTGTGCAAGATCAATGCTGTTGCGCGTTTCCTTCGCACCATTCCTAAGGTCATTCGAATACTGATGCAAAATTTTCAGCACCGTGTTTCCAGAGAACAAGTAGTCGTTCAAACAAATCATCTTAAGCCTCCAAGTCGGACTTCTTATCGGGGTTCACACGACGAAATATAAAAACGATTTTCACCCGCCACATCGGACAAATTATCCTCAAGAAACCTCGCGCAAAAGCGCTTTACACTAGGTGAAAAGCGGAATAGACTCTTTTACATTTTCTTCATAAAAATGTTTGCGACTCCGCAAAATAATGTATATTCAAAACAGAAATTAATTTTCTATACGTTTCTACATACCCACGGATATCTACGTTGAATTGAATTTTAGGAAGAGAAAACAATGTTTAAATTAGATGAGTATAAAAAACAAAATATTATTTTGGGAATAGGATGCTTTCTAATTGGTTTTCTCATAGTATTTTTAGGTAGTAATGGCTTTTTTACTGTCGGAGATTACGTACCTAAAGGTGCGACTGTGATTTGCCGTATGCCAGGGAAAAGTACGAGTTACCTCGTTATTCCTGCATACTTGAATGCTGATGTTTTTATCCGTTTTTTCTTCACATCGCTTTTGACTTGCATCAGTGCGGGCGCATCCATTTTCTTTGGCAGGAAATATCATCGAAAAGGGTATGGTAAAATGCAAATCATTGCTTATATATCTGCTTTTGTCGTGGTTTTTACCGCATGTTCAGTATATTTGATTATACTTTTCCCGACCCTGTTTGTAAATTGAAGCACTCTGGCTACCAATTTTATCCAGACGCCAAGAAATACGCTTCTAATGAAGACAAGCCTTGGCATATAGCAGACATTCGGGTGATTTTATGTAAAAAACAGCACAAACTTCCAGCATTTTTGTGTAAAAACAAACATTTTTAGGTATGTTTAGGATATGGAAAGGCGGATTCTCAAAGGAACGTGTTATGCGCGACCTGGGACTAATCTCGGGCATTTCGCTCGGTACGGACACGCTTTTTTGCTACAAAAAGGCGAACAAATTATTCCGATAGAAGTCAAGGCCGAAGAGAACCTGCGCGCTAAGTCTCTCAGACAGTTTGTTCAGGACCACGAAGGCACCCATGGACTACGTCTGTCCATGTCGCCCTATCGAAAACAGGATTGGATGGACAATATTCCTCTCTACCTCGCGGAACGAGCGAGGTGATTTGTATATTTTTGAGTTGAGGTAATCATTCTATGCGTTTCTATGTACCCACGGACATCTATGTCGAAAAAGACTGCGTGAAGAATCACGCATCAAATTTGCTTGCGGTTGGAAAGCGCGCGTTCATTATGACGGGCAAAACTTCTGCCAAGAAGAATGGTTCATTGAACGATGTTACTGCCGTTCTGGACGCTGGCCACGTGCCATACCAAATTTTTGATCAGGTCGAAGAAAATCCGTCTACCGATACCGTGGGAAACGCAGCCCAACAAGCTCGCGATTTCGGCGCCGATTACATCATCGGTATCGGGGGTGGTTCCGCCATTGACGCTGCAAAAGCAGTCGCTTTGCTCCTTGCGAACCCGAATCTTCTCGCGGACAATTTGCACAAGGCACCCGAAAAGCCGCTCGGCCATGTGCCTGTCGTTGCCGTACCGACTACTTGCGGAACGGGTTCCGAGGCAACACCGGTTTCCATCATCACAAACCACAAGATACAACTGAAAAAGAGCATTCCGCACCGCATTTTCCCGGCGCTCGCGCTTGTCGACGGAAAGTACCTCGCCTCGGCCAAGAAAACGCTGATTATCAATACCGCAGTCGATGCGCTCGCCCACATGGTCGAAAGCATCTTGAATGTCTATTCCAACGCTTTCAACCGCATGTGTCCGGAATACGGTCTCAAACTCTGGGGCGAATTCAAGGATGCACTTCTTTCCGACGCCCCCGTCGACGAAAGCCTTTACGAAAAACTCATGCTCACCTCGACTATCGCGGGCATGTCTATCGCGCACACAAGCACCTCCGTACCGCACGGCATGAGCTATGATCTCACGCTGCATCAAGGTGTACCCCACGGCCCTGCCGTCGGTTACTTCCTGGCCGGATATGTAGAAGTTTGCGAAAAGAAGGTTCCCGAAGATGTCAAGCACATTTTGGTTCTTTTAGGCCTCAAAAACACCGCCCATTTCACCGAAATGCTTGACAAGCTCATCGGCAAATGCAAGGTTTCTCGCGAAATGCGCGACCAGTTTGCCGCCGCCATGAAGGTGAACCGCTCCAAGCTCGACCTTGTCCCTGGCGGGATCACGTCCGAAGAAGTCGACTATATTTACGACAAATCGCTCGTCGTGGAATAAGTTTTTACGGAAAATGTCACACCGACAAAAACCGTAAATCCAAAAATAAAGAAAGAAATAATTATTTCAATTAAAAGTTAGACACGGGTATAATTTTTTCTAAATTTGCCGCCCGTGATTAAAAATCTTATTCTGTCTATTTACTCTGGCCTCTGCATCGGCCTTGGCGGCACCGCCTACCTTTCTTGCGATAACAAGGTTCTAGGATCCTTCCTTTTCGGACTCGGGCTGTTTACCATCTTGAATTTCGGCTTTAACCTTTTCACGGGCAAAGTCGGCTATTTCGTCAACAACAAGCCTAGCTACTGGGGATTCCTCGGAATCGTATGGCTCGGCAACTTTATCGGGACATTCCTTTTTGCTAGAATGATTGCGCTCACGCGCTACGGAGCCGCCCTGCAGGCCAAGGCAAGCGCCCTCTGCCTCGTCAAAGACGGCGACAGCATCGTAAGCCTTCTCATACTGGGCATTTTCTGCGGCATGCTCATGTTCATTGCCGCCGACGGTTACAAGAGCATCGAAAATCAGGCCGGAAAAGTCGTTGTCGTTTTTCTCCCGGTCATGGTCTTTATCTTGAGCGGATTCGAACACTGCATCGCAGATATGTTCTACTTCTCGCTCGCCGGAGATTTTTCAGCACTCATGCTTAAATCCCTCGTGGTTATTACCATCGGGAATTCTATCGGCGGCGGACTTATTCCGCTGGCGTGGAGATTCGCGCCTACGCGGGGATAACAACAGGAAACACTATTCCGCGAAGGCCGGAGGCGGCAGGTGCATACCCGCCATCAAGAGTTTGTTATCGCGGGCGTATTGCATTAAGCGTTTGCGGCTCTCGGCAGACTTAGCCTTATCCATGTCGTAGTTGGAATTGATTTCGGAGTGATCTTTCTGCAATGCATAACCATGCATCAAGTCGCCCACGACAAGCAGGTTTGCCAGCTGGAATGCAGTATGGCCCGGCGTGTGGCCCACGGCATCCATCGCAAGCACTCCATGCGGGAGCGTGTCGCCAAAGGCAAACAGATGAAGGCAATCCTTGTAAAGGGCCATGACATCTTTCTGCAAATCATTCTTCGGAATATCGTTCATCCAAGCGTCATATTCAACTTTGCCCGCATAGACCGCGGCATTCTTGAAAACCTTTTCCGTTTTTCCTGCATCGCCAGTTTTTACAAGGCCCGCAATATGGTCTGCATGGAAATGCGTCAAATAGACAAGCCCGATGCTGTCAGGATTCACGCCTAAGGCAACAAGGCGGTTCAGCAATTGCCCGCCCCAAGCGCCAAGGCCCGCATCAAATAAGATGTACTTGCCGTCGATTTGCACCAAGAAAGTACTGACCGAAGCGGGAATCCCTGCCGGCATGTTCAAGCTTGCATAAAGCGAATCGCTTGCATCGCTAAAAAGATCGCGCGGCATCAGTTTTTCGCCCGCGTTATCCTGAATCCAAGTAACCTTCGCCCCATTTGCAAGCGAAACCGTCTTCGTTCCTTCAACTGCAGCTGCAGTTTCAGGCACCACATTCGTTTCAGCAGTTTCTTTGACCGTCTTCGTATCGCTGCAGCCAGCCACCGTCAAGGCCAGCGCAACCGCAAATAAAGGGGAAAAGGCTTTTTTCATATAGACTCCTGTTTCAAGAGAATATATAAAATTATCTTCTCTTTTTTTATAATTTATCACGGATGAAAAATATTATGACCGTCTACTACCACCTTCCTGGACTGTTTGAATTCTACGAGCTGTACAAGGCGTTTTTGCCACTATACCGCGAGCACCGGGAATTCTTTTACGACTGGTGCGAAATCGGCTCTATTTACGGGGCGCCCAGTGACTGTATTTGGGGTGGTGGGCGCGTCGGATTTGGAGACGCCGAGCCCAATGCTGTCGCCGCCCTCATGAAGGAATACGGGATTTCGGCAAGACTCACCTTCAGCAATTCCCTACTCCGCGACGAACACCTTGACGACGCTCGGTGCAATGCCCTATGCGAAATGTTTAAAAACGGCGGGACAACCCCCGGCGCACCTCAAAACGGAATCATCGTTCATTCCGACCTGTTGTTGAATTACCTCAAGGCAAAATATCCCAATTTTTATTTTGTCTCTTCGACCACAAAAGTCATCACGGATTTCGAACAATTCAAGGCTGAGCTGAATCGCGAAGAATTCCGCTATGTGGTTCCCGATTTCAGGCTGAACAGACAATTCGACAAACTGAATGCGCTTACAGATGCCCAAAAGCAAAAGGTCGAATTCCTGTGCAATGAATGCTGTTGGTATGGCTGTTTTGACCGCAAGAAATGCTACGAGAACGTAAGCCAGAAAAGCCTTGGCGAAGACTGCGCCGACCACATTTGCGTTTCACCTACAGCACAAAGGGGCTATAGGTTCTCCGACGCCATGAAGAACCCAGGCTTTATCGGGATTGACAACATTCAGAACACATACGCTCCCGCTGGATTTCGCCACTTTAAAATCGAAGGACGAAGTCTCGGCAGCGCGCTCATTTTGGAATTTTTACTTTACTATATGACCAAGTCAGAATACCAACTCAAGGTACGCGAAGAAATTTACTTGGATAGCTCGCTGGATTTGTTCTAAGCAAATAGTACAATTACAAATAAGCTATATTTTTTGAAAACATTTAGGAGATTTATTTATGAGCGACGAAATTCAAAATGCCGAAGAAGTTCTTAAAGCCACAAGAAAGGCGAACAAGATTTGGCTAAAGCGTATTCGCGTTTTTGCGGGATTCCTCGGAATGTTGCTCCCGTGGATTGCGCTGCTCGGCGCTTATATTGTCTCGAAAGCACAACCAGACGCAATTAAGTCCGGTTTTTGGACAGATTTGTCTATTTCGGAAACCTATTACGTAACCCCGGCATTAGCAGGAGTTTTAACAACTGCCGCTGTGATTCTGATGAGCTACAAGGGCTACGACTTAATTGACCATGCCATAACTTCTATATCAGGCATCTTTGGCACCTTGATTGTTTTGTTCCCTTGCAATTGCGCGCAAGTAAATCCGAATGATTTAGTCGGCTTTTTCCAATTGCCGGCTGAGGTATCGCACATCATTCACTGCACCGCGGCAGTCATATTCTTTATCCTATTGGCATTTAACAGTTTGTTCCTGTTCACACGCTCTTGGTACAAAGACGAAAACGGCAACAAGGTTTATATACCGCAAACAAAACAGAAGAAAATCAAAAACATTATTTTTAGGGTTTGCGGCGTAGGCATGCTTTGCGGTTTGGTTTTGGTTCCCTTGAAGATGATTGAGATTTCTGCAAGAGTTTTCATCGCCGAAGCCATAGCGCTCACCTTCTTCGGTGTCAGCTGGCTTGTAAAGGGCGAAGTTTTCGGTTTGCTTTCTGACAACAAGTCAAACTAAATGATTCTTCGAAAGCCCGATTTTTATGACCAATTCAAGTGCATCGCCTCGCGATGCACGGACACTTGTTGCGTTGGCTGGGAAATCGATATTGACGAGGCAACGCAAGAAGTTTACCGCAAGGTATCGGGCGTTTTCGGCGACAGACTCCGCGCAAACATTGAAGACGGGCATTTTAAATTACTCCCCCACGACCGTTGCCCGTTTTTAGACAAAGACAACCTATGCGAGGTTTACCAGCATTTGGGCGAAGACGCCCTGTGCGATATTTGCACCGAGCATCCGCGATTTGTCGAGGTCTATGGCGATATTATGGAGCGGGGGCTCGGGCTCTGCTGCGAAGAGGCCGCGCGCTTGTTGCTTGAAGGCGAAGGCCCGCTGGCCTTTACCTGCGAAGAATGCGATGAGCCTGAAGACGAATTAGATGATGATGACCGCGAAGTCCGCGACCAAGTTCTTGGTGAACGCGAATGGATGTTCGAAACGCTTGCCGACCAAGGCTTGCCTTTCGCCGAAAGACTCTACAAAATTTTCGACTACACAGGCGAGAATCCGTTTGCGCCTTTTGAAAATGCGAAAGCTATGTTCGAACTTTTGGCAAAGCTCGAAAGCTACGGCCCAGATTGGGAAGCCGCCCTTTCGCGCATCAAGGCCCGAATTGAGTCAAGCGAACCGATTGTAGACCAAGGATTCTTCTCGGAAACCGAAAGCGCGCGACTGCTCGCCTACCTGATTTACCGACATTACGCCAAGTGCCTTTTCGAAGGCCGCGAACAGGGCAAGCGCCAATTCGCGCTTTTCTTCTGGAACCTGGCCCGATTCTTTACTAAGGAACTTGCAGGCGAAAATTCCGCTGTCACACCTAGCCCGCGGACCAACACAAAAATCAACGCGGCCAAAATTCTTTCGAAGCAATTGGAATACGCCGAAGAAATTATGGAAATCGTCGAGATTTCTCTAGACGAATAAGGCTAGGCTGCCAGGCGGTCTTTATCCATCACGTGCTTACGCCATTTACCGCTCTTCCAGCGGAGCCAGAAAATAAGCGGTGCCGTACTGTACACGGCAACGACCGTAATCCAGGCGTATTGAGGCGGCAGGTGGAAAATGTAAGCCGCCACGTACAAGGCACCCGCCACGCACCAGTTCATAATGGCACACGCGAACATGACCCATACGGTATCGCCCGCACCGCGAAGCGCACCCGCATAAATCACAAGCAAGACTTCCACGAAAATGTAGAAGGTCGCAATTCGTAGCATGAAAATGCTCATGGGCCGCGCCGCCGCAAAAATGGCCAGCGCCTCGGCAGAAGCTTCAGCCGCATCGGGCTTAAAAATGTCCGTGAGAATCCCAGGCAAGAAGATAAAGAAAATGCCCATCAGCAAGGAATATCCCCAGCCGAGTTTAAGGCCGGAATAAGTCGAACGCGAGGCCGCCGCACCGTCACGCGCACCCACGTAACGCCCCACCAAGCTCGTAGACGCCACTTCAAGGCCCATCAGCGGAACGTAGGCCACCATGTCCCAGTTGAACATGACCGAAGACGCCGTTGCCGATTCGGGCCCGAGCGCATGGAACATGAGAATCAGGAGCTGGAACGCCGCCATGTTCAGGCACATCTCGACACCCGAAGGAATACCCTTCTGCAAGAGTTCCTTGGTCAGGGGCCAACTGAATGCAAACGCATAACGGGTGCGGAAACGGTCGTGACAATTCTTGCCGAAGAATTTCGCGAACAAAATCACTGTCGAAACCAGGTTCCCGATCAAGGTACCGTAAGCAGCGCCCGCTACGCCCAAAGCGGGAATCGGGCCCATGCCGTAAATCAAGAAGAAGTTACAGGCCACATTCACAAGCATGCCCACAAAGGCAGCCTTCATGACAATCTTGGTTTCACCGATACCGCTAAAGAAACAGGGAGCCGCATTGCGCACCAAGTTGATGATGCCACCGAACATCAGAATGTTAAAGTAGGTCTTTTGGTACTGCAGCTGATCCGCCGGCAAATGCTCCATTCCAAAAGCCAAATGGCCAAGCGGAATCGTGAGGTACAAAAGCGGCACCGAAACAAGCGACAGGTACACCGCCTGCATAAACACGCGGGCGCAATCCCAGCGCTTTTTGCCACCCAGACGCTGCGCCACCATAGCGGTTGTGTAGCTGATGGCACCGGTAAAGAACATAGTGAGCGCAAGTTGCACCGCCCCCGCCCCAAGCGCCGCATTCATTTCGGCAGGGCCAAGTTTCGAAAGGAACAGGCGGTCGATAAAAGTCATGATGGTGTCGAAAGACATCGACATAAGCATGGGAAGTGCTACCACGAGCACATCCTTTACATCGCCGTTTTTCTTGAATTTAGACGGTCTGTAGAACTTATTGAGTATCGCGTCGACCATATTGGGCGACAAATATAGAAATTTTTACAATTTATGCAAGTTTCTATCGAGCAACACTTTCCAGTTTCTTTTTTAAGGTTGAAAGGACTTCTTTCTTTTCGGTATCGAGGCGAACCTGGAGGCTACCTGTATACAGTGCATCGACAAGCCCGTTTGAAAGCGCTTCGGATGCCTTGCCCTGGTCGCCCAACTTTTTTACCTGGAGTTGGATTCCTTCGCTAGAAAGCGAAGCCGACACTTTTTTCAGCGTTGATTCATCTTCTGCGTTTACGACGCCCACCGTCACGGTCACTGCCGTCACTTCTTTTTTGAGGGTTGCATGCTTACGGGCGCAACAGTCAAATCGAGCCGCAGCAAAAGAACTTAATAAAGCACATAATAAAAGTATTTTTTTCACAGCCCCCCCCCTAGAAATCGAACATAACTTCGACGCCGAATATCAGAGAAGGATCGTTTTTATTGCCTTCGGACGGCCAACCTTTATCGTCAGGGATATCGGCAAGAACCATCGAGATAATATTTATTTTGTAACCGGGAACATTAAAGTAGAACCGTCCACCGACGCGCCACGATTGCAAATCTTCATCTTTGTCTAAAGTATTCGTATGGTATTCAAGAGGGATACCGATACTTAAGGATTCCAGTAAGGCTACGCTCGGTTCTACCGCTACAAAAAAGTATTCCGGACGAGTTGTCATTTCCAAGAATGTACGTTCCGGGTCATCGATAACCGCATAGAACAGAGAACCTATGATGCAAAATCTCGAAAATTCAAACGACGGTTCAGCCAAGAATACATGATTCGATACCGCATCATCGCTAGCCAAGAAGACCGAATGAAAGCCGTATAATCCATGCAAGGCAAAATGTTCCGACGAAAGCGAAATATCTAGCCCAGCATAAAGTTCATTAAAATCCTTTCGCTGATAGCTTTTGTAATCGGCATAAGGGCGAAACACTTGTCCGGCCAATTCAAGATCGTAAGCGGCATGAATTTCGTACGTAAGGCCTTCTTTGCAATCCATTCCCATGTATTCGCCGAACATATAGTGGTAATAGCAACTTTGGTCGTTACTTCCGCTACCAAAGCCGGCATCGAGTTGCAAGCCATTCCACAAGAATTCAACGCCGCGAATAGACTTTTGCCTTATGCCCGCCGCATCGTCCCGAGGGTCGCCAAAATCATAATAATTTTTGAACAGACCTTCGAAATAATTTAAATCGCCAATACGAAAAGCCAAGTGTTCAGAAGGCGCATATTGAACATAAGCTCCGTTAAAAACGACAGTCGGGTGCACAGGATCCATGGTTGCGTCATCGCCCATATCCATGCCTTCCATCTCTTCCATTCCATCCATCGCCATTCCCATCGCTTCAATTTCGAGCCATGCAGACCAACGATCGTTAAAACGGACATCGAAATCCAAATCTAGCATAGATTCATAACGATGCACAACGTTTGATTCATCGGTATTCCAGTCGGCATAAGCGTGAACCATGATCATTCCCGAAAGGTCCAGCTTAGGACGCTCAAAGGCAAGCGATAAACCGACTAATAGAAGGACATATAGTAATATTCGTTTATTCATACAAATAAATTCTGGCACCCGTAACGCAACTTGTTACTTTTTCAAACTCTTAATAAATTCATCGATATAACCCATTACCGTTTTCACGTCTTCGGCAGAGCCCCAATGGGTATTGTGGTC
Source organism: Fibrobacter sp. UWB10 (assembly GCF_900182935.1). Lineage (NCBI taxonomy): Bacteria > Pseudomonadati > Fibrobacterota > Fibrobacteria > Fibrobacterales > Fibrobacteraceae > Fibrobacter > Fibrobacter sp. UWB10. The sequence continues at coordinate 217,763 of NZ_FXUE01000002.1, read as the reverse complement.
GGCACCTTCGACTTCGTGGAACACAACACTTTTTGCTCCAGAAAGTCCCTTTTGCAAAGTCTTCTGAGATTCGTTATCGAACAAGGCATCTTTAGTACCCCATATGATTTGAACATCGGTCGCAATCGAAGAAAGGCGCTTGGTATTATCAATTTTCAAAAGATTCTTGACCAAGTATTTCCACACATAGTAAGGCACTTGTTTCAAGTGTTCCAGATTGGCGGCCTGAAAATCCTTATCCGGATTCGTGCTGTAGCCCCACGCCTGAATAAAGCTTTCAGGGAGTTTCTGGGTCGAATCGTATGCATAAATGCCATCGAACGATTCATCGTCGGTACCGTTCACAAGCCAATCCAGCGTGGCATTTTTCTTGTCGACCGAAGCGCCCGAGCCAATCAAGGTGATTGAAGAAACAATTTCTGCGTTCGTGATGGATAATTCCTGAGCAATAAAGGCTCCAAGCGAATGTCCCACAATGTGAACTTTTTTCAGGCCAAGTTTTTCGACAAAGGCTGCTATATCGCTTGCAAGTTCAGCAACGGAATACGAAGATTCATCAATCGGCTTGTCCGTTTTTCCGTTGCCGCGGTATTCGGGCACATAAACGCGATAGCCTTTTTTGGCAAGTGCCGGTGCCACCTGCGACCAAGAAACTCGACCATCGGTAAGTCCGTGAATCAATACGACCGGAGTTCCCTTTTCATCACCCGTCACTGTATAGGCCAAATGTATTCCCGTTGCAAGGTCAACCGATTTTTCAGTCCAGTCGACATTCTGGTATTCGGCAAAGCTCTTTGTCGTAAAGGTATTGTTCTTGCCCATAAAATGATGCCCGTTCACCTGAGCTTCATCTTCAAAGGCATAGACATCCGTATTGCTGCTCCCCACATGAACAACATCGGCACTTCCCGAAAAATCGACACGGCCAGAACGCTTGATGAGCAAATTTCCGGTCACCTTGACATTCTTTAGGACCGTTGCACCTGGCGTTGTCGTAGAAACCGTCAGCACACCATTGATTGTTGTATCTTGCAAGAAAATGAATCCATCTTGAATATCTTCATCTCCAAGCGTCAGGTCGCCTTCACTAGGTTCTTCCATGTGATGACCATGGTGCTCTTCGTGGGATGCATTTTCTTCGTGGGATGTTTCTTCTTCGTGAGAAGATTTTTCTTCGGGGGCGCTACTTGAGTCATCAGAGCAGGCGGCAAAGAAAAGTGTAGAAGCAAGAATTGCTGCCGAGAATAAAGCAAAATTATTATGAATTGTCATTGAAGCCTCCGTTTGTATTCGTTTTAAATCGGGCTCAATATTAGATTTTACGGAGGTTTACGTCCAATACTATTTTTTCATGGCAATTGATAGTTTTTTTCTATAACAAGTTCATTTTATCGTGAGCAAACGGCTTACCTCAAATTCAAAGTCCAAGCAAGAAATTACTATATTTGACCCACTATGTTTTCACAGCTGACTGACTCTCTAGAATCTACTCTCAAGAACCTGCGCGGGCAGGGCAAGCTCACCGAAGAAAACGTCGCCGAATCACTGCGCGAAGTACGCCGTGCATTCCTCGAAGCCGACGTGAACTTCAACGTGACCCGCGACTTCGTTAAGGCCGTTAAAGAAAAGGCCATGGGCTCCGAAGTGCTTTCCTCGGTGACTCCCGGTCAGCAGATTGTGAAAATCATCCACGACGAACTCGTGGCCGTGATGGGTGGCGAAACCAAGGAAATCAACCTTTCTGGTCCGGCTCCAGTCGGCATTATGATGGTCGGTCTGCAGGGTTCCGGTAAGACGACCTTCGCTGGCAAAATCGCCCTCTGGATGCGCAGCAAAAAGAAGCGCAAGCCGCTCTTGGTTGCCGCCGACGTGTACCGCCCCGCCGCTATCAAGCAGTTGCAGGTGCTCGGCAAGTCGATTGGCATTCCCGTTTACGACGAAGGCCAGGGCAATCCGGTGGAAATCATCAAGCACGGTTACCAGTACGCCAAGGACAACGGCTTTGACTTAGTGATTTACGATACCGCAGGCCGCTTGCAGATCGACGAAGAGTTGATGCAGGAACTGGAAAAAGCCCGCGACGCCGTTCACCCGGACGAAATTCTGTTCGTGGCCGACGCCATGATCGGTCAAGAAGCGGTGAATGTGGCAGAAACCTTCTGGAACCGTCTGAACTTTACGGGCGTTTGCCTTTCGAAGATGGACGGTGACACCCGTGGCGGTGCAGCGCTCAGCATCAAGAAGATGACGGGTGTGCCTATCTGCTTTATCGGTGTCGGCGAAAAGCTCCCCGAAATTGAACTGTTCCACCCCGACCGTATGGCCAGCCGAATCCTCGGCATGGGCGACGTGGTCAGCCTCGTGGAAAAGGCCCAGCAGGTTATCGACGAAAAAGACGCGAAGGACCTGAAGAAAAAGATTCTCAATAACACCTTCGACCTGAACGATTTCTTGAACCAGCTGCGCACCATCAAGAAGCTCGGCCGTATCAAGGACATTCTGAGCCTGATTCCTGGCCTGAACAAGCTCCCGATTGACCAGATTGACGAAAAGGAACTGGTTTACGTGGAAGCCGTGCTCAGCTCCATGACCCCGAAGGAACGCAAGAAGCCCGACATTTTGGACGGTAGCCGCAAGGCTCGCGTAGCCAAGGGTTCCGGCACTGAAATCGGTCGCGTGAACGCTGTGCTCAAGCAGTACGAAACCATGAAGGAAATGTTCAAGAAGGTCGGCGACATGGCCCGCAAGCAAAACAATGGCGGCGCCGTAGGTTCCAACTACACGCCGCCTAAGGACAAGAAGAAAAAGAAGAAAAAATAAAAGTAAAGCCCGGTCAAACCGGGCTTTTGCTTTAATAAAACGCTTTAGTGATTTTCGAGCTTGCTTAAATCAGTCGAAAGCATTTTCCAGAGGCGGGACGCGAAAGGTTCCGCCCATTCTTTTTCGGGCGCCACGCGGCTCGTAGTCGCAGCGGTAAATTCCGAATACACCAGGAACACAAGCTCCCCGTAGCGGGCGTCCCACAGCGTCCAGAGCGTCTGCCAAGTGAAGCCGCCATTTTTACCCAAATCGGGATCCATGCGCACATTCAGCACCACCGGAATCGAAAGGTAACGCAATTCGTAGCGGCTAGCTAATGCATTCAGCAAGTTCTTGAAATCCTTCGAAAGTTCACGGGAAATATCCTGCTCTACTCCGTCGCGTTCAAGCCACGGGCTCATATCGCTCAACTTTTTACCGTCGGCAAAAACCGAATTCAAAAGCAACTTGGAAAGGCTATCAACGTAGGCAGAATCAGCATCCGGCAGGCGCATGCCCGGGAGCATGAGTTCGCGACGCATCTTGGGGAACGCCTTGACCATCAAGGAATCTTCAACGCGGGCCAAGTCAAAATCCAAGGCGTCTGCACTGTAACTGTGGCAGAACTTGCATTTTTCGGGGCGATCGGCCTTGACCGAAAGCGCCGGGAAAACGCCCCAGACCGCCGAAGAATCCATGCGGCTATAAGCCTTCTTGTTCCATTCGCGGTAGAATTTTTCGTTTGAAATTTTGAGTTCGATATCGCCACGAGTTCCGCATTCCTGACATGGAGCGTCCTTCATGCTCGCATCGCCCGAAGCATCATCGCCACCCTGGCTACCCGCGCAACCTGCAAACAACAAAAAACTCATGCAGAGGAAACACGCAAAAGCAAATGTGATTTTATTTACCTTCATTTTCATTTCTCATTACTCATTTTTCATTGTTCATTAGTTTAAACCTGCCTCGGTTTTCCCGTCCAACCAAGCTTTTCGCGAAGCGCGCCCACAAATCCCGTATGGCGCAAGCGAATAAATGTCGTCACCGACTTGCTTTCGGCAAGAGTCAGCACATCATTCGGTTTCAAGACAACCGTGGTACGGCCATCAAATACCAAGTCCAGCGGTCCATCGACTGCAGATTTCATCTGGAGTTTCTTGGACGAAAGCGAAAGCACCAGCGGACGCACCGAAAGGCTGCTCGCCGCCACCGGAGTCAGCACCACCGCAGGCGTAGCCGGGTGAATGATAGGGCCACCAGCCGCCAGATTGTAGGCGGTAGAGCCTGTTGGAGTCGAAACGAGCACGGAATCGGCCCAGTAATCGGTCAGAGCAGTTCCGTTGTAAGTCACGCTCACATTCACCATGCGCTCGGGCGCGTGCGCACGAACGTGCACCTCGTTTAGCACCGTCTGCTTGGCAATCTGCTTTTTACCGTGGTAAACTACCGCGTCAATCATCATGCGCTCGCGGGTCGAAAAGTCGCCAGCAAGCAAGCTATCCAAAGTCTGCGAAAGGCCTTCAACACGAGTCTCAGCCAAGAAACCCACACGACCCGCGTTCACGCCCAGAATGGGCGTGTCGTGCCCGAGCGCCATGTGCGCCGCCGAAAGCACAGTGCCGTCGCCGCCAATAGCAAGCAACAAGTCGGACTTGCAAAGTTCGCTTTCCTTGACAATCTTGATGGGCTTGCGCACCAAATCTTTCAGGTTATTCAGCACGCAGAATGTCACCTGCGGATGCTCAACCGCCCATTTCGAAATCACGTCGAGCGCAAGCGCCAAATCCGGATTTTTGTCCTTCCAGCCCACGATACCAATCGTGCGGAATTGGAATTTTTTGACCTTGTTCACTACGACACCTCCGTTTCAGGCTTTGCCGTTGCCATTTCCAAAAGCTGTTCAAGCTTCTGCAAGACACCTGGGTAAGTGCTTTCAACAAGTTCAGAATTGGCCACAGGCTCGTCGTTTTCAAGTGCAATCGAAAGCACCGAAAGCGCAAGACCATTCTGAGGCACGTCTCCGCCGTCAAAATCGCTACCGTTCACAATCGTTTCAAGCCCGCGAATCACAAGGCCGTCGTCATAAACGCCAACCTCGGCACCCGTCTTACGCAAGTTTTCGGCCAGAGCCTCGTTAATCGGGCGCATTTCGGCACGCAATTCCTTGGGAATGCGCAAAATTGTTTCGCCTTCGGCAAAGCAAGCGGCCACCGCCAAGAACGGGAATTCTTCGATTCCGGTCGCCATCGTATCTTCCGAAAAGCGCCTACCCTGCAAGCGCTTTCCCGAAGCAAGCGGATACACCATGATATCGCCATAGACATCGCCAAAGCGTTCGCGACGGCTTACGGTTTCGAAATTACCGCCCATGCGCTTAAGGCAAGTGAGAGCGCCCGCGCGGGAACTGTTCAAATCCACATTCTTGAGGCAGACTTCGGTATTCTTCGGAATGCCCGCAATCGTCGTGAGCAAGACAAAAGCCATCGCTTCAGTCGCATCACCCGGAATGTAGTAGTCGCGGCCCGTAATCACTTGGGTTTCCGAAATTTCGGTAAACTGCGAACGTTCCACCTTCTGGCCGCGCGCAATCATCATGCGACGTTCCAGTTCGGTCAACTGTTCCATGCCACGGCTTTCGTACTTGACATTCACGCCAAAGTACATGAGCATTTTAGTCCACTGGTCGTGTACCGAGCCCTTTTCTTCGAAGGACAGGTATTCGCCGCGAATAAGCGTACGCAAAAGCAAGCGGTTACGCATCACGGTCGCTACGTTGCCGAGCGAATCCTTTTTAATTGCCACTTCTTCGGGCGCAAAGGTAAACGTAAACTTCGCCGGTTCATCGTCGACAGGCTTTACCTTGAAATACTTCTGCAAAAGTTCCTTGGCGTGTGCGACCTTTGCAATTCCCGCTTCGTCATTTTCGGCGGCAAAGGTATAAATCTGCTCGACATCCTTAGAAGCAAGCGTCCAAAGCATCACGCAGCGCGATTCGCCCAAATCCATCGGGAGCATGCTCGGGAGCGCATACTGAAAGCCCTTGCCTTCCAGCACCAACTGGTGACCTTGCTGCATATAATTCAGGCCAAATTCCTTGAGGGCCTCGGCAAAAGGTTCTACACCTGCGGCAAAAGAGAAATCTTCAAAAACGGTACGACCATTCACGAGCAGCGCCATCACCAGCGCAAGCTCCATGCGTTCGCGGTCGGGGTTTAAAACAAATTCCATTAGCGTTCCTTTACGTCGTAACCAAGCTGCAAGAGAATCTGCATGGCACGGCGGGCCTCTTCAGGGGTCTTAAACGCAAGCAGCAAAGTGCCTGCAATATTTTCGCGGACTTTCATCAGTTCAATATCGCGAATGTTCAAATTGTTGTCGGCAAGGGGTTGCAGCACCTGCAACAGCGCACCCGGAACATCTTTCAGGGGCACCGTAATTTCAGAGAAGGCAGCTGCGGCATTGCGACCCGGTGCAAACAAGCTTGCACGGCCATCGTTACCGGCCTTGAAAACAGTCTCCAACGCAGCAGAGCAATCATCGCCCGCGGGCTTGCCTTCGCAAACCACCTTCAGGCTTTCCATGGCTTCCACCGTTTTGTCGATTCCGGCGCGCACTTCTTTAAGCGCAAGCACGGTCTGATCGCGGTTGGTGACGGCGATATCGTGCCACATGTTCCAGCCAGAGGCGGCAATGCGCGTCATGTCTCTAAAGGCGCGGCCAGCGTAATGCTGGTAGTTGGGCTTTACCAAGCGTTCCGGCATACTCGCCGCCAACGTCGACGAAAGCATCTGCGGCATGTGCGACACCCAAGCCATGGTGCGGTCATGATGTTCCGGCGGAAACACCACGGCATTTGCGCCCACAAACGAAATCAAGTTCAAGAGCGGCTTGTACACCGATTCGTCTATGCCTTCTGGCGGGCATACAAACCAGTATGCATTTTCAAAAATCGAGGGATCGTTATATTCAAGCGTACGCTTTTCGGAACCCGCCATCGGGTGGCTGCCCACAAACACAAACGGCTTCGGGAGCTTGGCACCCGCCTTGCAAATTTCCACCTTAGTCGATCCGATATCGCTCACTAGAATCTGCTTTCGTGCATCCAGCAGCGACAAATCCATCTGAGACAAGTTTTCAATCGTCTTTAAAATATGGAGAATCGGGGCGCAAAGCAAAATCACATCGGAACCGGGAACCCAGTCCTTGATTTCATCGTAGCCGAAAAATTCATCGGCAAGCCCCAGTTCCTTTGCACGAGCAAGCGTTGCAGGGCTACTCACCGCACGTACCACCGTCGGCAACTTTGCCTGTTTAATGGCAGCGGCTACCGAACTTGCCAAAAGTCCAAAGCCAACAAAAGTAAAGCGCATTACTCCTCCACCTTTCGGGTTTCTTGCATAATGACGCGGAAAATATTCTTGATGGATTCCGGCGAAAGCGGGCCCTTTGTCAGGGACGAAACTTTTTCGAGAACGGCATCTTCCCTACTGGCATCGAAAACAGGGAGACCCTTTTCTTTCTTGATTTTTCCGATTTCAGTCGCATAACTTGCCCTCTTGTTCAAAAGGGCAATCAGTTCATCATTCAGTTCATCAATACGGTTGCGCCAGTCTTCAATATTCATAGTGTTGAATTTAGAAAAATGGCTCCTTGGTGTCGCTTAAAACTCCACCTTGTACTCGTCAAAAGCCTTCTTATTCGCCCTTAAATCCGGGCCATCCCAATCAAATAGAGACGGTCCCCAGGCCCCGCTCAAAGTGGGTTCCCAGAAAAAGGCGCCAATCCAGCGGTCTAGCCCGCGAACCATATCTACAGCCTTCTTGCGCGAGCCATCGTAAGAATATGTATTATCCGATTCGCCGCCGTTGTATTCGGCCACAATGAATTCCAAATTCGGATAAGTCGAAATCAAGTTTCTGAACAAACTATTCCACTTGTCCGGTTTGTCATCACCGTAAGCGGTATACGCCGAAAATCCCATCACGTCGGCAGGAACCTTCTGGTTCTTGAAGATTTCATTCATCCACCAATCGACCGTACTTGTCTTGCGGATGCTTTCGATGTGGAGCACAGTCTTGATGTCTTGCGACACCGCCTTGACAGCGCGAATACCCGCCTTAAAGTACTTGCCCGCATTAGCCTTGCCGGCACTTGTACCCATATCACCATTGATTGCAGTAGATGCCTTGTCTACCCCGTTGCCCCAGCAGTCTGTTTTGCTGTTCGGCACATGAATCAAAATGCCCGGCGTGGTTTCGTTACCGATTTGCACCATCTCTGGCGTCGCATTCACTTGCTTAAGCGAATTAATCAAGTCGTAAGTGTAATTGTATACAGAATCCGCCATCGCATCGGAACTTGTCACGCTGCGCCAGCGACTCGGAATAATCTGCTTGCCAGGATCCGCCCAGTTGTCGCTGTAATGAATGTCCAGCAAGAAGGCCATGCCAGCAGCCTTAATCTTTTTCGCATACGCAATAATATGGTCCTTGTCGGCGTAAGCTTCGGCATCGTGATCGCAGCCCGACGCGGCATAACCATACTGAGCCTTCGGACTCACAAAAGTCTTCAAACGAATCGCATTAAACCCGTGATCTTTCAGGAGCGTAAAGACATCTTTCTCGGTGCCATCCACATCGTAGAATTTGGCACCCCAGCGCTCGTATTCCTGCACCGTCGAAATGTCCGCACCGTTATAGAAGCTAAAGTCAAGCACCGGCCCCTTGCTCGAAGAAGAGGGTGGCACCATTCTAGAAGAAGATTCCGGAGGAGGTTCTATCTTAGAAGACGAGGAACGTAGCGGCCTCGAGTCCGAAGATAAATCAGGAACGATTCCCGACGAAGACGAATTCGGCAATATAACGCCCGAAGACATTTCCGACGACGAAGAGTGTGGCGGTTCCATGCCAGAAGAAGCACCCGGATCCACCTCAAGTGCCGATGAATTCGGAGTATCCGCTGTAGAAGAACTCAGGTAAGCAAGCGTATCCCCGCCTTGGGGCGGATAAACTAAGACCTCATCAAACGGTGGCATTTGAATGGTATCATAAATCGTATCGAGAACAGTTACCGCAGATGAATCGCGTTCATTATCTATGACTTCGTAGTCATATTCCGCAGCATTGTTAGAGCCGTTATCGCAACCATTCACGACAAGCGCAAATAACGTCGTAAAAGAGGCTAGACCAAATTTTCCCAATCGAATTCCCATGCTCCTAATCTATACAAAATGCCCCGAAAAATCAACAAACGAATTCTTTACACTAGGCCATGCGCGGCAAAAAACAGCTCCACATACAGCAAAAGGCCCCGCATTGCGGAGCCTTTCGCTAAATTCAACAGACAGGGCTAAGCCCTATGCCGTAAAATTACTTAACCATGAAGTAGTAGGTCTGCAGGGTCTTGCCATCCTGGGCGAGCTGAAGAATCTGCTTGCCAGACGGAAGATTGCCAGTCACCTGGAACAGGTTTTCGGCCTTGTATTCCACGTTCAGAGTCGTGCCCTTGGACTTGTCTACAAAGAGACCCGTCTTTTCGTCGGCGCCGAAGCCCTGGCAGTCGGAATGGTCAGCCACCTTGCCTTCCACAGCCGGGTAGGAGGTCACGACCAGCGGAGAAGTCACGGAGCTAGCATTCACGTAGAACACGTTGAGTGCAGCGTCCACAGCCAACGGAGCCGGGAGGCTAGAAACCTTGGCAGCGCCCTTGTCGGCCTTCTTCTTCTTCTTTTTGTCCTTCTTGCCCGGAACCTTGGCGGCATCGGTAGCAATCGGCATGGTCAAACGGTAACCGGCAACGGATTCGCTGCAGCTTGTAGAATAGACAACCCACTGGTTATCAATCTTTTCAGGACCTTCGGTCGTACCGCTCTTGTAGAGACCCGGCTTGATCTGGTCGCTGTATTCGTACAAAGTCACAGAAAGGTTCGGGTTCTTTTCGTCGGTAGCAATCTTCTGCTGGCCGAGAATGTACTTGGAACGACGGGCCTTGATCAGGTATTCGCCAACGGGAACCTTTTCAAACTTGAACTTACCCTGCTGAAGTTCGCCCTTGTAGGGGTACTTCGGGTTCTGCGTACCGAAGATGGTAGAATCCATCCAAACGGTCGGCATTTCAATAGCCTTGCCAGTAAACGGATCGAGGACGACACCTTCGATAGTGCCAGTCTTCTGGCAACCGGTCATAGCCATAGCCACGAGAGCGGCTGCACCAATAAAGAGTTGCTTTTTCATTTGAATCCTTTTGAAGAAAGGCCCCCTCTTTTACGAAGGGAGCCATTCATTTATCTGTAATTATTCAGCGTCTTCAGCCTTGGCAGGAGCAGCCTTGCGGGTCTTACGCTTTGCACCAGTGATGTTGCCAGCGAAACGCTTGTTGAAGCGGTCGATACGGCCAGCCGTATCCACGCGATGCTGCTTACCCGTCCAGAACGGATGGGTATCAGCCGTAATTTCGAGAGAAATTACGCTATATTCAACACCATCGATAGTCTTCTTTTCGGCGGAAGACTTCGTGGAGCGGGTGATGTATTCTTTACCCGTATTCGCATCGACGAACACGACCGGTTGATAGTTAGGGTGGATACCTTCTTTCATTTTTAAACTTCCTATGAAGTAGTTAGATTTTGAGAGCCTAAATTTAGAAGAATTTCGCCATTTTGGCAAGGGAAATAGTATTTTTGGGAACATGAATAGAATTTCTGTGGCATTTTTTACAATTATCCCTTCGCTTTTTATGGCCTGCGGGAACGAAACTCCCATGGCAAAAATCATCGTAACTGACCAAAAAATGCCCCTTACCGAGTGGCCCGACAGCGCCTACATCGCCTCGCTGGACTCTATTTTGGCCCTGGAACCCATTAAAAAGGGCGCAGACGCCGAAGCCAAAATCAACATGAACGTGTTCGACGCCCCGATTTTCAAACTTCCGGGCTCCGTCACAGGCAAAAAGGACGCTACTCCGAAGGCGAACCACACAGGCAAGTCCGCGGGGGCAAAACAGGCGCCCACCAAAACCGACAATTCTGCAGAACTCTTCGCCGACAAGTTCGCGACCGCCCTTTCCAAGTTGCAGTCCGACCCCAGCAACGCTAGCCTTTACAAGACCGTTACCGCAAACGACGGCGACGACCTGTTCAAGCTGTTAAAGCGCACCTACGGCGCCGGAGTCCAAGGTCTCCCCCGCTTCTACGTACTTTCGGCCTTACAATCCGTAAACGCCGGCGTTATGCTAGAGCATTTAAATGCAGGAGACAAGGTCCGCGTTCCTAAGCTCTAACGCGCAAAAAATTTGAAGGAGAGAACATGAAAAAGATATACCTTTTACCCTTATTGTCTATTTTATTCGCTTGCACCAGCGATAACACTATCGTGCAAGACAATATCTCGGAGCCGGACAATCAAGAAATTTCTTCGTCTTCAGAAGATGCTATAGAATCATCCTCTGACGAAGTGACGCCAACCTATTCATCGTCGGAACCCATCCCGGAATCTTCGTCAGAAGAACTGAGTTCGTCATCAGAAGCACCCGTATCATCTTCTGAAGAGCCGGTATCGTCGTCTGAAGAGCTACAGTCTTCTAGCAGCGAACGCATCGTCATCAATTTCGATTCGCTACCGAGTTTTATCGACGCAAGAGATTCCCAGTCCTACAAGTACATCACCATCGGCAAGCAAGTCTGGATGGCCGAAAATTTGCGCTACCGCAAGGGATTCGATTCGTTGAACCATATCAACGACTGGTGCTATAACAACCACGACGAAAGGTGTCCCGAATACGGAGCCCTCTACACTTGGAGTGGCGCCATGAATGTCGATGAAAAGTATAATACGGAACGCCTTTGGCGCAAGCGGCCAGACGCCCCTGTTCAAGGGATTTGTCCCGAAGGCTGGCACCTGCCCACCACAAAAGATTTCGAGGCCCTGCAAAAATTAAGCGGCAACACTAACGCCTACGAAAAGCTGCGCGCTCCCTACGGTTGGGAAAATAATACCGAAGGCACGAACGATATAGGATTCTTCGCCGTCGGTTCAGGATATATGGACTGGCGCACACCCACTTTTACCGACAGCCTTAACATTGCTGGTTTCTGGGCTGCCAGCGATATTTCTTACTCTACCGCAGACGTGTTCGCCATTATTGCCGGAAAAACATACCATTCCCCCACCAAAGACAAGCGAAACGGATACTCTGTCCGCTGCATTAAAGGCGAAGGCGAAGTGATTGACAGCAGCAACATCTATTACAAGCCCTTCTGGGACGACATGAAAGAGAGAATCGATTACGGCTTATTGATTGATGAACGAGACGAACACTTCTACAGAACGGTCAAAATCGGCGAACAGACTTGGATGGCAGAAAACCTGAACTATGACGGAAATTTCGGCGGATACTGCCAAGACGACTTAGAAGAAAACTGCGACCTGTACGGAAGGCAATACTTCTTTACGCAAATGCTCGAAATAAGCAAGCCGACCATCACGGTACACTATTACGGCGTCAATTTGCCCGCACAGGGCGTTTGTCCCAATGGTTGGCATATTCCTGACTCCACGGAATGGAATACCTTGATCGCATTTGCAAAAAGCGCCCGCGGGAACGAATTCCCCCATAATTTGGTTGCTAGGAAATCGTTCAGACGCATCAACGGAGCCCAAGACTCCGTCAGTTTCTGGGGGTACGACACTTATGGTTTCAGCATCTTCCCCTATTATAAGGCAAAATACTATTCAACCGGAGAATTCGGCATAGGCGCAGTATTTGCATCTAGCATCCAATACTCTGGAAGCATCAGCGGATACCACTCCTACCAATTCTGGGCAACTCCTATATCAGAGGAAACAGGCGTTACGTTCGAAGCTATAGGCCGTTCCGTAAAAGATTTCGATGCCCATGTCCGTTGCATCAAAAACTAGCAAGTACGACAAGTTCTAAATATGAAAAACGCTCCTGGAATCAGGAGCGTTTTTTTTAAACCAGATTTTCCAGCGAGGGATTAAAGCACGCCCTTGCTGCTTGGAATACCCTTCACCGTACGGCTCGGGGCAATAGCCATAGCCACGGCGCGGGCAAAAGCCTTGAAAATCGATTCCAGGCAATGATGGTTGTCGTTACCGTAGAACAGTTCCACATGCAGGTTCATGCGGGCATTTTCGCACAGGCTCTTGAAGAAGTGTTCGAACATGCTCGCTTCGATACCGCCAGCCATAGCAGCCGGGAGTTTCACGTTCCACACAAAACCAATGCGGTTGCTAAAGTCAATGCACACGCGGCTCAAAGCCTCGTCCATCGGCACAAAGTAGAATCCGTAACGTTCGATACCCTTCTTGTCGCCAAGGCATTCGACCAAAGCCTGACCAAGCACAATCGCAATGTCTTCCATGCTATGGTGCATATCGACATGGACATCTCCCACGCAAGTCAAATCCAGGTGGATTCCACCGTGGACTTGGAACAAATTAAGCATGTGGTCCAAGAAGCCATTACCGGAACTAATCTTACCCGGAGTAGAATCATCAAGATTCAGAGAGAGGGTAATATCGGTTTCGCCTGTCTTGCGAGAGATATTCGTGCTACGCATATTGAACCTTTACTTTACGATTTTGCCACCGTACACGCGGAAACGTGTCACGCGGCCAAACTTCATTTCCGGAAGCGGAGTTTCGACACCGTTCAGAAGCATCTTGGCAATAGCGACCGGATCGCCGATAGTTACGCACAAAGTATCATTCGTGTTGTAAACCATGCGAACGCCAGCTCTAGAAATATTAGCTTCTTTAAGGAAGGCATCCGAATTTTCACGACGCTTCAGGCCAACCCAAGAAAGGGCTTCGCCAGAACCGACCAAAACAAAATTCGTCTTGCTTGTTTTCGGAGCTTCTTCAGCAACGGTTTCCTTCTTGGAATCAGACGAAATGAAAATCGTTGCAGAAGCGGGCAGATCAGACTTCTTGACAGCCGAATCAACCACAGCCTGGCTTACTGTTGCATTGGCAGCAGCCTTTTCAGCAGACGAATCCTTGGCCGCAGCGGCTGTTGCCATAGAATCGGCCGGCACGGCTTCGGCACCATCCGGAATTTCCTGAGTCATAGAATCTTCGACAGCGGCCGGAACATTTTCTGCCGGCTGTTGTTCGTTAGCCTGCTTTTGAGAAAGGGATTCCACATCCAAGAAATGAGACGCGACTAGGAATGCCAGTACGAGAAGCACAATCACGACAGGCACTGCCATGCTCTTCTTCTTGATTTCACCTTCCTTGAGGGGAACAAGCTTCGTTTCGCGAGAAACGTCTTCAAAATCATTCTTGCGCGGGGCACCACTTTCGGCACTGTAAGCCTTAAGCACCTCGTCGGCATTCAAATTAAGGATTTGGCTGATGGAGCGTAAATAACCACGCACATAGGCGGCCACCGGGAAAGCCTTCCAATCGCTCGCTTCAATAGACTTGACATGCGTCACATTAAGCTTGATCTTATCAGAAAGTTCTTCAAGCTTCATTCCGCGACTCACGCGGACTCTTGCAATAAACTCGCCCAACTTTTCTTCGGGACGCATTTCTTCAGTCGGATTCGACATTATACCTCTACCTTCAACTCTCTTAACATTTGGAGCATTCGTGCAACGGGCAGCCCCACAACGTTGTAATAACAACCCCGAATTTCCTTGATAAGTCTCGCTCCTGCGGTCTGAATCCCATAGGCGCCAGCCTTATCCATCGGGTCTTTAGAATTTACATAATTTTCGAGCTCTTGTTTAGAACAGTCTCTAAAAACAACCTCTGTTTCTTCGCATTCCGCTTTAATAATTTGTCCGCCATGGGCAATCGCCACACCGGTTATTACTTTGTGCGACCTTCCGTTAAGGTTTGTAAGCATTTCAAGAGCTTCCGCTTCACTATGCGGCTTGCCCAAAGGCTTACCATCCAAGAACACAAGCGTGTCAAACCCGAGGACAATTTCCGACGGCATCTTGCGCGAAACGGCAAGCGCCTTGATCGAAGCATTTTCTTTCGGGAACTCAAGCGGGTCCTTGGCAGTCGGCTTTTCTTCTTCGTTCGAAACCACCACCTCAAAATCTACGCCTATCAGTTGCAGAATTTCTCTGCGTCTGGGCGACCCACTCGCCAAAATCACTTTCGTTTTTCCCATCTCTCACCTCTCATTCCACACTACTCATTGCTCATTACTCATTACACACTTCACACTACACACTGTTAATTCGTCTCCGTGCTGCCCGCATTAAGCTTGATGTCCGGCAAATCTCTCACGTAAATCGAGAAACTCCAGCCCGCGGCAGGACCAGTCGGCGTCCAGCTAAAGTCTAGCTGCCAGCAATGCAACACACGGTTAAAAGTAAAGCTATGCGTTACGAATCGACCTTCGTTGTAATTGTAACGCGTACTGTAAGTCATTTCCCAATTCTTGGTGGGCTGCAAAGTTGCACTGATTCCAGTAGAGTGCGTTACACGATCCTGGAACAAGTCGCGCGCCACTCGGGTACTGCTAAAGCTATAGCTATAATCGAGCCCGAAGGTCCACTTGAGCATTTCGTACTTACCCAGTTGCGACGGCAAGCCTGCGTTAAATTCACCGCTCCAGCTAAAGCGCTTGGAAAAGTCATAACCCCAGTAAGTGAGTTCCGGGAATTGAATCTTGTGCGGGTCTTCAGTAAACTTGTGGTAAACGCTGTGACGCGTATTGATTGTAAACAGGTAATCCGGCAAAATCTGGAATCCGAACGAAGACGTAATATCCGAGAACTGCAAAGAATCAGCAGCAAAGTTATAAGACATGCTGTGGCGAGTTGTCAGCAAACGACGCGTACCATACTGGTCTTCCACCGCCTTCGCCGTGTCACCCTTGGTCGTATCGGCAGCATGCCCCACCACCTTCAAATACTTGATATCAAAGTCATTGCTCAAACCAAAGCCAAATGTTTTCTGTTCAATTTGGTAAGGGTTCTGTCCCAGCAACGGATGCGCTGCGAACTTTTTCACGGTATCGATTTCTGGTGCATACGTATAAGAAACACTCGGCGAAAGCACATGCCTTACACCCGTAAAGCGACCGATTTCAGGCACCCAAATACCATACAACTTGGTATCGGCAGTAATACTGTAATTGTGGTTGTACGCCACTTGACCATATTCATCGTGCTCCGGGTCAAGGCTCATGTAACGCTTGCGGTATTTGAGCGAATCTTCAGGGTTAATCCAACCCGTTCCAGTCCAATATCCAGTAAACGATGCGCGCGGCGTAATGTTGATGACATCGAACAGCGAGCCCGAATAATCCAAAGAGAACGAGCCTGTGTAACCTACATACTCTGCGGTCGTATCTACTGCGTTCACAGTATCGCGGGCGCGCTTGGTGTAGTAATTAAAGCGGTTGTTAAAGTTGTAGTTGAACTTTTCCAAGTAGCTCACGAATGAGCCGTCTTCGTACGCTTCTTCGTCTTCACCCACTTCGAAATTAAAGAGCTGTCCGTTCATGCGGTACTGAATGTCAGGAATTTCACGTTCCATCATGTCAGTCACCAAGTTATGGTTCTGGCGAGCTTTAATTGTCAAGCTCTTGTTCGTTCCAAAGCGTCCTGAATAAGTCAACTGAGCGTTTGCCTGTTGGTCCAAAATCGTTTCGGCATCGAGTGCCTTATCTTTACGAATGCTCTGGCTAGAAACGAACGAGCCCGAACCACTCAAAGTCTGCTTTCCGTCTGGAGTCAAGTTCTGGTTATGCGTAAAGCGAATATCGTAGCCACTGTTTCCGAAATCGAATTCTTCGAGGTACGCCTTGTACGACACGTTTCCATCAAGCACGTAACGCTTTTTATAACGGACTTCACCAGTCAAAGTCGAGCGTTCAAAACGGGCTTCATCACCTTCGATAATGTCACCTTTGATGGTTGCATCCCAGTAGTCATTTGCGGCGTAATAAAAGCCGAGGTTACTCATGTAATACCCCTGCTTCTGGTCGCCACCGAACTTAGGCGTTAACAAACCTGACTTACGTCCGCTCTTTAAAGGAGCCACAATCATCGGGAGCACCGCCACCGGCACATCGGCAATATTCAACACCACCGGCCGTGCGGTAATCGTTTCCTTGGGCTTTACCACCATGCGTCGTCCGTAAAAATAGAAGTGCTGGTGCGTAGAATCATTACAGGTACTAAAGTCACCACGAGCAATCTGAATTCGCTGGTCAGGCAAGCGACGCACTTCCATACCGTTCAGCTGTTGGTTATCCTGATACGTAGTCGCGTAATAGATTTCACCAATACGGCTTTTCATGTTGTACTTAAGCCGCATACCCGAAAGCGATGGGTTCTTGGTTTCGCGAAGAACCGGTTCGCCAGTTGCCGCCAAAATGCTGTTTTCCTGATCGAACAAAATCGTGTCGGCATCCAAAGTCGCGGTACGGTACTTGAGCTGGGCACTATTGTTCAAGTTGAAAGTCGATTTATCGACATCGTAAACCAAGTCTACGGCGTGGTATTCAATCGTATCGACACCAGTCGTGTCGTTCATCCAGTCCACTTCGGTCGTATCTTCTTCGACCTGCTCGCGTTCTTCAAGTTCAAAGCGAGTCATCTCCTGACCGAAGGCGGTCGGAGCGGCGATGGCAAAAATCCATAATGCCAAAAAAGCCCACAGAAGATGATGGGTTCTAGATAAAATCACGTTGGGGCAAATATAGGAAGTTTCACTCCCTAAGACTCACTTCTTTTTCATTTAAATTCAAATATTATGCGGGAGGGGACCTAGCTCAGAGTTGCGAAGGCCGCACGGTCCCCTCCCTGCACCCTCCCCTTCCTTGGCCGACGCTTTGTTTCACAAGCAAGAATCTTATTTTATACAAAAAAAAATTCTCTGATGCACTCAGAGAATTTCTATAAATCATTAATCAAGTGTTTATTACTTCAGCACGGCGTTCTTGCCAGAGACAGAGCCGTTGTGGTCAATACGAACAAGGTAACGACCGCTCGGAACGTTTTCGCCATTCCAACGGAGAGTGTTGAAGCCCGGCTGAGCATTGTCGGCACGGAGGCTTGCCACTTCAGCACCATCAGAATTCAAGATCGTGATGTGAGCGGTACCTGCAGACTTAAGGTCAAAGCTAATGGCCTTGCGGCTAAAGCCCTTGAGCGTTGCCGAAGCCGGCTTGACATTAGCATTCACCTTGGGGCTCGGGGCAAATTCCTTTACGCGTTCCACATAAATGCCGTTCAAGTTCGTGGCCT
This sequence comes from Fibrobacter sp. UWB10, assembly GCF_900182935.1. Lineage (NCBI taxonomy): Bacteria > Pseudomonadati > Fibrobacterota > Fibrobacteria > Fibrobacterales > Fibrobacteraceae > Fibrobacter > Fibrobacter sp. UWB10. Next base: position 199,726 of record NZ_FXUE01000002.1, on the reverse strand, counting down.
TCACCTTGGCGTCAGAAGCGACCAGCGAACCCTGTTGGAGCACGGCCACCAGCTGTTTACTGTTGTCTTCGGTTGCGCTTGCGAAGGTTTCAAGTTCCTGAGCGTTGAATTCAGCCTTGTTGTACCAAGATTCAACCTTAGAGCTTTCCAGATCCTTCACGGTAATCTGGGCGCGGCGGATTGTAGCCGTATAAGTTTCGCCTTCGCTCACGTAGGTGATTTCGAGCGGCTTGTTCACTTGACCGCGAAGCATGGACTTGGAAGCTTCGATGTCGTTGCCCTTCAGGCTCACACCGTCGACAGCGGTAATCACGTCACCGGCCTGGAGCTTGGTTTCGGCAGCAGGGGTACCCGGAATAACTTCGGCCACCTTGACACCGTCGCGAATCTGATAAATGGTCACACCAATACCGCCGAATTCTTCATCGGCCATAATCGGAGCAGCAAGCATTGCTGCAATAAGAGAAGCCTTGATAAACTTGTTCATGAAATTCTCCTTGAAAATCTATCCGCTCTAAATATATATTATTTAATCGTTTCGGCAACTCCATTCGTCTAGATTCTTCTAAAATCAGTCTCATTGGAGCCAAATGTTGCAAAAAACGCTAAAATACACCTCTATTCGAACATTGTACCGTCGTTTTCTTCGCTGCCGTCGTCGTAATCTTCGATTGATTTGTCGCCACCAGGAACGATAATCAAGCCGAGAGTCACGGGGTCGCCCTTCAGGTTCAAATAGGCTTCGAGCCACAAGTTCGTCGAAAGGCGGAGCAGACGAAGGTCGAGCATGGTGCCGCCCTTATGAATGCTTTTCGGATTCCTGTTAAAGAACAGGAATTTTTTATTGATGTATTCAAAGCGGTCTTTGTCGTAATTGATGGACCAGTCGGAATTGCCGTCGTTTTCTTGGCGGTAAGTGCAGCGGTCGTTATCGATATCGCATTCAAAACTTGCACTTTCGTGGTAACGCTTGTTCCATTCACGGCTAAAGGCGCAGCTCTGCACGCGACCAGCACCATTACGTTTCTTGTTCAACTGGTCATTAATAACCACGTAGTCCATTTTCTGACTTTTAACTTGTTCATAAACATTCATCAAAATAATGTAGGCTTCGATATCTTTCGGGCATTTGCCGGTCAGGTTCACGTCTTCGTGGGCCTTCAAAAGCGTCTGCTGCAAGTCGATATCAATGGCGTCAGGAATTTCGCTTTCCTTGATTTTATCGAGAACCTTCTTGGGCGGAACAAATACAATCTTGTCGCCCTTCTTGATTGCATAGCCCAACTGATCGCGCACATAGTCCAAGCACTGTTGCACGTGAATATGCACCGTATTGGAACCGCCCGAAACAAAGTCTACGCCAATGCGCACATTCCATTCGCCGGCATTGCTGCCCGCATTCTTGTCCAATTCGCAGAACGGATCTTCGCGAATACCGTCAATGAAAATGACCTTCGCATTAAGCTTTGTCACCAGGGATTCTTCTTTTTTAAGTTCACCGCCCAAGCTCCAAAAGTTCGGATTCAGACGAAGCACTTCGGCAAAGGCCTTGTCGCCATCGAGGGCCGGCAAAAGCGAATCGTTACGGGCATTCTTTTCTTTCAAAAGTTCCGAATACTCCGTCGTAACAGTCATATTGTTAAAGCTATTACGCTTCGCAGGTTCAGGCATCGCTTGAGCAAACGACACCGCCAAAAGGCAAAACACAGCTAAAAAGGCAGAAATTTTCATACACATATAAAATACAAAAAAGAGTATTCAGACATCCATTACCACATCTTTTATAGAACAGATTTTGCGTTAGCAAAATCCAATAAATGCGTAAGACGAGTGAAGTAGGATTGTTTACAAGCCTATTTCCGAGTCTAGCATTTAGTACTTTAGTACAATCCGTGTGGCATTAATTAAAAAATCTTTGCCAAATCCATCAGATGCGGAATATGGTAATCCACCCAATTGGGGGTATCTGTAGTCGGATTCACAAAAATCGTTGTCCAGCCGCGGCGATGCGCCGGCTCCAGATTGCGGAGAGAATCTTCGAGCAGCACGATTTCCTTTGGATTTTCGGGATAAGCGATGCCCATACCAGCAAGCTTTTCGGCAAGCCACTTTTCCATTTTCACGTAGGCGCTGTCGTGCGGTTTACCGACCCAGTCAAGCTGTTTCAAGTCAAACACGCCATCGATGGCCGAATCAATCCCCATGTGAGCCATACCCGCCTCGCTCCAGTCGTGACGACCGTTCGTAAACACGAATCGCGGACCTTTCAAGCTTTGCAATAAGGCCAACTTTTCGGGCGCTTTCTTGGGGTAAATCAAAAAATCCGGCACATGGATAAAATCGAAGAAATCGTCGGGATCCGTATTGTTCATGGCCATCAAGCCTGCAAGCGTCGTTCCGAACCGTTCCAAATAATCAGTACGAATCTTATGCGCCGACTCAAAATCACCGCCGACTGTTTTTTGCACAAACAGAGAAATCCGGTGGTCCAGCGAATTGATGACACACCGTTCCTCGGTTCCGTATAGAGTCAAATCGTAATCGAACAGCCAAACCATACGGGCTTAGTATCCCATGGCAAGGCCGCCAATTTGGCGAGCAAGGTAGGTGGCGTAGTTATCCGTCATGCCGCTCACAAAGTCGAGCACCTGGTGGTAAGCTTCTGCCACCGTCACGCTCTGGCCAATTTTTGCCTGGCCGATAAGTCGCACAATGCGGTCGGCGCGGTAAGAATTGTTGCCATTCAAGCGGAAGTCGTAAACGCCGTTGATAAAGGCATCAAGCACCGTGGCAAGCGTCGTGTAGCTACCGACTTCAAGTTCGGTCTTACGGCGGTCAGGGTAAATGCGTTCCACACCCAAGCGCTTTGCAATGCGGATACCTTCCATTACGTCGGAACGGGAAAGATTCGTCAAATGCTTGACTCGCTCCCCTGCCATGATTTCTTCGTAATGGTTCACGAAGGTTACGGCCACATCGTCAATCAAGTTCTGGATAGCGCGACCACGCACGCTGCTCAAGAAGTCGCGGAAGTTCTGGCCGTTTTCCTGGAATTCGCGGTCAATGTCCACATCGGGGCCACACAAGTAGCTGAACATACCACGCACATCGCCGTAGCTCAAAATGCCAAGTTCAATGGCGTCTTCCACATCCAAAATGCTGTAACAAATATCGTCGGCAGCTTCCATCAAGTACACCAGCGGGTGACGCACCCACTTGCCCGTTTCCACTTCGGGAATGCCGAGCGTGTATGCCGTAACGCGGTAAAGGTCAGCTTCGGTCGCGAACAAGCTTGTCGGAGAACCGAACTTGGCAAGTTGCGGATACTTAATCATGGCGCCCAAAGTTGCGTAAGTCAAGCGCATGCCACCATCCAAAAAGTGGTATTCCAGCTTGCTCAAAATGCGGTGACCTTGTGCATTGCCATCAAAATTTTCAAAGTCGGCAATTTCAGTTTCGCTCAAATCACGGAGCGGAGCGGAATTGCGGTTCTTGCGGAACCATTCACGAATAGCAGCTTCGCCCGCATGGCCAAAAGGCGGGTTGCCGATATCGTGAGCCAAGCATGCAGACTGCACGATGGTTCCAAAATGGTATTCGTTAATATACTTGGGCAGATACTTTTTTATCAGGTGGTACACCGTAATGGCAAGGCTGCGGCCCACGCTCGAAACTTCGATACTGTGAGTCAAGCGGCTATGCACGTGATCGTTCACCGAGAACGGGTGCACCTGAGTCTTGCGACCAAGGCGTCTAAAAGCCGTCGAAAAAACAATGCGGTCGTAATCGCGATGGAAATCGGAACGGTTCGGGTCCAAATCAGCAGGGTGCCCGTAGCGCGTCGCAGAAAGCAAAGTATCCCATTGAAGCATGAACTAAATATAGATAATTAGTAGGCGAAAATTCGGCGAAGGCGATACGTAAGCAGGGCTATCATAATCAAATCTACCACTATAAACGCGACAAGCCAAATGACGGAATTACTTTGGAATCCGTAACTGTGCAAGCCTACGCCAAGCAGGTTCACGCCGAACCAGCAAAGGAACGTGACAATCACATTAAAGCAATTTATGATTGCAAAACCACGCAACGACACCAATTTACCCGCCCGCAAATGGAGGGCAAGCATAGCCCATAGAATCACAAATAGCGCACCGCATTCCTTCGGATCAAAGCCCCAAAAACGGCCCCAGGCAAAATCAGCCCAAACGCCACCGAGGAGCGTTCCCAGAACCGTAAATACGGCACCAAAAACAAGCGACGCATACATCAACGTATAAAGAGGCGTCGCTTTCGCACCACGGTACAGAACCAAATGCGCAACCACCCCCGACAAAATCATTCCCGCAAAGCCAAGCGCAATCGTAAACACGTGAACCGTCAAAAATACCGACGAATTCAGCACAGCAGAAATGGGCTGGAACGTATCGCCCGGTTCCAAGATAAACTTGGCAAAAAACAGGAGTGCGGCCGCCATTAAAGTTATCGGAATCATCAAGGTATAGCTACGGCGTTTGCAGAACACAAATGCACCCGATTCAAAACACATTAACAGCAGCGCCACCAACATTACGACCTCATACAAGCTCGACATTGGCGGACGGGCTGCGACATAGCTACGCATTGCAAACAAGGCTGTCAATATAACGGCCGTCACAATGCAGAAAACATTGGCAACAGTATCAAGCTTTAAAGACCGAAACGCCACATTCAACGAAGCCAAAAGACCGGCAAGCATTGCCGCCACAAAGGCAAACAAGGCCAGATTCAGCCAATGGTATAAAACTTCGGCCTTTAGGCGATGAGGATTCACATCGGAATGCGTCAAGGAATATTTCGTGACAATTGAAAATGCCGAATGGTCTGCCACAGATTCGTACAGTAGCAAATTCGAATAAAGTCGACGCATTTCTGCAGTCGCCGCCAAGTCATCGTTACGAGATGCATAAAGCTTAAGGACATCTTTTAACGGAGCGAGTTCCGCATAGCTCACATAGCGTTTTTCTTGCGGCAAATGTAGAATCACCAACACTTCATTGCGAAGCACCTTAAAAATTTCGTAATGTCTAGCCGATTCAGGAGAAACCAAAATATGGCGCACCACATCGGCTGCAGCAATCTTTTTGTACTTCACGCGACCGCTCAAATTATCAAGGAAACCTCGCGCAAAAGAATCAAACGGACGCACTGAAGATTCTACCAAAACCGGGGTGTCCGAATGCAAAGCTTCCCAAATCGGGATGGGGCGTGCAGAGGCATGAGAATCCACCGGCAAAGCCGCAAGCATCAAGACAAATGGCAAAGCTTTAACAACAGACGATGTTTGAGCTTTTTGTTTACAGCGAATTTTGACTACATAGTGAATAAACGCTCCCAAAAGGAACAGCACCATAAACGCATAAGGCACAAAACGCAAGGGATCGTAGGTTGCCTTGTACAAATCCACCGACGTTCCCATCACATCATCTACCCTGCCGTGATAATGGACCGAGTAGACATATTCATTTTCATCGACTTCAACTGGAGTCACTCTCAAGCTATCATCGACGGCGAAATAAGAAACTGTCGCATTGGCAATTGACACATCGCGATACCCGTTGTATTCCCGTTTGATTTCGCTTTCGACAACACCGCCTACAAGCAAGACCAATAAAGCAATATGAATCACCCATAGGCCTACATTTTTTAATCCGCGAGGCATGCGGAACATAAGCGAGGCAAGTACATTCACTGCCGCCAACACCGCAAGGCCTTTAAATGCCGGCAACGGAATCACACCTAAAATCCAAATGAAATAGCTGCCAAAAAAACGGTCTACCGCAACCGATGCGGGCAACCCCGCAGATTCGGCATTCACTTGGGCAAGTACGCCCCAAAAGGTTAGCAGCAAAAATGCGATTAACAGAACGACCGTAAATTTTAGAGACGAGAGTTTTTTCATCGAGTAGAGGCCTCGACCCACACAAATTTTCTTTCATCCAATTTCTGTTCGCCATCAAAGCGGTACGCCACCAATCGGCCGTCTCCGCGGTAACCGGCAACACTAAAATCTAGACAGCACACATTATCGCGAATCAATTTCGGGAGACCCGTCAACCAATAATGCCCAAAGAAAACGGGGCGTTCATTTTCGCCGTAAAATTTTCGAGCACGTACCGACGGCAATACATCGGCTTTAACATCCATCGAAACACCCGGTTGAAAGCACAATTCCTGAAAACTCGCCTTAGTGGGGTCCAGCCACCAAGCAATACGAGTCTTAATACGGCGAACGCCTTCGGCATCGGTAAAATGCTCGCCTTCGGGCAAAGGCATTTCCGGGCCCTTCAAAAGCGTGCTCATGGGCACAAAAAGGCTATCTTCGTATTCAAAATCTTCATCATTTGCACGGGCAATGAGTTCGTCGAAATTGCCATCGGCAAAGCAAGTAATGCCTTCGCGCTTTAACGCAGCAACTGCATCGACATCAAAACAAGCGTGTTGCGCCCTAAAAGATTCTGTTTCCAAGTAAACCGGCAACGTTTTCACAAATTCAAGAGCTTCTAGAAACTCTTGTTTGTGCCCCACGAAAGAGGTAACCGTCCGCGAATGGATTGCAATCTTGTTAAAGCTGTGTTCGCGCAAAAAGCCGTCTTTAAAGCGATGCAAGAAATGACCGCCACCAGCCCCATTCTTTTGCCAGAATGAAAGCATGTTAAATTCATGGTTTCCCATTAACGCAATTGCCGACCCGGCATCGCGCATGGCGCGCACCAGATTCAACGATTCGCGCGCATTGGGCCCGCGGTCTACGAAATCCCCCAAGAATACCACCGACCGTTCACCGCCCGGATACCGGAACGCACCTGCAGACTCCACATAACCTAGCTTTTGCAACAAGGCGCGGAGTTCATCGCAGTGTCCGTGAACATCGCCGATAAAATCAAGGGAATTATTCATGCCTTGCAATATAACTAAATTTAAAAAAGGTATCTTTGCAAACATGAATTTCTGGGACCTGCTCACCTCGGCTAAGATTCAAGGCTTTATTGAAGAAGCCTTTTCTAAGCGGCTAGACGCTTTGCAGGTTTCGACACGCCTTGCCAAAGAGGGCTACAGCAACGAAGAACGCTCCGCCATTATGGATTACATGGCACTTGTGCCCAAGTACCGTGAAAAATTCTTTGAAGACAAAAGCGGCAAAGGCAAATTTCTGCTTTGTGACCGCCTTGCCCTAGAGCAGAGCACCGCGAAAGATATCGGTCGCTGGAAAGCTAAACTTTGGCCAACCGAAGGCACTGTAAGCGACCTTTGCTGCGGCATGGGCGGCGATAGCCTTTTCTTGCCCGAAACCCTAAAGGTTACCGGCTTCGACCTCGACGGAGACCGCCTTGCCATGTACCGCTACAACATGCAGGCCCTCGGGAAATCTGTTGACACCCAGTGCCGCGACGTGCGCTCGGTCGAAAACGCGGCAGATTACTTCACCATCGACCCAGCCCGCCGCGCCCTCGAAGGCGAAAACCAGCGTGATTTGCGCAATCTGACGCCCACGCTCGAAGAAGTCGTTGAAATCAGCAAGCATTACAAAGGCGGCATGGCCAAGCTTCCGCCCGGATACCCGCCGGCAGAAATCCCCGACGGCAGCGAGATTCTTTATTTAGGCGGACACAGCGACTGCCGCGAATGCCTCGTGCTGTTCGGCGCCCTCGCCAAGAATCCAGACACCGTACGCGCAATCATTGTCGACAAATCTGGCGAAACACTTGCCGAATGGAGCCGTAAGCGCGACCGTTCAACAGAAACTCTGGACGACGACCTTCAAGAAAAATTGGACAAAAACGACAGCCTCGAAGGCAAAGACCGCACTTACCGCACTGCGACCAGCAAAAGCGACCTTCCTCTCGGCGAGATCAGCCAATACATCTCGGAACCGGCGCCAGTCCTTATTCGAAGCCACCTCTTTAACCAAGCGGCCCTCGCCTGCGACCCAAGTGCCCACCTGATTTCTGAAGGCATTGCCTACGTAGCAAGCGAATTACCCCTTCCGGCTCCCGAATTTGCCAGCTACAAAGTGCTCGCCCACGCCGAAATTGCAACGGGCGCCGTCCGCAATATGCTCAAGGAACATGGCATCGGCAAGATTACGCTCAAACTCCGCGGCGTAAAACTCGACCCAGACGCCGAAATCAAGCGTTTAAAGCCCAAGGGCAAAGAATCCGCAATCCTTTTCTACACCCGCGCCTATGGCGAAAAAATCGCAATTCTAACAAGGAGATGCCCGCTTCCGCGGGCATGACAACAGCATGTCCGTTAAACTCGAAGAATCTTGGCTCAACCTGCTCGCAGACCAATTCGAGCAGCCCTATTTTAAGCAGATTAAAGAAAAGCTTTTGCAAGAAAAAGCAGAACACCATGTGGTGTATCCGCCGGGATCCCAGATTTTTGCGGCCCTGGATTTTTGCCCTGTAGATAAAGTCAAGGCCGTCATTATCGGGCAAGACCCTTACCACAATCCGGGCCAGGCTCACGGACTTTGTTTCTCTGTGCCCATGGGCATTCAGCCGCCGCCTTCGCTCATCAACATTTTCCAGGAACTCCACGATGACTTGGGCATTAACCCGCCCCCGCACGGAAACCTCGAAAGTTGGGCTCACCAAGGAATTCTTCTGCTGAACGCATCGCTCACGGTTCGCGCCCACATGGCAGCAAGCCACGCCGGAATCGGTTGGCAACAATTCACCGACACCATTATCAAGCGATTGTCCGAAACGCGCGAAAACCTGGTATTCCTTTTGTGGGGCAGCTTCGCCATCAAAAAGCAAGAACTCGTCGCCAAGAATCGTGGTCACCTGATCTTGACCGCACCGCACCCGAGCCCACTTTCAGCCTACCGAGGCTTCTTCGGATGCAAGCATTTCAGCAAGGCAAACGAATACCTCAAAAGCAAGGGCCTCGAACCCATCGACTGGAGCATCAAGTAGGTGTGAGATGTGAAGTGTGAGATGAATATCAAAATGTAAATTTTAATTTCACATTACACATCACACATTACACACCACACATTACACATTTCCAGCGTCTAGTATTTTCTATATTAACTGCCATGAATCGAAATAATACTTTTGGTCGTCTACTGGTTTTTATCGTGTTGGGCCTGATCATCGGCGGAATCCTTGGCGAATGCCTCGGTATGCTGTTTGGTCAGCTTGGCGAACTGATGAACGCAGGTGGATTCAATAACGTAGTCCACAACTTCTTCGTTTCGTCCTTCAACCTCAACATCGGTTTTGCCGACAGGCCCGAGCCCGTGGTTCTTGACCTTTATCTGGTCAAAATCGCATTCGGCTTCGGAATCAAGCTGAACGTGGTAAGCATTATCGGCATGATTCTCGGCATCTACATCATGAAATGGTCCGGAGGAAAGTAATGGAGACCATCCAAGAATTGAGCGGCAAGCTCGCTAACGGCAGCAAGACTGCCGTGGCCCTTACCGAAGAATCCCTCGCAAAGATTGAATCTACTAAGAATTTAAACGCCTATATCAGTGTTTTGAACGAACGCGCCTTGCAGAAGGCCGCCGAATCCGACAAGCGTCGTGCCGAAGGCAAGACTCTCGGAGCCCTCGACGGAATTCCGGTTGCCGTAAAGGACAACATGTGCATCGAAGGCACACGCACCACGGCCGCGTCCAAGATTCTTGAAAATTTTGTCGCCCCCTACACCGCTACCGCTATCGAAAAGCTCGAAGCCGCCGGTGCAATCATCGTGGGCAAAACCAACATGGACGAATTCGCCATGGGTTCGAGCAACGAGACCTCCTACTTCGGTAAGGTCATCAACCCGCTCGATGAATCCCGCGTTCCGGGAGGCTCCAGTGGCGGTTCGGCCGTAGCCGTGGCCAGTGGCACGGTCGCCTGTGCGCTCGGCTCCGACACCGGTGGATCTATTCGTCAGCCCGCTGCCTGCACAGGCGTTGTGGGCCTCAAGCCCACCTACGGCCGTGTATCCCGTTACGGCCTGTTGGCTTACGCTAGCTCTTTGGACCAGATTGGCCCCTTCGGTGCAACCGTTAAAGATGCCGCCACCCTCCTCGGCGCCATCTGTGGTATCGACCCGCACGACAACACCACCAGCACTCGCCCGACCGAAGACTTTACCGCAAAGCTCGACGCCGGCGTGAAGGGCAAGGTGATTGGCGTTCCCAAGGAATACTTTGGCGAAGGCCTCGACGCCGAATGCAAGGCCGCTATCGAAGGCATGCTGGGGAAGCTCGAAGCCGAAGGCGCCACCCTCAAGGAAATCAGCCTTCCGCACATCAGCTACGCCGTGTCCAGCTACTACATCATTGCAACTGCCGAAGCTAGCTCGAACCTTTCCCGCTACGACGGCGTTCGCTACGGCTACCGCAGCAAAGAAGCCCGCAAGCTCTTCGACCTGTACGCCAAGTCCCGCAGCGAAGGTTTCGGTAAGGAAGTCCAGCGCCGTATTCTCCTCGGCAGCTACGTGCTTTCCGCAGGCTTCTACGATGCCTACTACGTGCAGGCCCAGAAGGTCCGTCGCTTGATTACCGACGACTTCAACAAGGCATTCGAAAGCTGCGACGTGATCGCAAGCCCCACGATGCCGGGTCTCCCGCTCAAGTGCGGCATGAACGAATCCGACCCGATGGCTGTGTACCTCAGCGACATCTACACCGTAAGCCTGAACCTTTCTGGCTTACCGGGCGTGAGCGTGCCGTGTGGCATGGCCGGCGGACTCCCCGTGGGTCTGCAGTGGATTGGCAAGCCGTTCCAGGAAGCCGACTTGCTCAGCGTCGCTGCTGCAACAGAGAAGTTGAACAAGTAAGTTCGCGCTCCGTTAAAATTTAAAGACCTGTTCTTCGGAACAGGTCTTTTTTCGTCGGCTAAAAAACAGCGGTCTTAGATTTTGCAATCTTTAATTGCCGAAAGCGAACCGGACGAATACGCCTTCTTGATGCACTCGGCAACAGATTCTGCAAGGTCTACAACTTCTTGAGGAATTTCAATGGGGTTTCCATCGTCATCGGTACTGTCAATTGTATTCGCCTTGATAATCGAATCGGCAACAGCCTGCGCAATAGAATCCGCCACCGCTTGGGCGATTGAATCGGCGATAGCCTTTTCCTTGGCCCTTCGATCTACAGCATCTTCATAGACCTTCGCCGGAACACGGTTCAGCGTGACACCATTCTTACTCACGACTCTGACAAGGCCATCATGGATACCGTAATAGAACGCCGAAATATTACATACGTTGTTGTCTTCATTTGCGTTGAACACCACAATGTCGTAATACGTAGAATCACCCACTTTGAGCGAATCCTTGAAACTCAGTTTATAATCATTCTTTGTCACCGGGAGATCGGGATCATCGAAAATGATTTTTGTATTCAAGGCTGGATTACAAAGAACAACAATAGAACCATCATTCAATTGTTGATCCACATACAGTCGTACATCAATGGCAGACGCAAGCGCCTTGGCTGCATAGTCCATCTTGGGTTGGTCTTCGGTACCGAAATCGACATACTGGTTTATCTTGTCGACAAAGTTGACCGTATCCGCAAAATAGATGACAGTATCCTCGCTAAAACCGTTCTTAGAATCCAGCAACATCTGCACATCTTTGGGAAGCGAAGAACTCTCATCATCGCCACAAGCACAAAGAAGCGCCGCAACAGCAAGAAAAAGCACCTTCTTCATTAGTCGTCCTCCTCGTTGATTGCGATGTAGCTGCCGTCTTCCATCTCTATTTTCAAAATGCCCTTCTTTGTCTGGTAATACAACTTGGCATCTGATTCAACAGTCTTTGTCTGATATTCACTCTTACGCGGTTGTTCGTATTTGCGCCCATCAACTACAGCGACATCGGTATACGTGACCCCATTTACTTCCATTTTTTCGATATACGACGAATCGTGTGTGTTTTTGAGAGTTTCCGGATTCTTAAGAGAAAAAACGTACTGACCGAATTCCACCGTAATAGTTTGATTCAATTTATCTTGTTCATTATAGTAGAAGGTTGTCGTTTCCGTAGAAAGAGAAACGGAATAGATGGGATACGCCGATTCCAAAATTGTATTCAAATGCTTATAGCACACTTCATCGATATAGTTATCACGATCAATGACAGCGAGCGAAAACAGGTAGCCATCCGAATGCTTGTACGGGATTGTCTTGCCAACTTTATAATTGCCAAATTCTGCGGCAAACCCACTGATTTTCGAATTGTCGCTACACTTGTAATAATTGGGTTCAGTCGTTGTCACTTCTCCGCATGCACAAAGAAACGCAAGCGAGAAATTCAACAAAAGCAATGATTTAGTACAAAATTTCATCATACTACAATTATATAATTTTTTCGAAAAAATGAGTACAAAAAAAATGCCCCCGGATTTTTTCCGGAGACATTTTCTAAACGCTAATCGAAAGCGAAATTAGTCGCCAGTCCTGTAGTTCGGAGCTTCCTTCGTGATGGTCACATCGTGCGGATGAGATTCACGGAGGCCTGCGCCCGTAATACGGACAAACGTTGCCTTCTTGTAGAGTTCTTCGAGGTTAGCAGCACCGGCATAACCCATGGCAGAGTGAATACCGCCAATCAGCTGGTAAACGGTGTCGCGGAGCGGTCCCTTGTAGGGCACGCGGCCTTCGATGCCTTCCGGAACGAACTTGCGCGGTTCCTGGACGCCACCCTGGAAGTAACGGTCAGCGGAGCCAGCCTTCATGGCGCCGAGAGAACCCATGCCGCGGTAGCTCTTGTAGCTACGGCCATCAGCGAGAATGACTTCGCCCGGAGCTTCTTCGGTACCAGCAAAGAGAGAGCCCACCATCACAGCGTGACCGCCGGCAGCGAGAGCCTTCACGATGTCGCCAGAGAACTTGAGGCCACCGTCAGCGATAATCTTCACGCCGACCTTGCGAGCCATCTTGCCGCATTCCACGACAGCGGAGAACTGCGGGTAACCCACACCAGCCACGATACGAGTCGTGCAGATGGAACCCGGACCGATACCCACCTTAACGATGTTGGCACCGCACTTGGCGAGTTCTTCGACAGCTTCCGGCGTGCAAACGTTACCGGCGCAAATCGTGAGCTTCGGATATTTCTTGCGAACGGTCTTCACCATGTTACGCACACCGATGTGGTGGCCGTGAGCCGTATCGATAATCAACAGGTCAACTCCGGCATCCACGAGGGCGGCAACGCGTTCAAGAGTATTTGCAGAAGTGCTGACAGCGGCACCCACGAGCAACTGGCCATTCTTGTCGAGGCTAGCGTTCGGGTTGTTTTCGCGCTTCAAAATGTCAGTCATCGTGATGAGGCCCTTCAAGGCACCAGAAGCATCCACCAGCGGGAGCTTTTCGATACGCTTTTCGGCGAGGATTTCCTTCGCCTTAGAAAGGCTCACCTTCGGGCTTGCCGTCACCGGATTCTTGGTCATCACGGCACGGATCTTCACGTTCATGTCGCTAACGGTGCGGAGGTCACGGCTCGTGAGCATACCAACGAGCTTACCCTTAGAAAGAATCGGGAAACCGCTCACCTTGTTACGGGCGCGGAGTTCAAAAGCAGCAGACACCGGTTCGTCGGCGTCGAGCGTCACCGGATTGGTCACAATACCGGACTGCCAACGCTTGACCTTGCGGACTTCTTCGGCCTGGTCTTCGATGCTCATGTTCTTGTGGATAATGCCGAGACCACCCTGCAAAGCCAAAGAAATGGCGAGCGGAGCCGTCGTCACGGTATCCATAGCGGCACTGATAATAGGAATGTTCAGCTTGATATTCGGAGCGAGCTGAGTGCTCACATCGGTCTGAGCCGGAAGAACAGAAGATTCAGCGGGAACAAGGAGGACGTCGTCAAACGTCAAAGCTTCTGGCAAAAGTTTCATATAGTACCTCTTTTGCGCATAGAATATAGTAATTTTCACGCGCAAATCCTAGCTCTATACCGCTAGAAATATTGTAAAAAGTCGGTTTTTATTTTCCGTTATAGCGTTCCATGCACTTTTCGATGCCGAACTTGAAGTAGCATTCTACAAGGGCAGGGACTTTAGCAATCGCCTCGTCAAAGGCCGGGCGGTCTTCGGGCGGGAACTTAGCGAGCACCCAGTTGCTCAAGTCATACTTGGGCGGGCACTTGCCTACGCCAAAGCGGATACGCGGGAACTTGTCGCCCACATGCTCAATGATATTGCGGAGTCCATTCTGACCGCCGTGACTGCCGTCCTTGCGGCAACGGATACGGCCTACATCCAAATTAATGTCATCACTGAAAACGAGCAGGTGATCCACCTTTACCTTGTACCAAGTCATGACCGCCTGAACCGCCTCTCCAGACAAATTCATATAAGTCTGCGGTTTCACCAACAGGCATTCTTCGCCTGCGATATTCACCTTCATGGTCAGCGCCTTGTGTTCGCTTTTCCAGTCCTTGCTCGAATCAGCAAGTTTTTCTACCGCCATAAAACCAGCGTTGTGATGTGTGTTAGAATACTGAGTACCAGGATTTCCGAGACCAACAATAATATACATGGCCCAAATATAAAAAAAGACCCACCCTTTATTCAGGGCAGGTCCTTTGAAATTTTCTTTTCGAAAATTACTTAGCTTCGGCAGCCGGAGCAGCAGCATCAGCGGCAGCAGCGTCATCAGCCTTCTTACCGCTCTTGGCAGTAATCGTGAAGATCACGGTGCGCGGCTGGCAAGCGAGTTCGATACCGTCAGCGAGCTTGAGATCCTTGGCGTAGAAGGTCGTCGGAGCCGGGAATTCGGAGATGTCCATTTCGAGGACAGCCGGAATCTTGGTCGGAACAGCAGCGAGCTGGATGTAGCGGTTCTGCTGAGCGAAAGTACCACCCTGGGTCTTAACGCCAACCGGAAGACCGTTCAACTTAACCGGAACGCGAACCTTAACCTTGGAGGCTTCGTCGATCTTGATGAAGTCGATGTGTTCGATTTCCTGAGAAATCGGGTTCTTCTGGTAGTTGTAAATTACGGCAGCGTTGCCGGCCTTGCCATCAATTTCCAGGTCGAGAAGCGTGTAACGCTTACCCGGGGCGAGAACCTTGCGAACATCGATTGCGCTAACGCTGATATTCACAGACTCTTGACCCTTACCATAATAGACAGCCGGGATCTTGCCTTCCTTGCGGAGACGGGCGCAGTCGCGGCTCTTGCCTAGCACTCTCGAGGTTGCTGCGAGTTTTGTGAGTTCCATAATTTTACTCCAATTAAGTAAATGGTTAAAAAAAATTCATTGGGGTAGCTGGATTCGAACCAACGAATAACGGAATCAAAATCCGTTGTCTTACCACTTGACGATACCCCAATGGTGGCGCAAATATAGCAAATTTACGCCAATTTCAAAGGGTTAAGGCTAAAAACCTTCAAAAAAGCGGGTTACAACCTGGTACCTGGAGATGGGTTTCAGCTCTTCGGCAGCCTCTTTTGCCTGCTTTCGGGTTTCAAAGACGCCAAAAACCGACGCACCCGACCCCGACATCAGGACGGAGGTTGCCCCCAAGCGCTTGAATTCGTTTTTCATCTCTTCGACAAGCGGGTGCTTGGGGAATACCGATTCTTCAAAAGCATTGAAGGTATTGGCAAGCGCAAAGTCGATCGACGCGGCCTTGCCCGTGCGCATGCACTTGGACTTGTAAGTTTCCCAACGGTCCGGACCGGATTTAGGCACACCAGCATAGGCATCCTTCGTCGGTACAGAATCGAGCGGAGTGGCCACCAGCAGGTACTGTTCGTCGTTCAACTGCAACGGCTTCACAAAAGTGAGTTTTTCACCAATACCTTCGGCCATGGCGGTACCGCCACGAACCAGGAAGGGAACATCTGCTCCAAGTTTCGCCCCAATTTCTTCGAGCTTTTCAAATTTGAATTTGAGCTTCCACAGCTGGTTCAACAAACGAAGCGTTGCAGCAGCATCAGCAGAACCACCGCCGAGGCCAGCACCCAAAGGCATCACCTTATTGAGATAAATGTCTGCACCGAGAGTCGTGCCCGATTCTTGCTGCAAGAGTTTTGCGGCCTTGTAAACCAAGTCCGATTCCAGCGGATAATTCTGCGGTTCGTTGTAGCAAAGCGTAATGCGGCCATCCTGACGCGGCTCGGCACTTACTGTGTCACCTGCGTCGATGGTCTGGAAGAGGGTGCCCAAATCATGGTAGCCATCTTCACGTTTACGAATAACATCCAAAAACAAATTAATCTTGGCAGGAGCGTATTCTTTCATGCCATTAAACTTAGCAAAAATATTCCAATTTGGAATACCTAGGACAAACTTTTCATTACCGTAAAAAAAAAACAATATATATTAAGGGATGATAGTTTCTAACTATTAAATAAGCCCAAAGCTTGTAAAACCAAAAGAAGAGAAAATTATGAAGAAAATCGTTTTCACCATTTTCTTATGCCTTGCTACATTGGCAGTGGAAGCCCAAGTCGACAAAATTCTGGGACCGTGGACCGCCATCGACCCCGATACCGACAAGCCTTACGCCACCGTACTCATCTATAAAAGCAGCAACGGGCTGTATTACGGCAAGCTCACCGAAATTCTGGATTCCGACGACCCAGCCGATCAAAAGCTCATCGGCACCATCATCATCAAGGACATGAAAGAAGATGACGGTATGCTGAAGGGTGGCTCCATTTACGACCCCGAAGAAAACAAGACCTACCATGGAAAGATATCACTTACCAAGGACGGTCGCCTAGAAATGCGCGGTTCGCTTGACCGCTGGGGACTTTTGGGTGCCACGGAATATTGGAAACGCAGTAAAAAGTAAAAAAAGATGGAATAAGGAGAAAATATGAAGAATCTGTTTATTAAAGTGCTCGGCACCAGTTTATTGTATGCGGCAGCCACCTTTGCCCAGTCGGCAAACGAAATCGCCAAGAAAGTCCACGACTTGCCGTCCGGAAAAACATCGTCTGGAACCATTTCAGTTACCCTAATTGACAAAAACGGAAAGACACGCAACCGAGAAATCGCATCTTACACCATGAAGGACGGCTCCACCGACAAGACGGTCCTTGTTTTCAAGACACCCAGGGACGTGGCGGGAATCAGCTACCTCACCTACGACTACCCCGACAAGGCCGACGGATCCACCGTAGATAGCGACAGCTGGATCTACCTCCCTGCCATGAAAAAGGTGCGCCGAGTTTCAGGTTCCAGCAAGGACGACGACTTCCAGGGGACGGACTTTACTTACGACGACTTGGGCACCCGCAGTCTTTCCAAGGACAACTTCGCCATTCTCGGCGAAGAGAAGGTGAACGGAATTGACTGCTGGATTCTCGAAGCCAAGGCAAAGGATCCCAAAGCAAAAGTAAGCCGTCGCGTGTCCTGGGTGAACAAGAAGACTTACGTAATCCACAAGGGCGAATACTTCGACAAGCAGAATCGTCTGCAAAAGACACTCGTTGCCGAAAACATTCAGCAAGTGAACGGCTACTGGACCTCTCTCAAGATGACCATGACCAACGTCCAAACAAACCACAAAACCGTCTACGAAATCAAGAACCTTAAGTACGACGAAAAAGTAAACGAAAGCTACTTTACAGTCAGCGCGTTGGAACGTGAACAGGTCAAATAAAAATGAGGGTTTCTCGAATCAATCAGTTTTTCCGCAAGGCCGGGGCCACCCAGATTCGTTACCGTTGGCCCATTCTTGCCATACTCTTCGTTATCACCGTAATCTGCAGTTTCGGTCTTGTCCATTTCGCGCTCTCGCGTGGCGAAGAGGGCTGGTTTGGCGATTCCGACGAAATCACCATTAATACGAAAAAATACGAACAGGTCTTCGGAAACCTGAACAGCATCGGAGTACTCCTCGTAAAACAAGACGATGGAGATGTCTTTAGCGAAGAGATCCTGAATGTCATCGACAAAATCGGGACTCGGTTACAAGACGAAATTCCGTTTGCGAACCGACTTACCTCGATTATCAATGTCAATATTCCCGTAGGCAATGAAGAAGGCTTCGAAATCGTCAAGCCTTACGAGAACGGAATCCCCTCGGACTCCGCAGAACTCGCCAAGGCACGTGCCCTCGTGATGCGCGGAAACGAAAAGACGAACGCCCTCATCAACGCACTCGTCAGTGACGACGGACGCGAGACCTGGATATCCTTGTCGCTCCACCCGTTCGAAGGCAAGGAACTTGAAGAAAAATTCGAAGGCGATGTAGAAGAAGTCAACCTGGCTATCGGCTACAAGCTGATGGAAATTATGGAAAGCGACGAATTCCAGAACAAGGACTATAAACTGTATGGCGGTGGAATCCCGTTCGACAGCGCCTGCGAAGACCGTTACGAAATCCCCGAATACGGCATTAGGGTGCTATGTAGCATCGGCGTGATGCTTTTATTCCTGGCACTTTTCTTGCGCAATTTCTTTGGCGTTTTCGTTCCGGCAATCACTACCCTCAGCGCCATTGCCTCGGTATTTGGCGGCATGGCCCTTTTCGGAGTAAAGGCAGATTCTACGCTCGTCACTTTGCCTGTCGTTCTGGGCATGGCATTAGCCGTTGGCTATTCGGTGCATTATATAAACATGTTCAAGTTGCAATTTAGACGCACCGGCATCCGTAAAGAATCAGCAATCAGATGCATCGAAGAATGTGGTTGGCCGGTACTATTTACAGTGCTTACGACCATGGCTTCGTTTATCAGTTTCCTGTTTGTCGACATGAAACCCCTTGTATGGATGGGTAAAGCCGCAGCCCTTGTGGTGCTCGCAATTTACCTCTATGTAACAATCCTGATTCCAATTCTACTGTCGTTCGGCAAGAACGGTGTGCCCGATACTACTAGCAAAGACGGAGCGACAAAACTGGACAAGGTGTTTTCAGCCTGGTCCGATCTCGTCTATAAAAGAAAATGGCCCTTTATTGTGGCTGCAGCCCTGATTATTGCAGCATTTATTCCGGGAATGTTCAAGATTACGGCGCAACTGGACTACCTGAGTATTTCGGGCGACAAGGTTCCCTATGTGCAAGAAATCAAGAAAATGCTAAAGACTAAGCTCGGAAACCAGTACAGCTATTCCATCATGATCTCTTTTGACGAAGAAGGCGCATTCAAGAAGCCCGAAAACATGAAAGCACTTTTGGAACTCGAAGATTACGTAGGCTCCCTTTCGCTTACCAAGTGGTCGGGTGGAAAGCCGCGCGTGACCTCGGCGACAAGCATCTTGAAAGAAATGAATCGCGCCTTGAACGAAGGCAAAGATTCGCTTTACGCCGTTCCCGAAGACGAATACGTGCTTGCGCAGCTGATGGAACTTTCGTCTATCGAAATGCGCGAAGACTTTAGCGAAACGATGGACGAAGAATTCAGAATTACAGAAGTCAGCGTGGACATGACCCAATTCGCTACCGAAGAAGCGCTCCAAAACATGAACGCTTTAAAGGCTAAACTCGCCGAATTGTTCCCGAACGCCCAATGCACACTGCTTGGCGACATGATCCGCTATTCCGAAATGAGCAATCGCATTGTTTTTGGCGGCCTAAAATCCTTCGGATTTTCGCTCATCATCATCGCCATCATGCTAATGTTTGCATTCTCCAGCTTCAAGCTTGGAATTATCGGCATGATTCCGAACGTGGCCCCTGTCATTTTGGTGGGCGGTGTCATGGGATACTTTGACTTTGCGCTGGACTTTAGCACTGTCACCGTGATGCCCTTGGTGTTGGGTATTGCCGTAGACGACACAATCCACTTGACCACACACTTGAAAGTCCGATACGAAGAATGTGGTTCCCTACCGAAGGCAATGGAAGCGACCTTCCGCGAAATTGGGGCATCGATGTTCCAGACCACGTTGATTCTATGTGCAATGTTCGGTGTTTATCTGTTTAGCCCCTTACGTTTCTTGATGGTACTCGGCCTGCTAATCATTGTTGGCCTTTCAAGCGCCTTGCTCGCCGACTATACGATTACACCCGCACTTCTGCAAGTGACAAAGCCGTACGGCAAAGAAAAGGAGAAAGCATGAAACGATTCACCGCCCTCGGTTTAGCTTTTGCCGCAACCGTTTGCGCCCAAGAAACAGTCTTCTTGGGTAGCCTTACTTCGCAGGCCGGGGTAGGACTTCCGAACACACACCACAACAAGGGTGACTTTCTACTCGGCCAAACCACTTTCGACGGCACAATCAAATCGTACCTGGACGAAGCCATGGTCTATGTGAACGCCCAGATTGTCCACGACGCCTTAGGCGCACAATCGACAAACGGCTCATCCGCATTCGTTGCCGATGACGGCACCTTCGCCTTAAAACTCCGCGAAGCCTATATCGACTGGAAGGGCGAAATGCTTGCACTCCGTATCGGTCGCCAAGTTGTTTCATGGGGCAAGGCCGACGACATCCAGATTACCGATGTACTCAACCCGAGAGACGAATCAAGCTTTGTCGCAAGTGACTACAACGAGTCTAAACTCGGAATTGACGCCGTACGTCTTTCACTCTTGACCGAAAAGACTCAAATCGATGCGTACTGGATTCCGTTTTTCACGCCAAGTATT
Organism: Fibrobacter sp. UWB10; assembly: GCF_900182935.1. Lineage (NCBI taxonomy): Bacteria > Pseudomonadati > Fibrobacterota > Fibrobacteria > Fibrobacterales > Fibrobacteraceae > Fibrobacter > Fibrobacter sp. UWB10. Next base: position 179,174 of record NZ_FXUE01000002.1, on the reverse strand, counting down.
CTCCCACTCGCGAGTGGAAACCCGCTCAACAGTCAAGTTTTCCCAAGAAAATTTGATGGATCGAGAGTTGGTGTTCCAGAAAAGTACAACGATTTCGAACTTCCAGAAAAGAAACTTTCTAAGAGCGAACTAGCCTTGCGGGCAAGCGCCTACACGTCGTTCGCGGACCTGTCTCTATATGGATTTTACGGGTGGGATGACCTTCCGCTTATCAAGTATTCTCCCTACATAAACGAATTCTACGAGGAAAACGATTTAGACACCCTTCTTGTTTCCGGTGAATACAAGAGGATGTACATGGTCGGTGCCGACGCCGCAATTCCTTACGGAGACCTTGTATTCCGATTCGAAGGCGCTTTTTTCCCAAAACGGCATATCCAAACAACCGCTTATTACCAAATAGAAAAATTCGTTAACGAAAACAAGATTCCTACAAGCGAGCGAAAGAATCAAGCCGTAGGCCTCGCGGGCCTCGACTGGACACCGAGCGGGGGCTGGACCATTACCGCACAGTACGTGATGGATAAAATTTTCGATTACAACGACAACCTTGACAGAAGAGATTACGAGCATCAGGCGACATTAAGTATCGAAAAGTCCGTCTTAAATGAGACACTGACACTCATGGCATCGGGGGCACTAGACCTGCGATATTTCTCCAGCGCAAGCGAACTTGAAATCGACTACAAGCTGACCGACGCCATCACGCTGAGTCTGATCGGGGACCTGTACTTTAGAGGGTATAAATACGGAATGTACGGCGAATACCGCGATTATAGCAGCGTCACTTTCAAAGGAAAAATGTCATTCTAACGTTTTGGAGGGGAAAGCATGAAAAAAGCATTATTTGCATTCGCTGCCGTACTTTGCTTAGGCAGTCAGCTTTTCGCAGAAGAAGCCCCGAAAAAAGCCACTCAAGCACCTTCGCCTTGGGAGTTTTCAGCGACGACATCAGCGGCCTACTACCCCGAAGTGGAACACCACCGCGGTTCAAACCATGTCACAGGAATCAGCGGTCCATACGACGGCATCGAGGCCGTTGCTGAATTTGACGCGGCCTACACGCTCCCCTTCTTGCGTGGCGACGACGAATTCACCGCCGACAACCATGTAACCTTCAATATGGGTCTAGAAATTTCACCCATTACGGTCGCACCCGTCGCATCGATTACCGTATCGCCCATTGCCTTTTTGGAACTAGCAATCGGCGGCACGGCAGGAACCGGCTGGAACGCATTCGATTTATTCCAAGGCATGGCTGCATACAACGAAACCAAGCCCGAATATAAAGACATGACTCCCTTTGCACACTGGTACTTGTACGGCTGGGGAAGCGCATGTCTCATGTTCGATCTTGCCGCCCTCTGGGAAGGCGACTGGCACCACGTTGTAGCGACTGCCACCTACAAAGCCGGCTACCAGAAATTGACTGGCACCGACAGCGATGTTTGGCTCTGGCAGGAGACAGACGGCATGGCAAGCGGCTGGGTGTACGAACAAGAATACTTTGTAGGCTACCAGATGCCTTTGAAACTTTCGATGATCGGCGTCGGCACCACGCTTTCGGGCCATTATGAGTCCAGCGATTTCGGCGACTATTCATCAAACTACAAGGGCGACTTTATGACCATCGACATTTGGCCCATGGCTGAAATCACACTTGACAAGAAAGACAAGCTTTATGTGCTTTTTGATTTTCAATCCCGCAGAAGCTTCCGCGAAAAATACAAGGGCGAAGAATACGAGCCCCTAATGACATACAGCGGTAGGGAATGGATATTCTATTCTGTCGGATTCCAGTGGAAACATCTGTTTTAATTCTTTTCACATTTTTTTTACTAAAATATAATACGGAGCCTAGAATGGAACTTAGAACTGTTTTGAACGATGCTGAAATGACAATTGCTCTTTCTGGCGAGCTGAACACCCTCACCTCGCCCAAACTCGCAGAAGAAATTGCAGCTCACATCGAAAAGATAAACTCGCTAATCATGGATTTCAAAGAATGCGATTATGTATCCTCGGCAGGGATCCGAGTATTACTTTCAACATTCAAGGTCTTAAAAAAGAAACAGGGAAACATGCAACTTCTCAATATCGGCGAAAACTTCAGGGAAGTCCTGGACGCAACCGGACTCGACGCCGTTTTCGGTTTAATTTAAATGACTAACTACGAAATAGAGATGGAACTTGACAAAGCTTCAAAAGCCCTGTCAAAAGAAACGCAATCTATAAATCTATCTTACTGGAATGCCGGCTCCGAATACAAGGCTCAGCTCAAAGATATCCTCAAATACGAATCCGTACAGGATATTTTTGACTATCAATATTATCTTCCTGAATCCATCAAAAAAAACATTGCAACCAAATTAGGCTTTTCAAGCGAAGATTTCTACGAATCTCAAGGTTTTGCCTTCTCGCAAAGCACACATTCGATTGTAACAATCGCAGTATTTCTTTCACAAAGAAATTTGAAAACAGGAATCATTGCGCCAGCATACTTTACGGCACAGACTTGTCTAGACGATTTAAAAGTCGACTACCACATTTTTAACGAATTCATTCCCAACTTCAATCAAAATTTTGACATCGGGCTCCTTATAAATTCGGACTGCGAAGCATTCTGGTTCACCTCCCCCATCAACTCGACAAGCGTTTATTTCAATCAAAATGTCATAAACGGCATTCAAGAACTTCTAGATGCAGGGAAATGGGTTATCTTGGACGAGGCCTTATGCGTAAACGGAAAGGAACTTTCAAGAACATTAGGAATACAAGAAAAATTAATTTACATCTATAGTCCGCATAAGGCTCTAGGAATTCAAGGGATTAAGTTTTCTGTCATTGTCACACATAAAAAATACTATGACGAAATTGATAGGCTCAAAGACTGTTACGGAGGCTCCCTAAATTATCTAAGTGAACTGGGTGCACGCCATTTCATCTCCAAAAACTACGACGAATGTCTTCGTTTTTACAATCAATTTTGGAGCGACAATTACAAACGAGTTCATCAGATTCTAGCAAATTACCATTTCGCCCATGTATCACCTGATATTTTCGGTCATTATGCCATGATTTTTCTTGATGGGTATATAGGAACTGAAAATTTTAATTTCGCCATAAAAAAACTAATCAAGGAAAAGGGATATTTAATTTTTCCGGGTGTCATGCACGGTTTTGACATAAGCAAACAGTTCTGTTTTAGAATCAACCTGCTCCTGAACAAGACTGATTTGGAAAAAGGACTTATTTCAGTTCTTGACTACATGGGCAAATTCATCGAGAATGCATAATGGCTAAAGAAAAATTTATCGCCGTACATGACAAACTTACCGAACACGCTCAAATGACGCCCGGTGCCATTGCCGTTATCTGCGCAGACAAGGAACTTTCGTACAAGGAACTTGACCAGGAATCAGATTATTTGGCGGCATCGCTTTTCGCCCTGATTCCAGAAATCAGACAAGGGGATTTCATCACTCTTGTATTGGACAGGTCTTTCTCTATTCATATCGCCATCATGGGCGTTTTAAAAACGGGTGCGGCCTTTATCCCACTTACACTCGACACGCCTCCTGAAAGAATTGCATACAGCATCAACGATTCCAAATCGAAAGCCATCATTACAACCGCAAAAATCAAGGCGGAACTTCTAGAAACAGGCAAATGCACTTGCAAGATTTTCACACTAGAAGAACTCCTTGCCAAAGCGAAAAAAGAACATTTAAAAAAACAAGTTGTTCATGTAAGCCCCGATGACATGGCAATGTGCATTTACACCTCAGGTTCTACAGGAAATCCCAAAGGGGTCACGCTTAATCACAGGGCCATTTACGAAGAATTCTTTCCAGAACAATGGATCGCCATTGCCCAATATCAAATTCATCGATTGGCCGACATATCCCCATTCACGTTCATCCTTTTTTATACAGGATTCTTTTATTGCATTTATGCAGGCGCCCTATTTTACCTTAACAAAGAAAATGAGCTTAAAGATTTAACAAAATTTTCAGAACAGATTAAGAAGTATCAACTGGATTCCGTAATTGGAATACCTTCATTCATAGAAATTCTACTTTCTGCGGCTGACAAAGAAAAATTTGAAAGCATTATTGGCCTTTACATGGGCGGAGAGCCGCTCTCTCCGGAGCATGCCACGAAAATCTTCAGCAAACTCCCTACCGTAAAAATCATCAATGGGTACGGTACGACAGAAACTTGCTCCATGGCCGTGTGCAAGGTATTGCAAAATACAACAAGTTCCTTCACAAATGGAATTCCATACCAGACAAAAGTCTTCATCGTAGACGAAGAAGGAAATGAACTAGGACCAAACCAGAAGGGAGAACTTTTAATACAGGGCAAGACGCTTTCTTGCGGATACTTGAATCGTCCCGATGATACGGCAAAGAGCTTTATAGAATACAGAGGCGAAAGAACATACAAATCTGGGGATCTTGCCTATAGGACCGATAGCGGAGAAATTGTGATCTGCGGGCGAGCCGACGATATGGTAAAGTTAAACGGACAGCGAATCGAGCTCCAGGAAATAGAACAATCCATCTTAAAAATTGAAGCCATTAAGCAAGCAACCGTTATTTTAAAGACCAACGAAAAAGAGAATTTCCTAGTCGCGTTCATTGTTGCAGACACAGACATATCTACAAAGGCTATCAAGGAAGAACTATCAAGGATTCTTCCACCTTATATGATTCCTTCGGTTTTTGTAACGCTTGACAAAATGCCCTTAAATAAACACGGGAAAATTGACAAGCAAAGCCTAAAAACAATGGATATTTCGTTTAAGCATTTAAACGAGGATTCTTCAGAAATTGGCATCGAAAACATCTTATGTTCAGCGGTCAAAAAAGTTCTTGATCTAAAAAAAGACCCCACTAAAGAGGATAATTTCTTTGAGCTTGGCGGATCCTCTATATCAGCCGTTGAGCTAATCATCGAAATTGAAAAGCATCATTTAACGCTAACCGTTTCAGACATCTACTACGGAAAGACAATCGAACGAATTGCAAAAAAAATACAATCAAACAAGAACTTAGACAACAGCGAAAAATATGAAGAGGAATGCCGAAAAAAAACATTCGACATAAAGGCAGAGCAAGAATTTTTCCTATCTGAAGAAGAACAAAAATCCGGCAGTAATTACGTTTACAACTTTTCGTACGTTGTCATACTCGGAAATCAATACGATGAAAAAAAACTATGCGAAGCCGTTGACAAGACACTTCAAAAGCATCCGATGATGATGTCTGTTTTTTCGAAAGATGAAACGGGAAAATATTCCGTCTCATACCGCCCTGAATTGATAAAAAAAACAGAATTGTGGCACACCTCCGAAAAAGAATTCAACAAGTTTAAAAAAAAGCCGGAGCGTCCATTCAATTTATTCGGAGAACATCTGTATAGAACCAAAGTCATTGTAACAGAGAAAAACAAGTACCTCTTTGTGGAAGTCCATCATTCTCTAGGAGACTATTACTCGTGTTTTATATTCGCCGTACAGACCTTCAACGAGTATTACCAAGAAAAATCAGGAGATGACTTTTATTATTCGTACTTACAAGACCTAGAAAACACCAAGAAGTCCACAAAATATGCTGAGGCAAAAAGATATTACGAATCCCTAAAGGGCGATTTCAAATGGTGTTGCGTACTTGAATACGACCATACAAAATCTTTCGGAAAAAGTGCTTATTTGGATTACGATTTAGGAATTACCCTAGATCAAATGAACCAAGCCGAAAAAAGACGTTCTACATCCAGGAATGAACTTTCTATCGCGGCGGCAATACTTGCCCTTTCCGAGATGACAGGAAAAAAGAAAATCTGCTACACCTGGACTTATGACAACCGGAAAGAAGGCAAATACCTAGAAACAATCGGCAGTTTCGAAGAAAATCTACCCATCTTTATTGATCTTGAAATTACGGATTCTCCCTCAAAAATTCTTTCCGAGATTTCAGAACAAATCCTAAAGGACATTTTCTATTCGGAATGCCTAGGTGATATTTTCTACAATGACGAACTGGACACTTACACCTTGGAAATCATCTATCAAAAACAAGTCCATGAAAACACCATGCTGAACCTGATTCCGCCGGAAGTTCAAATCGAAGAAGTGGGTTTGAACCGCAATGCGGCAATGCCTTTCGAAATAGAGGTCCGCGAAAGCCCTTCGGGACTATCCCTGTTTATCGAGTATGCGGAAAATCTATACACTCCAAAACAGGCGTTACAGTATGCGGAACTGTTAAAAAAGAATTTGAACCTTTTGATGAGTACCTAATCAAATTACCATTTTTTAACCTATTATTATATTTAAATGAATGAGCAAGACATTTCTGTCTAAAAAATTTCTTTCGCTACTGGTTTCGGGAACAGTCTACATGATTGTCGTTCCAATCCTGTTGCTGTCGGATTCCGTGATTGCAGGCCTTGTCTTAGGAGAAACGAGCGTCGCCGGCATCAGCCTTGTAACCCCCGCATATTCCCTAGCCGCTTTTTTTGGAGGAATCCTTTCGATTGGCGTTCCTATCTTGTACAACCGCGCCATGGGAGAATTCGATCAAGCGAAAGCAACCCAGTATTTCAGGGTCGGATTGACCGCTGCTGTTAGCATAGGCGTACTCTTGTTCTTTGCCTTTACGCTGTTGGGCGACACCTATCTCCATTTTTTTGAAGCGACCCCCGCTGTTTTTGAACAGGCCAAGCAGTATTTCTTTTGGTACAAGCTAACCATTCTCATTTTGCCTTTATTCCTACTGATGTGCGAAGCCGTATTTTCAGATGGAGACGACACGATTAGCACAATCGCAGGCATCGTACAGCTAGTTGTCAACATCGCCCTCTCCATCATCTTGGCAAAATCCATGGGCATCGAAGGTATCGCCCTGGGTTCGTTTATCGGTACAGCACTTGCGCTTTTAGTGACAAGCCTCCACTTATTCAAGAAAGGAAACTCGCTAAAAATCGGATTCCACTTTTCAATTGCAAAAATTTTTCACATAGCGAAATACAGTACGATCGATGCGAGCACCTATCTATTTTTCGCCTGCTTTGCCGTGATTGTCGAAAAATACATCACATTCGCATTCGGTTCTGAAATGCTGATTATTGCCTCCGTTATTTTCTTTGCAAAAGAGTTTCAGATTATTTTTGACGGCATCGGAGAGGCCATTACACCCCTCATCAACATCTATCTAGGCGAAGAATCCTACCGCGGCATTAAAAATTGCTACAAGCTTGCGCAGAAAGCGGCTATTGTCGAAGGGGTTTTAATGACCGCCATCATAGCGGCAGCGGCTCCACTCATCGTAAAAATTTATGGCATCGAGAATCCAAAAATCGCGGAGGAGGCCATCAACGGGGCCCGCATTATTGCACTAGGGCTCACCGGAACCAGTCTTCTCTACTTACTCTCTTCGTATTATCTGCTCATCGACAAGATTTTTCTTGGAGCACTTCTCTGCGGATTACGCGACGTGATTGTCGCCGCCCCCCTCCTATTCATTCTCGGCGAAAAATTTGGAATTTACGGTTTCTTTGTCGGGATAGCCCTTTCGACTATTTTCGCCTACATCGTCTCGACACTATTTATCCGCACCAAATACGGCAAAGAAAACTACCCTCTGCTACTTGCCGATAAAGAAAAACGACTGAACTACCGCTTTTACGAACTTAAGCTGGAACCGGAATCGATTATTGACGTTCAAAAGCAGATAGAGCGATACCTTCAGGAAAATGACATCAACAAAAAAATCATAGCCAAAGTCAAATTGCTCATTGAAGAACTTTTTATGCTTGTTTACGAAAAAAATGGGAATGCGACTACCTATGCGGAATGTTCCGTCTTTATTCGCGAAGATGGAATCCAGATTATCACCAAGGACGATGGAGTTTTATTCGACTTATCAAGCGACGATGTAATCGCAGGTTCCATTACCGAGTTCATGGTTTCAGGTTACATGGAAAAAATGAAAAATAACAAGATGTACCTCACGACCATGAGTTACAACCGTAACACATTCAAGGTAAAATTCGAGACATAAATATGACCTATGAAGAAATTGCAGATACCCTGTTTGTAGAAATATCCGTTTTCACGACCTTGCTAACCGCATTCATGTTATACAACAACATCGTGCTGTACAAGATGAGTTTCAAGGACAAACTTTCCATCATGCTTGTATCGGCAACGGTCTTATCCGCCTTTGACGGAATATGGCATTTTGTAGACGGGAATCTTACATACAAGATCCTTAACTACGCCTGCGCCTATATTTTTGCAATTGCAATGATGCTCGGTTCATCGATGTTTACGCGATTTTCGTTGAATCAATTTGAAATCAAGATGAGTTCAAAAAAATTGCACCACGCGCTATTTATCGCACCCACCGTCCTTACCGTTATTTTATGTCTAACGACACCTTGGACCGGTCTAGTATACTCCATCAACGAACATGGGGAAATTCAATATGGCATCATCTTTGATTATTGTTTGGTACCGATTGCGTTCATGTACGCAGGTTCACCATTGTTGCAGTCCTTCTATTACTTAATCCGACGCCGAAAATCAAATGCAGAAAAGAAATTCTATGGTCAATGTATTTTGATAACCTCCTTATTGATTGCAGGAATTGAATTTATTCAGCTATTCGTCTTGGATCTTGATGAAAATTATCTAGAAACCAGCCTTTCAACCGCCATCGCACTCACCTTCTTTACAACAAACGTGAACACGAATAGGTTCGTAAAAAATCGTGAGAAAATAGTGGCCGTCGAAACCGACCTGAACCTCGCCGCAAACATTCAAACAGGTTCTCTTCCTTCCGCAGAGGGCGCTCTTGTCAACCACCCCGACGTAAACATCTACGCGACCATGGATACTGCCAAGGAGGTCGGCGGAGATTTTTACGATTTCTTTGAAATCGATGGCACGCATATTGCATTTGTCATCGCCGATATTTCGGGCAAAGGTGTTCCCGCGGCCCTCTTCTCGATGACCGTAAAGACGATGATCAAAGACCACGCTTCGATGAAACTGTCCACGGCTCAGATCTTTACCGATGTCAACCGAATCCTGTGTGAAAGCAACCCCGAAGAAATGTTTGCCACAGCATGGATTGGCATTCTAGACACCAAGACTCGCATCATGAAATTCACAAATGCTGGCCACAACGCCCCCTGTTTTGCAAGAAAGGGCGAAAATTTTGAATTTTTGAAGAACAAGCATGGGTTATTCCTTGCAGGCATGGACGATACACAGTACAAGGAATCCGAGATTCAATTACAGGATGGCGACAACCTTTTAATCTATACCGACGGATTAACCGAAGCGCACAACGGCTCAGGGGAACTTTATGGCGAAGAGAGACTGCTGAAAAAACTCAATTCGGCCGATGTCCGTGGCGGCAAAGCATTCTTAACACAAATTAAGGAAGACCTGCAATCCTTTGTGGGAGATGCCGAACAATTTGACGACATTACCATGTTGTCAATTTCTCTCAAGTAGGCAAAGCCGCAAACTTACCCAAATTTTCCTGATCTTTCCATATTCTGGATTTCTTCGATTCCGAGCAGCATGGCGCGGGGTTTGGAGTTGCCCTTGGCAGGGCCACACACGCCGAGGCTGTAAAGTTGGTCCACAATTTTACCGGCTCGGCTGAAACCCACGCTAAAGTGGCGCTGCACCGCCGAGGTCGAAAGCCCGCGGCATTCGACAGCCCACACGGCCACATCGTAAAGTAGCTTGTCGAGCTTGCCCAAGTCCTTGGCTCCGCCTTCGCCGTCTTCGTCGCCTTCGCCGTCGCTGACGTCGAACGATTCCACCTGCGGGTAGAACACGTTCTGGTCGGAGCAGGCATCGGCAAGCTTTTCGGCTTCTTCATCGCTGAGGAATGCGCCATGGACGCGCACCGGTTCGGGGTCGTTCACGGCCTTGTAGAGCATATCGCCTCGGCCCAGGAGCTTTTCGGCGCCGGCATGGTCCATGACCGTGCGGGCGTCAATCTGCGAGGCCACCTTAAAGCTAATACGAGTCGGCAGGTTCGCCTTGATGATACCGGTAATCACCTTCACAGAGGGGCGCTGCGTTGCAAGCACCAGGTGAATGCCCACGGCACGAGCCTTTGCAGCTAGGCGGGCCACGTTCTTTTCAATTTCCTTTCCGGCAACCATCATCAGGTCAGCCATTTCATCGATAATCACCACGATGAACGCCATACGGTGGCTGCGGTCTTCTTCGGGCACTTCGTCGGGCAACTCGCCCGCTTCAAACTTGGCGTTAAAGCCACCAATATTACGCACCTTCGCCGCCGCCAGAACTTCAGTACGGCGGTCCATTTCATAGCACAGCCACTGCAAAGCCTGAATCGCAATTTCGGGCTTGGTAATCACCGGAGCGAGCAGGTGCGGGATGTTTTCGTACATCTTGAGTTCGACCGCTTTCGGGTCCACCAAAATCATGCGGAGTTCGTCAGGCGTCTTACTGAAAAGCATCGACGCCATGAGCGCGTTAATGCACACGGACTTACCAGACCCCGTCTGACCGGCAATCAGCAAGTGCGGAGCCTTGGCCAAGTCCATCGTGAATGCTTCGCCGGTAATATCCTTACCGAGAGCCACCAGAATCTTTTCGGGCGACGGCTTGAACTTTTCGCTCTGGAACACATCGAGGCTATACACCGTTTGGAATTTGCGGTTCGGAATTTCGATACCGACGGCAGCCTTGCCCGGAATCGGAGCCAAAATACGCACCGATGAAACGCGGAGGGGAAGCGCCAAGTCTTCTTGCAAAGCAGAGAATCGGCTCACCTTCATGCCCGGGCCCGGTTCCACTTCAAAGCGGGTTATCATGGGGCCTGTTTCGCAACCGATCACGCGGCCCTTCACCTTGAAGTTTTCAAGCTTTTCTTCGAGCATCTTGCCGATGGCGTTCAATTCTTCTTCGCTGTAATCGGCCGTCTGCGGCTCATGTTCTTCCAGAATGTCGCTAATCGCAGGCACCTTGTATTCGTCGTAAACCGTCGTCGGGTCACGCTGCGGAATCGGGGCAGCCTTCATGCCCGCTGTCGATGTACTGCTCGGCACATTCCCAATCGACGCGCCCAATGTCTCGTCCGGCATTTCAGGAACTTCGCCCACATCGTCGGCGCCATAAACTTCGGGTACAAACGTTTCATCGTCAGCAGCACCATCGCCACCGAGCAAGTCTTCGGCGTTAAACGAGGCTTGCGTTGGCTTGCCTGCCATCACCGTGCGTTCGTCTGCAGGAACCTGCGTCATGCTTCTTTGCGTAGCACCCTTTGCAGCAGGCATTGTTCCTGTCGGCATCGGAGCGGCTACCGTACGCGTTGCCATAGAACCCGTTACCGGAGCACATTCGCGGCGCACATCACCCTTCACCTGCATACGGCCACGGTGATCTTTTTCCCATGCAATCAAGTCGCGGGCACGCTTGAGGGCCGCAATCTTGTCCTTGACTTCCACAATTTCAAGAGCGTTCATCTTGCCGCCATTCTGGCGCAAGTAATCTTCGAGCCTGCGGATTTCGGGATCTTCGTCCAGATTGTATCCGCCCACCCCATTATTCGTAGAATCCGGAAGAGTTTCCGCCACCTCTTTGGCGCGGCGCGGCGTCATCGTCTGCAAGACTTCATCCGGAAGGTTCGGCACTTCATCTGTGGTTCCGTTCAGGCTGAATTCATCGTCCATCCAGTTGCTACGGCCATTAAACGGAGTCACCTTGTTCTTGCGACGAATCTTGAATCCATCGGGCCTGATATTCACCGTGTTGTCATCCATGTAAACACCACGCGGAAGCCCGCCCAAATCCATATTGGTCTGCACTTGGGGCATGCGGCGCGTATCTACAGGTTCATAAACTTCGCCTTCAACAGGTTCCCTTTTCTTAAATACAGACTTAAACCAATTGGTCGTCTGAACCACAAACTTGAAATGTCTCGGACGCAGCCCAAATGCAATCACCAGAATCATGGCAATCACAACCAACGATATCGCAAGCGGCATCAACAAGGATTTTCCAAAAACCGGCACCGCCACAAACTGGTTAAAGAACTGTCCAAAAGTACCGCCAGCCTGAATCAAGGCTTCTTTAGAAACCTTCACCTCGCCATAATTGCGAAGCGAGAACAAGAACGAAAATACAACAGACAGCAGCGAAAGTCCGACAGCGTAACGAACAAAACGCGCACGCCTAGAAACAGACACAAGGGCAGCGCCCCACAGCACAAGCGCCGACGACACAATCAAAGACGGCACGCGGCCGAAAACAAACGCGAGCGCATCGGGGAACATTTTGCCCAAGTAGGGGCCTAAAAAGTTTTCTTTTACCCCGCTGTAGGCAGAACAAATGCAACCAAGCATCAATATAAGGCCGAATCCTACCAGCGTCCATCCACCAAGAATCGATCCGAAACCCTGTTCAGACGGAGAAAATTCGTCTTTTTTCGAAGACTTTGAAGTTTTTCCCGCTTTTTTCGAAGATGATTTCTTTTGAGTAGCCAAAATGCCTCCGCAAGTACCCCCTAAATATAGTATTATATTATCTTTCTATTATGCAAATAAAGTTTTCTAAAAAGATTAAGAAAGTTTTATCCGGCTTCTCCATATCAGCCGTTATTGTTTTGATTATCCTTATTTTGGGTAGTACGCAAAACGATATTCAAGGCTCTACCCGCAATGGTGCCGAATCTTTGGAAAACATTTTTTACGATTTATTTTTTAAAGCCGCAACTCATTCCGACAAAGCAGACGAAGAAGAAGAAAGTTCCACTCACAGAAGAGTTTCCATTAGCGACAGCCTAGATCCGAACATTTACATTGTTGACATTGACGAAGCTTCTCTTACCAAATTGGGCAACTACAACGAATGGGACCGATCCATTCACGCTAAAGTCATCAAGAACTTGAGCGAAGGCGGCGCATCGGCAATCAGTTTCGATATCTTGTTCAAGAGCGCTGATTTCGGCAAGCAAAAAACAAACCAAGTCGTAAACGTTCTCAAGAACATTACCCCCGACGCCGAAGTCGACTCGCTGTACCCCTCTCTACTCGCTAGCTACAATTTCGATTCCATGCTTGTCAGCTCCGTCAAGGAAAGCGGAAACACCATCGTCTGCTACATGTTTGATGACCGCAAATCCTACAAGCACGCCTCGCAATGGATTCCCCTGAGCACGCAAGAACGCGCAGATGCCATTGGCTATACATCTGTATTCGACACCACTCAAGTAGACCAAATCGACGAAATCGAAGCCAAGGACTTGCTCGATAATATTTTCCCCGAACTTGCCCAAGCAGGAGCCAAATTCGGTTCCGTAAACGCCTACCCCGATAACGATGGCGTTGTCCGTAAAGTTTCAATGCTTTACCGCTATCCCAATCCAACACTTGACATTATTCCCCTCCTCGACACAACCATTGCAGCCGACAAAAAGCGATACGAAGCGGTTATCAATGGCGATGGCAGAAACTACGTGTATTCTACCATGTCGCTCATGACTATCTTGCACCTGTTCCATAGGGATCCTAAAGATGTCATTATTAAAATGGGGCAATACATCGATGTGGGCAAACCTTTCGGCATTTACCGCGATTCTAACGGTACTTACCACACGACCTACCCGAATTTCAGCTATTACATGTTCCAGCAACTTCGCGAAACCTTGGCCGAAAAGAAAATCCAGTCCAAGGCAAGCGAAGACAATATTGAAGTTTCGCACAAGGTCTTTGCCCGCAAAAACGAAGCCGGCAAAATCCTCCTGGAACTTTCCAACGGCGGCACAAGCAGCGCCCTAGACGAAGAAGATTCCAAGACGCTGATGAGCGTCACCCTAGACAAGCTCGCCGCTCTCGAAGACAAAGAAACCGTAAGCCTCGACAAACAACACTTCATTCGAAAAGACGAAGATGACGGCGAATTCTACCAAATTGTAAGAAAGCCCTCTGACGACGAAGAAGAGGAAGACGATGACGAAACCATCGACTTTACCGAAAGCGTCATCAAGACATTAATTTTCTACAAAGACACCCTCCAGCGCATGCCCGCAGGCAAAGAAATCATTTTGTCCCTCGACATGCAAATCAACTACAACAAGGCTACCAAAAAATGGAGATCGAACCAGGCGATTCTTTCGAACGACGTGATTCGAGATATCCAGGCCGCCAGCGACGAAGCCATCAACAATCTAAAGCCCGGCGAAGAACTCCGATTCGGAAAAGTCAAACGAATTCCTATTGATATACACGGTCGCTACCAAGTCAAGTATAAAGGCCGCTACAACGAAATCAGCAACAGACGATTCCAGCATTTGTCTTACTACGACGTTTACAAGGGACGCGTCGACAATCTGTTCTACCAAGGCAAGATTTTCATTCTCGGTTCTGCCGCGGCGGCTCTGTTCGACTTTGTGCCAGGCCCGCACGAAGAAAACTACCCCGCCGTGTTGATTCACGCCACCATTATCAAGAACATTCTTGCTGACGATTACCTCGTCACCCTGAGCGAAAAGAAGCAACAGATTATCGTTATTCTTCTCGCGCTACTTTGCCTATTCATCGGCCTTTACTTCAAAAGCTACATTTCTGTCGCCCTCTCACTATTCTTGATGTGCGTATACACGCATATCGCCTTCAAGTACTTCCAGAGCGGCATCTACATTGGCGTTTCAAAGCAACTGCTCGCCATGTTGCTGACCAATATTACAGCCTTGGTGGTGCAATTCTACTTCGAAAACAAAGAAAAAAGCTTTATCAACAACGCCTTCAAACAATACATATCGCCTGAATTGATCGACGCCATGGTGAACAACGAAATCATGCCGACCCTCGGTGGCGAAAAATCAAACATTACCGCCTACTTCACCGACATCGCAAGCTTCTCGACATTCTCCGAAAAAATTGGTGACCCGAGTAAGTTGGTTGAACTGTTAAACGAATATCTAACAGCCATGACCGACACCTTGCTAAGCAACAAGGGCACGCTCGACAAATACGAAGGCGACGCCATTATCGCATTCTTCGGAGCACCGATGCCTCTGGAAAACCACGCGCAGAACGCTTGCGAAACGGCTGTCGACATGCAGAGAAGGCTTATGAGACTGCGCCGCAAATGGAGTCACGAAGGCAACAAGTGGCCCACAGTCGTGCACAACATGCACATGCGCATTGGCATTAACTCCGGCGACATCGTGACAGGAAACATGGGTTCTACCATGCGTAAGAACTACACCATGATGGGCGACGCCGTGAACCTTGCCGCACGTCTTGAAAGTGCTGCCAAGCAGTACGGCGCCTACATTCAGATTAGCGAAGACACGCAAAAGAATCTGGAAGAAGGCTACTTCATTTACCGTTCGCTCGATACAATCCGCGTGATTGGTAAGAGCCAACCTGTAAAGACCTTCGAACTGCTAGAAAAGAGCGGTTGCGAAAACGAAGCCACACTTAAGGAACTCGTAGGCATTTGGGAAAAAGCTCGAGCCTGCTACCTGAACATGCAATGGGACGAAGCAATCGAACTGTTCCAGCAATGCCTTGAAATCGAGCCGCATCACCCCGACCGCGATCCGGGCAGCAAGACCACACCGTCGCATGTGTACATCAAGCGCTGCGAAGCATACAAAATAACCCCGCCTGTTGCAGAAGGCGAGGTATGGGACGGCGTATTCACCGCTACTGAGAAATAGCGGCTAGTTTAATTCGATGTTGTCGATCAAGCGAGTCTTTCCGAAGAAGGCGGCCACCAGAATCACAACCTTGTCTTCGGCTCCCAGGATTCCTGCGAACTTCTGGAGGTTCTTCTGGTTTACGAGTTCGACAAACTGCACAATACCATGTGCGCCCAGAATGGACTTCAGCACGATATCGCGAATCTTGCTCACAGCACGTTCGCCCTTTTCGTAGGCTTCCTTAGCCTGCTTCAGGCCTGCGCTAATCGACAAGGCATTTGCGCGTTCTTCGTCGGTCAAGTATTCGTTACGGCTCGAAAGGGCAAGACCCGATTCTTCGCGAACAATCTTCACGCGGTGAATCTGGATGTCGAAATTCAAATCCTTCACCATGCGTTCAATCAAGAACACCTGCTGATAATCCTTTTCGCCAAAGTAAGCGTGATTACAGCCCGAAATCAAGAACAGCTTAGAAACAACCGTGAGCACACCGCGGAAATGACCGGGGCGATAAGCACCACAATACAGGCTTTCAAGAGTTTCATCGCGCACAAGCGTCAGCGGGTCACCATCAGGGTACATTTCAGCAACACTCGGAGCAAATACGTAATCGGCACCCAATGATTCGGCAAGCTTAGCATCTGCTTCCAAGCGCTTGGGGTACTTATCCAAATCCTCGTTTTTACCAAACTGGATCGGATTCAGGAACACGCTGACAACCGTCACATCGCATTCCTTGACAGATTCCTTAATCAATGCACCATGTCCGGCATGCAGGGCTCCCATGGTGGGAACAAGCCCGATGGATTTGCCTTGCTTTGCAAGGGGTTTGATGATTTGACGAAGAGAATCAACAGTAGTTACGATTTGCATTATTTACCTTCTGGTACAAAATATGTCGTCTGCTTGGGGCATGCGGCAATGGCGTCGAGCACCAACTGCAGATGACTTTCGTTGTGGACAAAATCGATATTGTCGGTATTGATGATAAGCACCGGAGCGTACGGATAGTTCCAGAAATAATTGTCGAAACGTTCCAAAAGACCATTCAGGTAAGAACCTTCAATGGTTTTTTCCATGGCGCGACCACGGCCATGAATGCGCTTCAAAAGAGTCGGAACCGATGCTTGCAAGTATACGACCAAATCGGGCCTCGGAATATCGTGGTTCAAGGCCTTGGCCACCTGATCGTACATGGCGTATTCGCTTTCAGTCAGGTTCTGGGCAGCAAAGATTTGGTCTTTATCGTATGTATAATCGCTAATTAAAAGATCACGGAACAAATCGCTCTGTATGGCAGATTCCTGCAACTGCTTTAAACGGTCAAGCAAGAAGAACAGCTGCGTCTGGAATGCGTACGCCTCTTTGTTCTGGTAGAACTTTTCGAGGAACGGGTTTTCCCTGAAGTTTTCTTCGATCAGGGTCGCCTTCCAGCGATTTGCGATAATTTCTGCAAGAGAAGTCTTCCCTACACCGATAGCCCCTTCGATGGCCAAAAAATGAACGCCTTTTTCTGTCAGCATATTAGGGTTCCTCCGAGGTAATGACGCGGAACGGGATTTTTTCTTCTTTTTGCAAAAGGTTAGAAAGAATTTCCTTTACCTTTATTCCTAGCTGGGGATCTTCCCATTCTGGAGCAATATCGTTCAAGGGCACCAGCACGAACTGGCGGTTTACAATCTGAGGGTGCGGAAGATTCGGTCTTCCTTGATGGACTTCTTTACCAAAGTACAACAAATCCAAGTCGATTTCGCGAGAATTCCAATGTCCGCGGGGCTTGCGACCCAGCACAAACTCAGCGCCCTTCAAGTAATGCAACAGGCGCGTAGACGTTCCCGAATACCAGAAACTCACGACTTGATTGAAATAGGGACCCTGGCCCGCCGGTCCTACCGGTGGAGTTTCGTAAATGGGACTTTCTAGCCACCCGCCCGCAGCAATTTTGCGGAGCATCTCGCGACCCTCGTTCAAATGTTTTGAACGATCGGGGAGGTTTGAGCCCAAGGCAACAAAAACTCTTTCTAAAGAATCCACGAAATAAAATATAGATATTCAAAAATGTCATTTTTAAAGCAAAAACCAAAAACCAAACTGCCACAGGCGGTTTCAACCATCTACTCGGGCTGTCCAAAAATTTTTTCTTGAAAAAGGGCGTTTTTCCGTGACAAAATCATTTTTTTTAGTTATTTTATCGAGGCCCGTGACATATTATTGGTCAAAAGATTCGACCTGGGCATTATCCAACTACATTAACGTAATTAACTAACAATCATTTTCATTTATTAATTCAATAGGACACCATCGTGGCTCCAACTAAAAAGAATTCTAAGAGCGCCTATTTGGCTGATCAAGAACCAACAGGTGCAGAAATCCCGCCTGAATTGAACCCGGAAATTCCGAATATTGAAGAAAAAGAAGCCTCCCCCAAGCGCCGCGGCAGGCCTAAGAAAGCGAAAGAAGAAACGACCGAAGAAAAGGCCGTAGTCAAAGAAGAAAAGCCTTTCGTCGAAGCTCCGGCAAGCATTCAAGAAGCACCTGTACAAAGCGCCCCGATAGTCGAAAATGTAGAAGCCGCTCCGGCAGAAAGACCCGCCGAAGTTCAAGTGAACGCTCCGACTGAACCGCAAGGCGATGCAGCACAGGCCCCCGCACAAGACGCAAACCAAGGCGAAGGCACGAACGACGCCCAAGGCGAAGCACAAGGTGACAATCAGAACGATGGTCAACAGCGTTTCCAGAACCAGCAGAATCGCCGCTTCGACAAGTTCAACAAGAACAACCGCCGTTTTGACAAGAACAACCGTCAGAACCAGAGATTCCAGCCCGAAGAAGAAGACTCTACTCCGCTGCCGGAACCAGATTCTGAAGCCTGGAACAAGGCCCGCGAATGCTGGAGCAAGTACCGCAAGATGACCATGAGCGACTTGCAGGAGCTCGCCGCCCAAAAGGAAAACCTTGATTTTAGGCGTTACCGCAAGCAGTCCTTGGGACTTTTGCTACAAAGTCTTGAAAATGAAAACAACATTGTTTACGCCGAAGGCCTTCTGGAAGTCACGCCGCAAGGTCACGGATTCCTGCGCAATACCGAATTCAACTACCAGCAGGGCCCGGACGACGTTTACGTTAGCCAGAATTTGATTCGCAAACTCGGCCTTAAGGTTGGCGATACCGTTGCAGGCATTGCTCGCCCGCCGCGCGATCAGAACGACAAGTACTATGCGCTGCGCCGTGTGGACAAGGTCAACTTTGAAGACCCCGAAAAAATCAAGCGCCGCGTCGCCTTTGAATACCTGACCCCGATTCACCCGAACGAAAAGATTCAGCTCGAATGGGATCCCGAAGAACTTAGCACCCGCGTGATGGATTTGTTCTCCCCCATTGGTAAGGGTCAGCGTAGTATTATTCTTGCTCCCCCGCGCACCGGTAAGACAATTCTCTTGCAGAACATGACCCGCGCGATTGCCAAGAATCACCCCGAAATTATCATCATGGTGCTTCTGATCGACGAACGTCCTGAAGAAGTGACCGAAATGCGTGAAATTATCGGCAAATTGGTCGAAGCCAATCCGAACCTGCGCGCCGAAGTGGTTGCCTCTACCTTCGATGAACCGCCTGATCACCACGCCCGCGTGGCCACCATGGTACTCGAAAAGGCCAAACGCCTTGTGGAACAGCAGAAGGATGTCGTGGTGTTGCTCGACTCCATTACCCGTTTTGCCCGCGCAAACAACGTGGTAATTCCGCACTCCGGCAAGATTCTTTCGGGCGGTGTGGACGCCAACGCCATGCAGTTCCCGAAGAAGTTCTTCGGTGCAGCCCGTAAGATTGCCGACAAGCTCGGCGACTTCCAGAAGGATTCCAACGGACAGGTCGTTCACACTATTACAGGCGAACCCGTTCGCGAAATCATCCAGAAGAACGGCTCTCTCACCATTATCGGCACCGCCTTGATTGAAACCGGTAGCCGCATGGACGAAGTGATCTTCGAAGAATTCAAGGGTACGGGTAACATGGAACTGGTGCTTGACCGCCGTCTGGCAGAAAAGCGCACCTGGCCCGCCATTGATATCTTCAAGTCCGGCACCCGTAAAGAAGACCGTTTGCTCACCCTTTACGAACAGGACATTATCTGGAAATTCCGTCAGGGCGCCCAGAATGATACTGAAAACGGCATTATGGACAAGCTCATCAAGATGATGAAGCAGAATAAGACCAATGCCGAATTACTCGAATTTTTAAAGAAGGCCAAGGACAGCCTCCGTTAACAAAAGGAACATTCTATGTCAGAAAAAATCTTTTTCGCAGGCACCGGCAACATGGGTGGAGCAATCCTCCGTGGACTTTTGAAGGCCGGCACCAATCCTTCTACCATTTTCTTCTTCGACCCGTCCGATAAGGCCGCCGCCGAAGTCACCGCTCTCGGCTGCGTGCGCGTTGCAAGCTTTGCCGAAGGCATCAATAAGGCCGACGTGACTTTCCTTTGCGTGAAGCCGCAGATTTTCAAGCTGGTGGCCGCCGAATGGAAGGCAGCCGCTGCAGCCGAAAAGGCTACCAAGACTTTCGTGAGCATTATGGCCGGCGTTACCCGCAAGGCCCTCATCGAAGTCCTTGGCGAAAAGAACCAGATTCTCCGCGTGATGCCTAACTTACCGCTGACTGTTGGCAAGGGTTCCGTGGGCCTCGCTACTGACGGCGTTACCGAAGAAACGCTCGCCATCGCAGAAAAGATTTTTGGCAACATTGGCGTGACCTGCCGAGTCGCAGAATCGCTTATGGATGCCGTGACCGGTCTTTCTGGCAGCGCCCCCGCTTACGTGTTCGAATTCATTGAAGGTCTTACCCGCGGCGGCGTGAAAGCAGGCCTTACCCGCGATGTAGCCCTCAAGCTCGCTCTCGGCACCATCGAAGGCAGCGTCGAACTCGTGAAGCAGTCTGGCAAGAGCCCCTCTGACCTCTGCGCGATGGTCTGTTCCCCCGCAGGTACAACTATTGCAGGCATCAACGCTCTTGAAGAAGGCGCCTTCCGTAGTACGCTGATCAAGGCTGTTGTGGCCGGCACCGACCGCAGCAAGGAACTGGGAAAATAGCGGCTTCGCCGCAGTCGGTAGAACTTAGTTGGTAGAGCTTAATGGCAACCATCAATCTATTCGCGAAAGATAATGCAACGTCCTCGTTTATACAGGACGTTCTTTCGTCGGTAGATTACCAGATGGATATTTACCGCGAAGCACCAGCGGCAGGTGCCATTCCGCAAGTACCGCTGGTCATTTGGGATTTGGATTCCTTTCCGGAATACAATCTACAAACGCTCAAGGCATTCCGCGATCATTCGCCAGACACATTGATTCTGGTTTACGCGGAAACGCCCGAACGGTACAGCGAAATTTCGAACAAGCATTACGACAGCATTCTTTCGGTGGAATCCTTAAAGCTCCACTTGATGTCGCAAGTCGTAAAGCTCAAAGAAATTCATACCGCCCGCCAAATCTTTAACGAACGCATGAGTCACTTGGTCGGAAAAAGCCCGGCCATGCAGCAGCTCCGCAAAACGGTCCAGCGCGCCATCGTGCATACAGGCCCGGTGCTCATTCAAGGCGAAACCGGCGTAGGTAAGGAACTTATCGCTCGCGCCGTCGGCTGCATGTACGAAAAGTTCGTGACCGTCAACTGCAGTGCCATTCCCGAAAACCTGTTCGAAAGCGAACTTTTCGGACACACCCGTGGAGCATTCACGGGTGCTCAAAACGAACGTATAGGTCTTTTTGAGGCAGCCGACGGCGGCGCCATCTTTCTCGACGAAATTGGCGATATGCCCTTGCACGCCCAAGTCAAACTCTTGCGCGTGCTGCAGAACAAGGAAATCCGCCCGCTCGGCTCTAACATGACCAAGCATGTCAACGTTCGCATTATCGCAGCCACCAACCGCGAATTGCAACAAGAAATCGCCGAAAAACGATTCCGCGAAGACCTCTATTACCGTCTGAACGTGATTCCCATGCAGATTTCGCCGCTCCGCGAACGCAAAGAAGACATCGAAGACTTGGCGAACTACTTTATACACACTTACCAAGGAACCGGCGAGCATTACACGCTTTCAAGCGAAGCGCTCCACAAGTTGCAGGAATACGACTGGCCGGGCAACATTCGCGAACTCGAAAATGTAATTCAGCGCGCGCTTTGCTTTACCAGCGCAGGCGTTTTGCAGCCCGAAGACTTGCATATCGATACGCTTCGAGCATCCACGCCCATCAACGAAAGCGCCGCTCCAAAGGCAGCAAGCAAAGCCGTTCCCGCCTACGAAAGCTTTAGGCAAATGCAACTGGAACAGGAACGCGAGTTCCTCATCAAGACAATCCGTGAATGCAACGGTTCTGTGCGCGAAGCCGCCCAAAAGCTCGGACTTTTCCGCACCGCTCTCTACAACCGCCTGAATCATTTAGGCGTGAATATCAAAGAAGTAGGAAGTCGAAAGTAGACCGTTAGCCTTCAGTCCAATCCAGCAGGCCCTTTGCGCGGGCATCTTTCGCCGATTCTGTACGCACACGGCCTTTCTCAATAACCATGATTCGGTCGCAATACTTTTCAGCGTATTCTACAGAATGCGTTGACACCAGAATTCCCATACCACGTTCTTTTGCCAGCTTTTGCAAAAGCGTAAACAACTTACGGCTACGGGGAATATCCAGGAACGCATTCGGTTCGTCGAGCAACAAGACTTTGACCTGCTGCGCCACCGCCTGCGCCAAATAAACGCGGCTACGTTCTCCATCGCTGAGTTCCGTAAGCCAGCGACTTGCAAAATTTTCCAAGTCCAGCAAAGCAATCGCTTCGTCAACAATGCTTTCATCCTCTTTGCTGCGCCCATCAAAAATTCCGGCGTAAGGCGTACGGCCAAGGCCCACAAATTCGCGCACGGTCATGCGATCACACGTAACGCCACTCATACGCACAAGCGTTATAAAGCGGGCGCGTTCACGAGCAGTCCATTCCGACTTGCCAAGCAACAAGACGTTTCCAGACACAGGCGACAAAAGGCCACAAAGCGTTTTAAGAAAAGTGCTTTTGCCAGAACCATTTTCACCGAGCAACGCCACAACGTCACCCGCATTCAATTCAAAATTCACCGGCGTCACAACCACAGTCTTTTCATGGCCGTAACCAAGCACCAAATTTTCGCAATTCAAAAGCATCGTGTTCAGATCACTCATTTGCGGATTCCCCCACCACGAACAATGACCCAGAGCACCACAGGTACGCCCACCAAACTCAACACCGCGTTCAGCGGAATCTTCGTGAACTGCGATGCAGCTAAACAAAGCACCACGCCGCACAAAGCCGATGCAGGCATTAGCACACGATGGTTGCTCGTTTTGAACAACATAAAAGCCAAATGCGGAACAGCAATTCCGACAAACGCCACCGGGCCGCAAAACGCAGTCGAAGCAGCAGCCAAGAGCGACGCTCCCAGCAAAACCATCACGCGACCGCGACGCACATTCACGCCCAAGTTCTTTGCAAAGTCATCGCCCATGCGAGCCGCATTCAAATAGCGCACCGACAAGGCCACAAGGACCAAGCCAACTAAAGTACACAAGGCAAAAATCCAAATGCCATCGAAGGTCAGGCGCGAAAAGCTACCCATGCCCCAAGACACATACACACGCAGCGATTCCGAGTCGCTGCCCATAATCAAAAGGCTCACCAAGGCATCGATAAAGTAGCCCATCAAAAGGCCCACAATCAAGAGTATTGTCGTATTCTCAAAACGCGATGCCACAAACATCACAATCGATGTCACGACAAGCGCACCGACAGCCGCACCCGACAGCACTCCGAAGTGTCCGAAGCTGAATCCGGCCAAAAGCGAAAGCGCAACACCGAGGCTTGCACCGCTGCTAATACCAAGCACAAACGGGCCTGCAAGCGGGTTTCTAAAGAGAGTCTGTAGTGAAAGACCAGCGACCGCCAAAGAAATTCCAGACAGTACCGCCGCCACTAGTCGGGGCACACGAATCTCCCAAAAGATGCGAGATTCGACAGAATCATGATGCGATGAGTAAAAAGAAAGGTCAGACCACGATAGCCCGACCGCTCCATTAAAAAGAGCCAAATAAGCAAGAACGACTATTAAAACTGCGAGTAACGCAAAGCCCTTCTTCCCCATCCCAAGAAGACCTTACTTTTTCTTCTTGTTTTGAGTCTGTGCAGCAGCTGCCTGCTTCAGTTCCGCAGACTGCTTTGCATCGCGGATATAAAGTTCAGGCGGAATGTTGTCGAAACCCTGCAGAGCGTTAAGCCAGTTATCGTTCAGGTCACGGAATTCCAGTTTGTTCAAGTTGTAACGCAGAGAGTCATTCACGATATCGAACGTGATGTAGTCCCAACGAACCACCTGACGGTCCCTAAACACTTCACGGCTAACAAGCGACTGATCGGAGTCGAAACGGTAGCGTGCCTTGAAGGTGTATTCACCAGTCATCTGGTAACGACCGGAATCGGAATAAGTGCGAGTGATACCGACGAGAGTGTCGTTTGCGCCGAAGCGGAGTTCAGCATCGCGGAAGGCATGGCCGTGTGCGATAATCGGAGTGCGCCAGACGCCCACCACCTGGTCCTTCATGCGCTTCTGGAGCACCGTGTCGATACGCCAGTGGTCGAAGTTGCTCTTGTCGTAGCGAGCGCGTTGCACGTACTTGCCCTGCTGGACCAACTTGCGCACGCTGTCTGCCTGAACCTTAGCAGCGCTATCGGCGTTGCGAGAACCGACCGCCGTAGCTACATGGTTCATGGAATCAAGCTTTGCCTGAATCATTTCATCGAGTGTCGCCGTAGCGCCACGCGGGGTTGCCACCACCTGGGATTCAACCTTAGCCAAATTCGCCGGAGGCTGAGAGGTAGAAGATTGAACGGTTGCGGCTTTTGCCGAAGGTTGAGCGGCAGGAGCCGTCTGTGCCCAAGGCATTCCTACGAAGGCCAAAGACAATAAAGAAATAACAATATGCTTATACATAGATACACTCATCGCTCGTAAATGTAGTTAAAGCGTATGAAAAAAGGTAAAGAAAACATACAAAAAATGGCTATCTTTGGGCCATGTTCGGTAAAAATCTCGACTATTCCCAAGTTCCCTCCCCCTGTTTTGTACTAGATGAAGCCCGACTCCGCCGAAATATGGCGATTTTGGACGATATTCAGCAGCGTGGGAATGTAAAAATTATTTGCGCTTTGAAGGGATACAGCTTCTGGCGGTCCTTCCCGCTGATTCGTGAATATTTGGCAGGCGCCACCGCCTCCAGTCTAAACGAAGCGAGACTGGCCAAAGAAGAAATGGGAAAAGAGGTCCATGTGTTCGCCCCTGTCTACGAAGACGATGAAATCGACCAGATTCTCGCCTGCGCAGGCCACATTACCTTCAACAGCTTTAGCCAGTGGCAGCGTTTTAAAGACAAGACCCTCGCCGCAGGTGTGAGCGCCGGAATTCGCGTAAACCCGCAATTTTCCACAGTCGAGACCGACCTGTACAACCCGTGCGGCAAGTTTTCGAGGCTCGGAGTCACCGAAGCCGAGTTCAAACCGGAACTGTTGGACGGCATTGAAGGACTCCATTTTCACGCCCTCTGTGAACAAGACGCCGACGCCCTGGAAGGCGTACTCAAGGCATTCGAGCAACATTTCGGCAAGTACCTGCCGCAAATGAAATGGGTGAATTTCGGCGGCGGACACCACATTACCCGCAAAGATTACCACCGCGAAGACCTGGTCCGCATTTTGAACGACTTCCACCAGCGCTATCCGCACCTCACGGTCATCATGGAACCGGGAGAGGCCGTCGGGTGGCAGACGGGCGAACTGGTCGCCTCGGTCGGAGACATTGTCCATAACGAAATGGACATTGCCGTACTGAACGTATCAATTAGCGCACACATGCCAGACTGCCTTGAAATGCCGTACCGCCCCACCGTAACAGGCGCCGGCATGCCAGGTGAAAAGAAATTTACATACAAACTAGCAGGCAATTCTTGCCTCGCCGGCGACCAGCTCGGAGACTTTTCTTTTGACGAGCCCCTCAAGGTGGGCGACAAGATTATCTTCGAAGACATGATCCATTATACAATGGTCAAGACCACGTTCTTCAACGGCGTGCGCCACCCGAGCATCGGAAAATTCGACGAACAGGGCAAATTCCATTTGCTGCACAAGTTCACCTACGAGCAGTTCAAGGATAAGCTGTAGCGCCTTCGGCGAGTAGGCAGTAGACAGTAGGAAGTTGGAAGTGAAATTCAATAGCGAAGAAGAAACATACAACTGGGCGGTTGAATTCGGACGTAGCCTGAAGCCGGGCGACAAGGTGGCTCTTTATGGCAACCTGGGCGCCGGCAAGACGGTTATCAGTCGCGGGGTCTGCAAAGGTCTCGGTTTCACGGGGTCCGTTTGCTCCCCCACCTACACCATTCTGCACGAATACCCGAACAATCCGCCGATTTTCCACTTCGACCTTTACCGCCTAGACGGCGGCGCCGACTTGAACGAAGTCGGCCTCGACCCGGATTATCTGGAAAAGGGAATCAGTCTGATTGAATGGCCGGAACGCTTGGAAGACAACGACCCCGGCCTGACTCACAAGATTGAAATAAAAATTCTCTCGGAAACCGAGCGCGAAATCGAAGTCACGAATCTTTAAAAGAAAACCGCAACGAATTTCGTTGCGGGCTTCTTTATTCAAAAGTGATATGCCGACTCTGAAACAAGTTCAGAGTGACAAAGAGGATGAATTACTTCTTGGCGGCGGAATCAGCAGCCGGTTCAGCAGCAGCGGCAGCCTTAGCGGCTTCCTTTGCAGCCTGGACTTCGGCAATCTTCACGATTTCATCCCATTCGCTCTTGTCGCCGGTATAAAGGAGCATGGCGCCCTTATATTCGGTCACAATCTTTGCGGCAGCGGCGGTGTCGCCCTTGTCGAGAGCATCGTTTGCGCTAGAAAGCAAATCCTTCTGAGCGTTGCGCATATCTTCGATTTCACCGAGACGATTCTGACGGAGCACTTCGAGAGTATCGCTCACGAATGCCAAATCCCAAGTGGCCTCGTAGCAGGTTTCCACTTCGGCAAACTTAGAAGCATCTTCGCCAGCGGCAACGTAGAGGGCGTCACACTTGGCAAACGTTTCGGCACAGTTGCGCTTCACGTACTGGTAATACTGATAACCGCCCACAATCAGGCCAATGATTACCAAAAGGAACACACCGTCTTGCCAACCCATAATCGGGCCAGTAGGCAATTTCGGCTTTCCGTTTACGGTTTCCCCTGCTTCCAGGCGTTCTTCCGCCTCGTCAAAAGGACTCTTTCCATTCAAGAAACTGAACATGTTCTACCTACTTTTTTGAAAGGGCCATGTAGACCCGTGCATATAAATAAATCTGTTTGACAAGGCTCGCAAAACCATTCGAGCGCGTCGGCGAAAGGCCTACATTGAGTCCGATGTCCTGGAAAAACTTCGGGTCGACAGCAAGAATATCTGCCGGAGCCATATCATTATACACCTTGAGTGCGAGCGCACCGAGGCCGCGGCTAATGAGCGGGTTCGTAGTTCCGCCTTCGACATCCATTTCAAAATGAATCTTTTCGCCATCGAACTTCGGCACCAGATACATGGTCGAAGCACAACCCTGGATAATGAACTTTTCGTCTTTGAGCGAGGCATCCATACCCTTGTGGGCACGGGCCAAGTCGAGCAAGTATTTCCACTTGCCGTCTTCGTCTGCAAAGTTTGCAAACGTTTCACGCACTTCGTTCAAACGAGAATTCATCACATCACTCATAAAATCACCATCAATGCAAGAAAGAGCGCATCTTCCAAATCAGCGACGGACAAGACCACAGCACCGTCAAGAAAATACGGAGCAGAGTCTGCTTTTCGCGAGGAAGCTTAGAAAGGTTTTTAGCAGCACGGTCAAACTGGGCATCGCTAATCTTGTTAAAACCAATCTTGGCGTTTGCCACCTGCAAATGCTTTTTGCCGAGAGCAGCCATCCAGCGGTCAAGAACGTCAGCTTCAATGGCACTGCGTTTTTCGCCGGATTCTTCGAGCCATTCCTTGACCGATTCAGCTACGATTTTACCGCACAAAAGCGATTCGACAATGCCCGAACGGCTAATCGGATTCACGCAGCTAGCTGCATCGCCCGCTTTAAAGAGTCCGCACTTGGCCATAGGCTTTGTGGACTGGCCGCAAGCAATCATGCCGCCGTATACGGCCTTCACCTTTGCCTGCGGATAATCGCGAGCGATAAAATCCAAAAGTTTCTTACGCAAGGGTTCCTTGTGTTCGACATCTTTGCCGAGCACGAAACCGATATTGACCTCGACGCCGTCGCGCGGGAAAATCCAGCCGTAGCCTGCTTCGAATTCAGAACCGAAGAAGAGTTCGATGTGTTCCTTGCTGTGTTCGATGCCTTCGGCCACCGCAAAAATGGCGGGTTCCAAATCGGTATCGCCCGATTCGATTCCCTTGAGGCATTCGATATTGCGGGTAAGCCTGCAGCTCGGACCCGTCGCATCGATAACTGCCGCTGCCGAGAGCGTTTCGACTGCGCCACCGGCAACCGCCACAGAAACATTCCAACCGTCAGCCGTCTTTTCGAGACCCTTGATTACCGTATCGAAACGGCATTCCACACCTGCGGCCTTACAGCCGTCGGCAATGGACTTGTGGAAAAGCGAGCGGTTTAAAATCAGGCCACAGTCCTTGCTGTAGAATTCAGCACGGTAGCGCTTGGGCGACGTAAAGTAAATGCCCGAAAGCGTTCCGCGGACAAACGACGGATCGGCCGGCCACAACTTTTCGAGGCGTCCCTTGGATACCGCTTCTGCACAGAAAATCGGTTCCTTCCAAGGTTCCTTTTTATCCAAAAGCAAAACCCGTCTTGCACCAGAGGTCAAACGCCCCAGGGTACAAGCGGCCATGAGACCGGCAGGACCGGCTCCGCAAACCACTACATCGTACTGATTTGATGCAAAATTTGCCATTTCGGGGTACAAATTAGCTTTTATTTATAAAGTTTTTTTGTTTTCTATTGTTATTTGTCAATTTTTTTAGTTATTTTAGAGCTATCCGTTATTTGGTTTATCCTTAAAAGGGAATGTATATGAATATGAAGAGTGTATCAAAGTTCGGCCTGTGCCTGTTGAGCGCACTTGCCCTCAACGTTTACGCCCAAGACAACTGGGCAGGTAAGGACCTGAACGTTTCTTTCAGTAACAAGCGTATCGATGGTTTTAACTTCAAAAATGCAAAAGCCGTCGCACACACCACCGACTTCCGTCGTGCCACCGGTGAAGGTCCGAACTTCCAGGGAGCAAAGCTCAATGAAGTTTCCTTCCAGAATGCAGTGATTAACGGAGCAAACTTTGAAGGCGCTGACCTTACTAAGGCGACCATCAGCGGTGCCGACATCCGCAGTTCTTCGTTCGAAGGCGCCAACATGGAAGAAGCTAACCTCTACCGTGCAACGCTTCTCGACAGTAACTTCCCGAAAGTCAACTTCAAAAACGCACGCCTCGACGCTATGAAGGTGTCCGACAACGCTGACTTCAGCAAGTCCGACCTCACCCAGGCGTCCGTGATGGATGTGGACCTTACTGCAGCCGACTTCAGCAAGGCAAACCTCACCCGTGCAAACTTCTCCCGTTCCTTGATGGCTAACAGCGACCTCCGCAAGGCCACCATCGTCAAGACGGACTTCTCTGCATGTAACCTGATTGCCGCCAACTTCAAGGGCGTTGACCTCGTTGACGTGAACTTCGCAAAGGCCGGTCTTTCTCAGGCCAACTTCAGCGGTGTTGAATTCAACAACGTGAACCTGCAGGATGCAGACCTTTCCTTGACGACCTTCAATGACGTCGACCTTTCCAAGACTCAGCTCCAGAAGGCCAAGTTCGCTCAGTCCACCGTGAAGAACATGAAGTTCGACGGCCAGGACCTGACCGGCGTTATCTTCGACAAGGGTTCCGTGGCTAAGAGCTCGTTCGCTAAGACCAAGCTCTCCAAGGCTTCCTTCTACGACACCGAAGTGAGCAAGAACGCTTTCCAGAATGCAGAACTCCTGAAGGCTGTGTTCGACGGTGCCTACGTTCGTAAGAACATCTTCGACAAGGCTGACCTGACCAAGGCCAACTTCGCCAACTCCACCATCGAACGTTCCGACTTCATTCTCGCCCAGCTCAACGGCGTGAGCTTCGCCGGTGCTAAGCTCATCAAGGTGAACTTCACCAACGCCAACATGCAGGGCATCAAGATTGACGCTGACACCAAGATGGAAGACGTGGACTTCTCTGGCGCAAACCTCGAAGGTGCCAAGATCGAAAAGTTCACCGCCAAGAAGGTGATCTACGACAACAAGACCAAGTTCCCGTCTGGCTTTGACCCGCGTCAGTATGGCTTCACCAAGCGTGGAGAAAAGGCCGCCGACATCAAGGTCGAAGGCTCTGGTTCTTCTCCGAAGAAGAAAAGAAAAAAAGCCGCTGACGACGAAGAGTAGTCTAGAACCTTAACGGATTTTGAAAAGCCTCGGTGAAAACCGAGGCTTTTTTTAGTGGCTTGGCGACGCTCACTTTTTGTTCATTAACCAATTCACGGCGTCGGAGAGGGTGTGGACCTGAACAATCTTCATGCCGGAGGTATTTTCGGGCAGACGGCCGCCCGCAGGCACGACCGCCTCCGTGATTCCCAGGCGGCGGGCTTCCTTGAGCCGCTGTTCCAGCAGGCTCACGGAGCGGACCTCGCCAGACAGTCCAAGTTCACCGATGACAATGCACTGGCGACCGAGCGGAATCGCGAGGTGGTTACTTGCGATGGCAAGCGCTAGGGCGAGGTCCGACGAAGTGTCGGAGACCTTCAGCCCGCCAGCAATCGACACGAACACGTCGGAGGCACCAACGATAACGCCGCCGAACTTTTCGAGCAGGGCCAGAATAATCGTAAGGCGCTTGGGATCGATTCCGGCCGCCACGCGCTGGGGGACCGCAAACGTGGTCGAACTCACAAGCGCTTGCGTTTCAAAAAGCATGGCTCGAGTGCCTTCGAGCGTACAGCAAACGACGCTCCCGGGCGTCGGCGGAACGTTTTCTTGCAAGAACACTCGGCTCGGATTTTCGACCGGAGAAAGCCCGTGCCCCGTCATCTCGAACACGCCGATTTCATCGGTTGCGCCAAAGCGGTTCTTGATAGTCCGAAGAATTCGGTACTGGTGATTGCGGTCGCCTTCAAAGTACACAACCGTATCGACCATGTGTTCCAAAATGCGCGGGCCCGCAATCTGGCCATCCTTGGTCACATGCCCGATCAGAATCGTAATGCAGCCCGTATTCTTGGCAAAGACCATCAGGTCGAGCGTGCATTCGCGAAGCTGCGTGGCGCAGCCCGGAGTGCCCGACAAATCGCTCTTGTAGACCGTCTGGATTGAATCGATTACAAGCACTTGCGGCTTGAGTTCTTGCGCCTGTTGCAAGATTTTTTCGAGGCTGGTTTCGCAAAGCAAAAGCATGTCAGAGCCTGCGACATTCAGGCGCTCGCTGCGGAGCTTCACCTGAACCGCACTCTCTTCGCCGCTCACGTAAAGCGTCTTGACGCCGGCGGCTGTCATGGTGGCGAGCGTCGAAAGCACCAGCGTGGACTTACCGATTCCCGGATCGCCACCAATGAGCACCAGGGAACCTGGTGCAAGCCCGCCCCCCAGCACGCGATCAAATTCGACATTGGCGGAGCTCAGCCGCCGCGTATCCTCAGTCGCGACATCTTTGAGCGGTACCACCTTGTGCACCGGGCCCCCCAAGCCGCGCGAGGCTCGCCCGCCCTCGAGAATGTTTTCGACCACATGTTCTTTGAGGCTACTCCAAGCACCACAAAACGGACACTTGCCCGCCCACTTGGGCGTGGTGTTGCCGCATTCGGTGCATAGAAACTCAATTTCTTTTTTCGCTTTCGACTTGTTTAGTGCTACCATGTGCACTAATATAACAAAATGCGCCTGACACAAAATGTCAAGCGCAAATAAATGCACAAAAAAGCACTATCCTTCCTGGCTCTGTCGGGCTATTCCGTACGCCCGACCTCGGCTAGCAAAAAATCCTCAATCCGTAAGCCCTTCCAAAACTGTTTTTCGGCTGCATGACCGATGTTTTTAGGCTATTTCGGCAGGTTCCGACTTCGCAGCGTTTCCGTAGCCGTACAGAATGACTGGACAGAGCCAAAGGGTCATTTTCGCAGCTTTTTCGCAGTTTCGACCCAAAAGTACGGTCTGGCCCGACAGAGCCAACGGTCACAGAACCTATTTGCCTTTATTCAAAATCATCCTGCTTATTTTTCTTCCAACAGGTAATCCAAGATTTTTACCAGCAATTCGTTGGCGGGGCCCATGGCGGTCTTACCGGCAATGCGGATGTCCTTCGGGTTTTGAACGTAGTCAAAACCTGCGGCAATGCCTGCCTTGATTTCGTCGTCGCCGTTCTTTAACATGCTTTCCATGGATTCGGGCGTGGCTTCTAGATGGAACTGCAATGCGATTCCGCTGCCGATTTTGAATGCCTGATTCTGGCAGGCTTCACTAAAGGCGAATGGTTCTGCAATGCCCGGTAGTTCTGGAATGTCAAAGGTTTCGCCATGCCAATGGAAAACGTCCAGGCTTTCGGGCAAATTCATTTCTTCGACTGCATCGCCGGTGAAGGTGACGGGGAACCAGCCGATTTCCTTTTCGGGATTTTTCTTGATGGCCGCGCCAAAGGCGCTTGCGATCATCTGGGCACCGAGGCAGATTCCCAGAAGGGGCTTGCCCAGCTGCACCATGTCGCAGCAAAGTTCTTTTTCGCGAACAAAATGAGGGTACTTTGTTTCGTCCAGAACGCTCATGGGCCCACCCATCAAGATGGCGAAGTCCACGTCGTCTTCATGAGGAATGGGGTCGCCGGCGTAAAGGCGCACGATATGAACGTTGTGCCCCTTGGCCTGCAGGTAGGGGAGAATCGCTCCCGGACCTTCGTATTCAACATGCTGAAAAATATAGGTTTCCATAACCGCAAATATAAAAAAGACCCGCGATTTCTCGCGGGCTAATTTTTTGGGCGGTCGGATCGCCACAGCAGGTTCGCAGTAATACAAAAAGGCTTGACAGAGCCGAGGTCATGACCGCAGTGGAAATGCAGTTGGAATGCAGTTTTTTTTGTAAAAATCGTAAAAAAATACAGTTTGACTTGACAGGGCCTCCTTCCTATTGCGAATCCTTATAAGCCTTTTTGCCATAACACAAATATATCTTATTAAGGGAGACTAAAAGAATTTGCAGAAAATAATATTATCTTAGGGGTGTGAGTTTATTATGAAACTGCTTGTTGTGAAACCGTATATTGTTTTAACACTTTTTGCGACCGTACTCAACCTCGCCGGTTGCGCTATTTTGCTAAACCCCAAAACAGACACCCAGGAAATAACCTTCGAAGCAGAAGACGGCAGGGAATACGATTTTTATGTGGACAATGCTCTCGTTTGCCCCCATACCGACAAATGCGTTTTTGTTCACAACAAGAGAAACAGTATCTGCCAACATACAGTCGACCTCAAGCGAGGCGAAATTGTTTATGGGACACTGTTTTATGGCTACTGGCAAGAACGGTCGACGCTCGCCAAGGTGATGGCTGAGCGCAACGACAACGAGTGTCCCGAAGTATGGGACGGAGAAAGTGTAATCGTGGAAATTAATCCCGAATAACGATCAAGCTACCGGACATTCACTCGGTGAACGGTAGCCCCGACTCTCACAACGTACGAACCCGAACGCAAGTTCTGCACGACAGTCTCGGTTCCTGCAATAGCGCCTTGGCGCACGATACGGCCTTGCAAATCCATAATCGCATACGTTTTCGCAGAAGCGCCTGCAGCAACGATGGTAAGCGTCGAGCGAGAGCTGTTGCGGACTGTAAAGTCCGAAGCGATTTTGGCAGCACGCACAGCAGGTTTTACGGAAGGACCTGCCTTAGGCGATGCAACCAGATTCATGTTCGTTAAGACATGCAAGTTACTCATTGGCGTACGGCGGTCGCAGAGGAACATATCGAAATCGTAGTTCTTCCCTGCGACAAGCTTTCCCGAAACGCCTTCAAATTCGTCCAGATTCAGGTATCTAGGAGCAGGCAAGTGGAGGCCGCCCAAATCAATTGCCAGTTTGTTGTCGATATACACCCACATGTCATCATCCGCGCGAACCGCAAGGAATGCCCCCGGTCGATAAGTAAACTGCGAATGAGCCTCTAGGCAGAAATGCTGGTTAACATCGTTTACGACGCGATCGTCCCACGAAAGAACATCATAGACATCGGGGTGTTCCCCATCAGCAAACTCGCCCGCTGCAGCCGGATACAAATCAATATACGGAACTCCCGTCTTAGGCTCTATCGCAGACCAATCAACAACCTCGCCAAACATCTGTTTCGCAGTGTCGGAAATGAAGTCGTACTCAGGCGTGCCGCTACCCATGCCATACCTGACGCCGCCAGGCCCCATTCTCAAAGTAGCAGCTGTTGCACACGTTCCCGTACACGTCTCTTTTTCGACAGAATCGGCAAGGTCGTCCAAAGGAG
Source organism: Fibrobacter sp. UWB10 (assembly GCF_900182935.1). Taxonomy (NCBI): domain Bacteria; kingdom Pseudomonadati; phylum Fibrobacterota; class Fibrobacteria; order Fibrobacterales; family Fibrobacteraceae; genus Fibrobacter; species Fibrobacter sp. UWB10. Next base: position 144,839 of record NZ_FXUE01000002.1, on the reverse strand, counting down.
TGAATGCCTGCGAAGGATACATGAATTTGTAGCTGTCAAATTCCCACAATCCGCTTTCGGTCATATAGAAATACACGCCACGCGAATCACCTTTATGAACGACATTCACACCCGAAGTTTCCTTGAACATCGCGTCGAACGCCTCTGTACTTACGAAGCAGCCGCTTGCTGTATCATAGGTCGGCTTTTTCGTCACCGAGTCAAGAACATCAGCAACGATTCCGGGAGTCAATCCAATGCAAGGAACCGTATTCGCGGCACCTTCGCCAGGATAGTTGTACTTGGCGGTCGTAGAATAGCACGTATTAGAAGCTACGTACGGGTAATCATCGCAGGTAAAGGCTCCATGCAAGTGAGCATCCGTATCGTAGAACGTTACCGGCAAGAAATAGCGGCAAGTGCCTTGAGCATCTAAATCAGATGCTGCAAAAACGTCGCCACCAGCCGGATTCATTTTAGGGTCAGCAAAGAAGAAAAGCGTGTCTTTTTCGTAGGCATCAAATGCCACATCCAACGGAATCGGAACCAGAGAGTCCCCCAACCCTTTTGCACCGATAGCTTCTTTTAGGGAACTGTCATCTTTCTTGAAGATGATGAAATCGCTCGGGGCATTTCCGTCAACCCACGCCGTATAGAACCAGCCGCACCTATCATCAGCGGGCCTGAGCGGCCTGCCACTCGCAAACTTTCCGTCACCCGACCACATGGGAGGAGTAATCCACCAATCCTCATCATCGGGCGGCAACACATAGAGATACTTGATTTTCGGCTGTGTCGAAGAAACCAAGGTTTTGCCCGGCTGCGTAGGATCTTCAAGAACGAACACACTGTTGCCAGCCCCCGGGCACTTGATATCCATTTTCCCGTCAAGGTAAACGAACCCCTTAGGCACGGAGCGGTCCCATTCCGTCTGGAGGACATACCTCATCGGAGCATACAGACGATCCACCAAGGCAAAAGTCGAATCCTTTAAACTACTCTCCGATTGAGACAAGTCCGCTTTAAAATAGCCCGTCGCGGCATCGTAGCGAGAAACAACTTCGACTCCCGTGTCAGTCGTCAAGACATAGAAGTGTCCCAACCAATTTTCAGGAATTTTGAAATAGAGCGTACCTTCGCATGTCGCAAAGGTATTTTGCACACCCAATACAGCCAACGCTGCAAACAGAATTTTAGACAATTTCATATAAAGTCCTCCTTCTTTGCTTGTTCTTAATATAAAAAAAGTTTACTTTCCAGTCAAGTTTGCAGTTTTAGACCCCTGAAAAAGATGTATATTTGTGTACAACTTAAAAATAAAGCCTAATGAACAAGTTTTTCGGTATATTTGCGATTATGGCGGCCCTGCTCCTTGCCGGTTGTGCGGCGGCCATACACATCATGTTGGACGACCAAAGTGTCACCATCGTTGCCGATGACGATGACAGCTACGATTTTTATGTAGATGGCAAGCTTGAATGCCGCAATACATACGAATGCATTTTTTTCCGCAGCACACATTCGCGTTGCCAAATGACGATTGAAGCAAAACGCGGTGAAATTGTCTTGGGAACGCTGCAATACGGCTATTGGGATGAACCGCCCTTAATCGTCAAAATACTTATAAACGACCAAACCGATAGAAACAAATGTCCCGAAGGACTTTTCGGAGCTCGCGCGAAGGTCGAAATCAACAAATTCATCAAGAAACAAGTAGACGCCGCCGAAATGAAAGAACGACTCGAAAGAGCCGACAATCTGTGGAACAAGTCCCCACTCAGCTCAAGTTCCAAGGAATTAGAAAAAAATTTTTCCGATTATCCCTAAAATCAAGTATATTAGAGATAAATACTTGAGGTGTATATGGGAGCAAAGTTCTTATTAGCTTTAGGGGTTGCCCTGTCGGCGGCCCAGGCATTCGGTGCCGTGTATTATGTAGCGACCGATGGTAGCGACAACGCGGCGGGCACAAAGGACAAACCCTTCGCAACTCTCAACAAGGCAAACAAGGTGGTAACCGCTGGCGATACGGTGTGGATTCGCGGCGGCGTGTACGACCTGCACGATACGGTGTTTTTTGCGCGCTATCAGATGACGGCGGGCATTCTGCTGACGGCGAGCGGCGAGAGCGACGATAACCGCATTCATTATCTTGCCTATCCGGGAGAGCGTCCGGTTTTTGACGGGGCGAACCTTCCGGTGGGTATCGGCAGGGAGTATAGCGATGGCACGCCTGCGAATGCGATGTACACGTCGCCTATCGTGATTTCGGCGAAGTTCCTGCATTTGAAGGGGTTTGAGGTTCGCAATACGCCCATGAAGCATAATTCAAATTCGGGTGTGTATCTGTATGCGAGCAAGCACATTTTTCTAGAAGAGATGGATAGCCACCACAATGCGGGTCCGGGATTCTTTGCGAACGACGGTGCTGCAGATGGCGGCGGGCACATTTTTTTGAATTGCGATGCCCACGACAATTACGACCCTACGGGTTGGCAGGGCGATGGCGAAAATGCGGACGGTTTCGGTGCGCATTACCAGAGGCCGGGCGATGGCGATACCACCAAGTTTATCGGGTGTCGCGCCTGGTGGAACAGCGATGACGGTTTTGATTTTATCAACCAGGAATTTCCGGTGGTTCTGGAGAATTGCTATGCCATGGGGAATGGCTACAGCGATTACGGGCGCGGGAACCCGAAAAATGGAAACGGTTACGGAATCAAGATGGGCCAGAGCACGTATGGCACCGGACATCATATCATTAAGTATTGCGTCGCTTGGAATAATAAATCTTCGGGCTTTTACGCGAACTACACCAATGCCGGCAGCCAGTGGCTCAACAACACGGCCTACATGAACAAGGATCGTTCTTTTAGCATGGCATCGACGCTCTACGCCAAAGACGGCAAAACTCGCCTTGCCGAGGTGGCCCCGCTTACGGGCGACAACGCGCATGTTATGAAGAACAATATCGCATTCCCGAACAAGCTTTCGCAAATCGGAACTTGCTGGGAAAAGATTTCGAGCCAGAATATAGACCATTATGTGGACTGCCCGGCGGGTGAAAATAACACCTGGAATTTGAATCTCGACCTGACCGAAGACGATTTTGTGAGTCTCGACGACCCGAGCATGACTGTAACCGGCGAAGACCTCTCGTTAATTCCGGGAATGCTTGGCCCGCGTAATGCCGACGGTAGCTTGCCTAACGTAGACTTCTTAAAGCTCAAGGAAGGGAGCCGCGCCCTAGAATTAGGCCTGGGAGCGTACCAATACAGTGCTTCTGCGGCTCCAATTGCCAAGAAAATCCGGAAATCAACGAACTCGCACGCCCAAAATGCGCCTGCGAGAGTGTTCGATTTGCAAGGCCGTTACTTGGGCAATTTCAGGCATAGCAAAACACGCCGTTATTTCATAACAAAGTAATAAAAATCACTTCCCAATTGCGCTTTCACGCCTTTGTTTGCGAACCCCATCAAAACAGGACTCTAACTCGTTAGCAGACAACGAATTAGGGACTCATTTTCGCATACTTCCAAGACCAAATTTCATGCATTTTCTATACTTGGAATCAAGTTGATCAAGAGACCGACGACATTTATAGGAACAGCCGCCTTTGCCACGGCTGTTGTTGGCGCCATTGCCCTTGGCGTCTGGTTTCTTCATGCACTTTTGGAGCGATTCCTGTCTACTCCGCACTCTGTTGCCGGTATAACGATCAGCCCTTACGGGCATAGAATGGATGACCTTCTGACCCACCATTTCGATTCGATTCGAGTTTCGTTGGACGGCACCGACATCAAGGTATCCAACCCGAACCTGGAAATCACCCTCATTGGAAACCCCAAGGGCCTACGCCTAGCTACGGACACGCTCATTGCCGAAATCCAGGTGCCCAAGGAATCTGACGACAAGAAATCGAAAAAGCTAGACAGCATTCCGAAATTCCCGGAGAAGCTCAAGATTCACCTTCCGGCGCAAATCGATGTGAAAGAAGCGCGAGTCAATCTTTCGGACGGCAAGAGCTGGCAGGCAAGCAACGTTTCGATTGAAAGCCGCGGGCAAAAGGCACTCACCCTTAGCGCAAAGAACATCAGCGGCGACTACATAAGCACGCCCACCAGCGTGAAGCTGAACGCAGACTTTAACACAGACAAGCTGAAGATTGACGGCAAAATCAAGACCAAGAAAGATTCTATTGCCTTAAAGGTCGAAGCCCCCAAGGACAACCTCGGGAAAATCAAGACGAGTACTAACCTGACCATCACGAATCCGGAAGACTGGATTCCGGTAGAATTGCCGAAGATTCTGCCCGAGCTAGGCAAAGTCAAGGTGAAGGCAGACGCCAACATAGACCTGCTAAAGAACAAGACCTCTTACGATGCAACCATCGAAACGAGAATCGGAGAATTTTGGCCGCTACTTGCAGAGAACGTGACCATCAACCTTTCGGGCGACATGGATAACGTCGATGCCGACGTGACTCTCAGAAACGACGAAGGCGGAACCATTGTTCTGAACGGAAACTTGGACAACAAGGAAAAGAACGTATTCTTTACAGGGCGAGTTGACCGCATGAGCGCCATGTTCGGACCGCAGATGATGCCGCTCGATTTGGAAATCAAGTCGGCTGAACTGTTCGACAACGAGCTCACGGTTTCTATCGAGACAAGGCAAGGTTCTCTGATTGATGGTATCATCAATTTCAAGGATTCGCTTTCGATTACGTTTACGGGCGACATTTCGCCTTACGAACCATGGGCGCTAGACTGGACACAAGGCAACCTGACCTTGGGTGACCGTGCAAAATTCTACGGTGCTTTTGACGGGCATTACCTGAGAGTTCTCGCTAAAATCAAATCGATTATTAACGCGTACCACATGACCGCAGACTCACTGCAGGTGACGCTCGCACTCAACACGAAGGGTATCGACTTTACGAACGGCACCATTTACACGCCGAACGAAACATTCGACTTTGATGGCGATGTGAAATGGAACGACGAACACCCGCACACTTCTTGGAACGTAAGGCAACAAAACGGCGGCAGCGCAAGCGCCTACATTCACATTGCAGATTCCATTGCTCTCGATGTTCAAGCCAACAAGGTCGTATTCGAAACGGTTCCGTTCTCTGACATAAAAATCGGTCGAAACATTCGAGGCAAGGTGAGCGGTGAATGGCACCATGACTTTGACAATCGCTTTGGGTACATGGAGGCGGCCGTAGATGGCGGTTTGGATGCGTTCAACGTAGGTCTAGAAACATCAATCCGTGCTAACGGCGACACGCTGTTCATTGACAACTTCAAGGCAATGCACAACCGAAACTCGGTAACCGCCTCAACCATATTCATTCTGCCGAACGATTCAAATCCAGACTTCAAGCCTACAACGTTCTTGCCGGTAGAAGTTCTGTTCGCCAACATTTCTTCGCACGACTTCAGTATTCCGCTGTTGCTTGAAGGCTTGAACGACAGCACCCTCACTTCGGGCATGCTGAACGGTGACCTCACTTACAGCCAGGGTAACAAGCTGATTGGCAACCTGAACTTTTCTGATATCAATTTCAGAAAGATATCGCCGGAGTTGTTCTACATTCGAAAGCTGAACATTTTTGCCGAAAACGACAAGGTCGAACTCAACTCTTACTTGGATATCGGCGGCGGTGGCTGGACGGGCAACACACAGGTAATTATCAACAACGTGTTTAACGATCAGCGCCATGTAAGCTTCTCGCACGGGAGCGACAACGGCGGTACACTCTGGGCAGAAGGCTTTATCGACAACGACTTCATATTCAAGGGCACGGTCGATGCAAATGGTTCCTGGTTTATTCCGGGCACCATGAACGAAATCAAGAACACCGACTTGCATATCGACGTTTCGGCAGAGCTACGTAAAGGACTTTCCGGCATTACAGCAGACTTGAGTCTCGATTCTACCATTTACGAACCGCCGCGAACCAAGGTTCCATTCCCGATTTACATGCGCGGGCATGTTGAAAACGGACTCCTGAATATTTACGAAGCCAAATCCAAGAACGAAAACGACGAAGTTATTTCGGGCACGTTGCAGTTCAACCTCGACAGCATGAAGTTGGATTCTATCACCGTGCATACCGACCGCTATTCCATTAAGACTGAATCGCACAACCTTGTGTTCGAAAACGTGAGCAGTACCATGGTCGACAACGAAGACGAAATGGTGGTTACTGCAAACATTCCGAAAATTTCGTACCAATTCCACAATATGATTTACGGCGATGCCGAAGCCATTGCACGCGGCGACATCGGTCTCATTATCCCGCACGGACAAGAAGGCATTATCAAGAACAGCACCATTACAGGCAATATCTCTGTCGACAAAATGGTGTTCTACAGAGACTTCGACATTGACATTACGCCGGCCGCATTGGATAAGTACTTGACCATGTTCAACAACTTTGTCGCCAAGTTGCGCAAGAGCAGCACGCAAGAAGAAAAGATATCCGTATCGAGCCCCATTAACCTTGCGGTGCATATCAGCGACTCTCAGACAGATTCCATGGCCGTCGTAACGCCATTTGCGACCTTCCCGCTTACGGTTGACATTTGGGTGCTTGGCAACACGGTGCGCCCGCTACTGCGTGGCGATATCACCAACACCAACAGAGGCTTTATTGGCGTTAAGGACATTTACGAATTCGAACTGAACTCGTTCATGATTTCTTGGAACGACGTTCCTTGGCAAAAGGGAGCGATTGACGTTTCGAGTAGCCAGGAACTCCCCTACTGCGCAGAAACAAGCGAGACCGAAAAAGAAACATGCCCGATTAACCTTGATTTGCAAGGAACCATTGCAAACCTGCAGGCCGTACCGTCGTCGAACTGCGGTACTGACGCTTCTACCGCATCGATATACTACAACATTTTGCTGGGCTGTATCGCAAACGACAACGGCGAAGAAACCGACTGGAACAAGCTTGCCGGTAAGGCTATCGGTAAAGTCATTTCGACAACGGCCAACAAGACCTTGGGCGGCGACTACATTGGCGATATCGACATGAAGGTGATGTTCTTTGAAAACAACACCACCGGCGATAAGGATTCCAGCTACTTCAAGATTCCGATTTCGCTGGACCGCTGGGTTAAGGATTTGAGCTTAATCTTTGGCTACACGCAAGACCAAAGCGTAAGCCCCACTTACGATCAGTCGTTCCAATTCGGCATCAATTACACGTTGCCCGTGTTCCAAGAAGACATTTACTCGCATGAAAACCACTTGTCGCCGACATTGTACTTGAACGGCATGCTGACTTCTAAGCAGTACCTGACAAATACAGGTGCCGGAAGTAATGACCGACTCGAAAAAGACGTCAGTATCAACTACGTGTATCGATTCTGGAATCCGTGTCTACTCGGTATCGGGCGATGCGAAGCTATAGAATCACCTTCCAAACAAAAGGAGGGTCGCAAATGAAAAAATTCCTGTTCCTTCTTTTAGCTTTTGCGTTCGTCTGTTTCGCAGCCGATGACGATAAGCACCCTTGGTACGTAAACCTGAAGGGTAACAAGGCATTTTCGAATTTCCAGCTCGAAGAACAGCTTGACATTCCCGAAGAATTCGGCAAGATGGACACAACCAAGCAAGACTTCATGATGCGTCTTTCGCTTGAAAACATCAAGGCGCTTTATTATTCTCGCGGCTATTACAGCCTTAGCATGTCCATGGAAATTCACCGCGACATTATTTCAGCAGACAGCAGCGTGCGCGGCTATTTCATTACCATTCGCGACGGCGAGCGTTACCGTTTTAGCGGCGGAAAAATTATCGTTCCCGAAGAAAGCCGAGTTGAACTAGACGAATCGAAATTGAATATCGCGCAAGACCACCTTTACAATCAAGACGACATTGCCGAAGATTTGGAAGACATTCAAAAGGCTTACCGCCGCGAAGGTTACTTGCACTCAACGCTTTCTTCAATCGAAATGATTGACACCACGCGCAAGAAAATCTTTGTCCAGATTACGGTGAATCCCGGCGCGAAAGTCATGATGGGCAACATGATTTCGTCTAGCCACCGTTCCAAAGACAAGCGCAATCCAAACGTAGTGATTTCTGAAACGGGCCTTACCGACACCGCATGGCTTTCAAGCCTATGGCGCATTCCAGAAGGCGAAATTATTGACGGTAACCAGTACAACACTTTCCGAAACAAGCTTTTCTCGACACAGCTATTCACGCAAATCAAAATGAGCGACTCGCTCCGAGAAGACGGCCTTTCAGACGTTTACCTGAACGTTACGGAACGTATTCCGGGCGAAACCCGCTACGGTTTCTTCTTCGAAGAAATTTACGGATTCGGTGCATTCGCCTCGGCAAAGCACAAGAACTTCTTAGGGCACTTTCATGAATTTTCGGCAAGTGCGCAAATTGCCCAGCACAAGCAGGAGGCCTCTATCGGTTACGCCAACCCGCTCTTGTTCGGAACCTCGTTCAGCTTTATTCCGACTGCAATCCGCTTTGAAGACCACGTTACGCTAAACCACGAAAAAATCAACCCGCCGGCATACCCCGACAGTTTGGAAGAACGCTACGAAGTCATCAACCGTGCAGACTTGACCTTCGGCATTACAAAGCACATTCGTTTCCGCGGTACATTCGATACTCGTTACGTGAACAAGAACCAAGACAGGCTCTTCAAAGTGAAGGGCGAAACTGCACTCACCTTCGACTACACCGACGACTATTTCAACCCCACAAAAGGTATTCGACTTGCCCCTACATTTGGCGCAGGCTCTAACTGGAAAGCCGATCTTCAAAACCCGACCATGGTGGGCAACCCTTACACCTACGGCGAAATGACCATCAACCTTTACCACCCGCTATTCTGGACTTTTTATGGAGCTATAAGCGGCAGCGCGGGTAAGTTCTTCGCCAAAGCACTCGAAGACGACGCCAGAATCTTTTACCAGGGCGGTACGCGTTCTGTGCGCGGTTATAGATTCCGCAGTATTTTCGCAAGCGATACAAGTTACGAAAGCACCGTCGATGACGACGGCAACGATATTATCGACACCGTCATCAACACAGGCCTAACACCGCTTTACTTTAGATTCAACGAAGAAATCCGCTGGACATTCCCGTGGAAATCTTGGCAGCGTTGGCAGATTGTGCAGTTCTATGATTGGGCGAAAGTCACCGACAGCGAAAGTTCTAAATACGCCGAAAAAGAACGCGAAAGCTTTGGTTTCGGAGTCCGTTATCGCTGGCAGTTCTTGACGTTCCGCCTAGATTATGCATTCAAGAAAGATTTGAGCAATTGGGATTTGGAGCACTTTGCTTCAGGCCGATTCGCCTTCGACCTATCGCAAACATTCTAGCCGCCAACCGTTTCGCGATAGACATTCGCGAGGTTCGATGCCGCAGGCACGACGTTTGCGTTGATTCCGGCAGCCGTAAGCGCCGCACGAATTTGCTCTAATGACGCGACAGAGTCTACTTTAAAGGTTGCGGATTCGCCGGCAAGGTCAGCGACTCGCCCGCTCTTCAAAAGCTGTCCACAGTCAATGATGGCGTAATCGGTCGCCTCTTCTTCCATTTCGGCCAGAATATGCGAGCAAACGATAGCGGTACCGCCTTCGTCTTTGCGCCAGTCGGCAAGCAGACTCCACACGGTTTCGCGAGCCATCGGGTCCAAGTTTGCGACCGGTTCGTCGAGAATCAAGAGCCTGGGAGACGGCGCCATAGCACGCAGCAATTGCACCTTCTGGCGATTGCCGAGCGAAAGCTTGCCCATGCGGGTTTCAAGGCTCGGCAATTCCAGCTTTTTCGCAAGAGTCGCAATACGTTCGCGGGCGGCAGATTCATTCCACTCGGGCTTGCGCGCCGCATAAAATCCAACAAAATAATCGACATATTCCGCAATCGAAAGCTTGGGGTAAACGCCCGGATTTTCAAGCAAGATTCCGCAGGCGCAAGGGTCAAGAAAACCATTCTTGCCGCGCAAACCGTCCGCAATTTCAAGCGAACCCGAAAACTTCGAGAATCGCCCGCACAAGAGTCGCAAAAGCGTGGTCTTACCCGCCCCATTCGGGCCCAAAAGCGCAAAGAAACTGCCTTCGGGAATTTCGAGATTCACCGAAGCAAGCGCCTTTTCCGACGCACCGGGGTAAGCAAACGAAACACCTTGGACCTTAATCGCAAACATAAGCGTAAATATAGAAAACGAAAAGTGGCCCGCCCACGCGAACCACTTTTCAATATCTTGCGCCAAAGGCGCCATTATTTAACTCAAAGCATTCCGAAGGAATGCGACCAATCAGCCCAAAGGCCGAAGGCCGTGCTCATTACTTATAAAGCGGATGCTTCTTGCAGAGAGCCACGATTTCTTCGCGGATTTTCTTGAGAGCAGCATCGTCGTCCTTAGCCTTGATAGCGCGGTCGATGATGCGGGCCACTTCGCGAGTGTCTTCTTCGTCGAAGCCACGAGTCGTGATAGCAGGCGTACCGAGACGGACACCGGACGGGTCCATCGGCTTGCGCGGATCGAACGGAATCGTAGAACGGCTGCAGGAGATGCCGACTTTTTCCATAGCCACTTCGGCTTCCTTACCGGAAACGCCCTGAGAAGTCATATCGACAACGATGAGGTGGTTGTCGGTACCGCCACTAATAACCCTGTAACCGAGCTTCTGCATTTCATCGGACATAGCCTGAGCGTTCTTGATGACGTTCTTGGCGTAGGTCTGGAATTCCGGCTGCAGAGCTTCGAGGAATGCAACGGCCTTACCGGCGTTGATGTGGTCATGCGGACCACCCTGCATACCCGGGAACACGCCCTTGTCTATTTCCTTGGCCAAAGAAACTTCCTTGAGTTCGCCCTTCACCATCTTCTGGATGGTGCGGTCCTTGCACATGATGATAGCGGAACGCGGGCCACGGAGAGTCTTGTGGGTCGTGGTCGTCACGATGTCGAAGTACGGCACCGGAGAATCGATTGCCTTACCGGCGATGAGGCCAGCGACGTGAGAAATGTCAGCCATGGTGAGGGCGCCGACTTCGTCTGCGATTTCCTTGAAGCGCTTCCAGTCGAGGTTACGGCTGTAGGCAGAGAAACCGGCGAGGATCATCTTCGGCTTTTCGCGGAGAGCGATTTCGCGGACCTTGTCCATGTCGATGCGGCCAGTTTCCTTATCGACTTCGTACTGCACGAAGTTGTAGAGCATGCCGGAGAAGTTCACCGGATGGCCGTGAGAAAGGTGTCCACCGTGGTCGAGCTTGAGGCCGAGGACCTTGTCGCCCGGTTTGAGGACGGCGAAGTACACGGCAGCGTTGGCCGGAGAACCGGACAGCGGCTGGATGTTCACGTGGTCGCAACCAAAGAGCTTCTTGCAACGGTCGATGGCCAAAGCTTCCATCTTGTCGATCACTTCGTTACCACCGTAGTAGCGCTTGCCAACGTAGCCTTCGCTGTACTTGTTGGTCAGCACGGAGCCCATGGCTTCCATGACGGCCTTGGAGGTGTAGTTTTCGGAAGCGATGAGTTCGATGCCATATTCCTGGCGTTCGGCTTCTTCCTGGATGATGTTGTAGATTTCCGGATCGGTCTGTTGCAGTGTAGATTTGAGCATTTAGCTACTCCTTGATTTGTACGGCGCAAATATAGCAATTTTTCCCGACCAAAGGGGTAGGTATCCCCCTGGTTCGCACTTCGTTGCTCTCCACCCCCACTGCGGGGACACCCCGCAACGCCCCGTTGCCCTCCATGCCGTCCATGGTTTGCCTACTGTCATGCTGACGAAGGTCAGCATCAGCATTCTATGTCCGAGAACAATGAGCGCTTCGTCTCTGCCTGCACCGCACGCTCACATGGCCGTTCCGGAATGTTCGCTTTGCGGTCAGGCACTCGCCTCCGCTTTTCCGCTCGAACAAAAGGAACTAACTAGTTTTTGGCCAAAGGATTATCTTCGTCCATTACACAACGGACAGAACGAAATGTTCTTCGTGTTATTTCTTTACCTGACAAATCAGCATTATTTGAAGTAGAGTAAAAATACACTGCTTTTGCGACATTACTTTCCAAAGCAGAAGGCATCCAAAGCGCAGTATAAACATCTGTTTGCAATCGAGCTGTCGGAATAATAGCCAAGCCATCAGAATTACGCCCAGCGTTCTCTTCCCACAGAATTTTCGAACGAATATCGCCATTGGCATATTTCCACTCCCTCTGGTTCATAATATGCCAGCCATCGGGGCAAATCCCCTGCCAAATGATATTCAAATACTCTTCACCTGGAATAGAACTCCGCTCTTTTGTTATTGCCTTGCACGCGTCATTACTATCCACAGCAACAGAATCGCAGACCTTGGGCAGATTCATAGCCTCGGCCCAAGTGTAAAGTCCACCAAAATGGTTATCGCAGAACCATTCGTCGTCTACGTAGCATAGTTTTTCGGTTACACTATCGTCAAATTTCGTCGTGCCACTAGGAATCATCTTGCCATAATTCAAATTTTCGGCCATTACATAAAAAGTTGTAAACGCATCAAAATCTTCTGAACGGCCTTCAAATTTTAAATACTTATACTTGCGACCATCACGCGGGTCTTCGAATTCAAAATAATTTCCATTGTAACCCGCAAACAAGCTATCCATATTCGGGTGTTCTTTATTTTTTTCGATAGCAGCAAGAGAGTCCAAAGAATCAAGACGAGCAGACGAATCCGTTTCCCAGCGTCCATTTCTACATGTACGATATCGGCGCTGTCCATAACCATCTTTAATAGACGTATCACCATCGACGCAGATAGGATCAATTTCTATACTACTACTCGACTCGACCACCGACGAGCTACTATTCTTACCACTTACAGAACTAGAAGAATTCTTTTCAGCAACCGAGGAACTAGATTTTTTAGAAGCTTTCTGAGAAGACGAGGAAGTAGAACCGTTGTCGTCATTGCTACTCGACGAGATTTCACCGATTGGATCGGGAGCGGAGCTACTAGATTCACCACTACAGGCGACAAACAAAACTGCCGAAAGCAACAACGCAGCAAAATATTTCACAGAAAACCTCCCGGAACCTTAAAAGAACCGTTTTCGCCAAATTTAAATTATTCTTCTATCTCAGATTAAAAAATGGATTTTCATTCATTATGAGAATTACTTAGACGGAATTTTCGGTAAATTGTTAATCTTGCGGAATCTGTTTTCATCATATACAGGAAAATGCAGCATAGCTTCATATGCAGCCCTAGCTTTTTTCCGCAAGGTTTTCATTTCCAATTTCGTCATACCATAAATATAACTATTTAGCATATCAAAATCAATACCTGTCCGTTTCAGTGCTTTTGCACCCTCGCATCCATCAATATTGTAGATGATAAAAGTCATTTAAATCCTTTTTAGTTTCATCACAAGACATTTCGTGAAGAGACAGAACCCCTGTCCATACTATACACGCTTTTTTTCAGCCAATTGTATACCAATTCCACGAAAATTTATTTCTTTTTACATTTCCAGCAGGTTCCATCCTGCACAAACAAAGGGCTATAACACTTTTTTCTATATTATCCACGCAATGCCTATTATTTTGTTTATTCTCTTTTTTGTACCTCTTGCGGTCTTTGCGCAAGATACTCCCGGTGCATTCAAGATTGATTCTATTCAGTACAATATCGGTGACGCTTTTGACGATTCCAAGTACCACACTAGATATGACAAGTGGGCGCTTGACCTGCTAAACTGGATTCATATCGAGACCCGCGAATCGACGGTCCGCAAGTTGCTCCTTTTTAGCGAAGGCGACGTGGTGACCGACCTCCAGATACAAGAAGCCGAACGTTTCCTGCGCACCCAAAAATACCTTTCCGACGCACACATCAAGATTTCTAACGAAAACGGCAAGAATATCGCCACAGTCAAGACCAGCGACAACTGGACGCTCGCCGTTCCCACGACTTTGGGCTTTTCCGGCAGCAAGTGGACTTACGACAATCTGAACTGGGGCATTGGCGTTCAAGAAAGCAACTTCTTGGGTCTCGGGCAAAAGCTCGGTTTCTACTTCGGGCACGACGAGTTCCGCGACATGTGGCAAGTGGAATATGGCGACCCGCACTTTCTGTTCCGCTACAACCATTTAGACTTTTTATATAGCTACAACACCGACGGCTACCTCGCTTACGGAAAAATGTACCTTCCGTTCCTTAGCCGCAGTCAAAACCAGTGGGCCTACACCATCGAAGGCATAAAAAACAAACGCAACGCTTACGTTTACGGCAGCGGAGATCTCCCGCCAGGCGTATCCGTTTATGACGCTCAGCTAAAGTTCAAGAACGCGCCCATTTACAACAACAAAAAAGCCCTGCTCGACTCGTTCCAGCTATACAACGGCAACGAAGCTGTAAAGCTCATGGCAGTCGAAGACTTTGTGGACGACTCGTTGAGCGTCAGATTCAGCCGTTCCTTCGGCGGAACCTACCGCAAGTTCTATATCGGCGCCACCTACGACTACCACCATACTACCGCAAGCGAAGGCAAGCTTTTCCGCTACATCTTTACCGACGGCGACACCACCTACGCCATCGATTCCGCTACCGCAGTCAACGAATGGCTCCCCGAACTGACAGATTCCCGCCTCGGCATGTACTTGATATTCTCAAACATCCGCTACGAAAAAATCAAGAACTTCCACAATGCCAAATGGACCGAAGACATCGAAAAAGGCTACATGCTTAAAGCTCAAATTTCCAAGAACTACGAGCAGTTGGGAGCCGCCGACAACGATATCCGCCTTGACTTTTGGGCAAACATGATGCTAGGCTATTCCACGCACCACCTCACGCTCAAATCCGAAATGAGTTTCTACCTAGATCATGGCGAACAGCGCGACTTTTACGGCAAAATTTCTGGAGAATATATTTTCCACCCGAACAATAAATTCTCGACAGCGCTTTCTGGCCTTGTAGACTTTTATGAAGACGCCCGCTACGGCAAGCAACTCACTCTCGGCGGTTCAAATGGATTCGCCGGATTCCCCACCGGATTCTACGCCGGGCAAGCTCGTGTATTTGCGAACTTCGAACAGCGCTACTTTACCGACTTTGAGCTAGCAACACTCTTGCCCGTATTCGCCGTCTTTGAAAGTGTCGGCGAAACAGCCTGGGATCTTTGGGATATCAACCGCAAGGATCTGGTTTACCTTGTCGGTTTTGGCATCCGTTTCGTGCAAACCAAGTCTATTAGCCGCCTGATTAACAAGGTAGACGTTAGCATTCCGCTTAACGGCGTTCGCAAGGCGGAACCCCACTACTCTATCATTACAACCTACAACCTGTAACAGTCCCGCCAACAAGGCAAAAGTGTGATTTTTCGCAAAAAATCGCATTTTTTTTGAATAAACCTGTCTTTCCGACCTATTTTTTCGTATTTTAAAGGGTATGAATTTCGTTTCTAGAATTTTAGGTATTGCCGCCATTGCAGCGGTTGCGCCTTTTGCGCAGCTCGCTCCGGAACCCCAGATGGCCGATGTGAAGTTGATGCAGGATACCACCACTAACCAGCCCATGAAGATGGACTTTTCGAAGCCGCTTTCGGGCATTAGCGATCCGGGAATTCTGTTCAGCCAGTTCGCAAACAGGCCTCTTTTGATCTACTATTTTAGCCCCAAGTGCCCGCACTGCCAGCGCCACATTTCCGAAATCCAGGATCTGGTCAAGGAATATGAGCCCAAGGGCCTCACTGGCATTGCCATCGGTCTCGGCGGCGGCATCAAGAAAAATGACATTCGCCTGTTTATCGACCAGTTCCACGTAGCGATTCCCGTTTTCCAGGATAGCGACTACAAGTTCGGTCCCGCTTACGGCACAGGCTACATTCCGGTTGTGTACGTGGTACAGAAAGACGGAACCTTCTACCGTTATGAAACTTTGAACGAAGCCAACATGAACCACATGCGCGCAACGCTCAATAAGATGTTTAAGTAGCGAGTGAGCTCGCCACTATAAGATGTTTAAGTAGCGAGTGAGCTCGCCACTACGTGGCTTTGAGGAATGAGGACGTGCCCCTATCCGGGGCACTTTTAGTTTAGTCACAAAACCTATAAAGCAAGGCCCCCTCAAAGGGAGCCTCAGCGACCGACCTCATAGCACAAAGCGTCCATAGGACGCGACCTCTAGAACATCTTGCGAGTGTTCTTCTTGGCGGGGCCACTGCTACTCGGCTTGGGAGCTGCACTTGCGCCCTTGTTGCTAAAGAGCGTGGCATCGTCGGCAGACTTGGTCTTGACTTCGAAGTGGTTACCGTCGCAGACTTCAGTCGGAGCGTAGCCTGCAGTATAGAGGCAGTAAGTCTTTTCAGAGCAAAATTCACCGGCAATCTTACCCGTATGGTTGCAAATGCCCTTGCTTACGACACCGCTCGGAACCGGGAACGGCTTACGCGGCAAGTCCTTGTGCAATTGCTTCATGGTCGCAATCCATACCGGCAAGGCATCTTCGGTACCTGTGTGGCCAGCACCTAAAGTACCCGGGCTGTCGGAGCCGACCCACACGCCCATGGTGTATTGCTTGGTAAAGCCAATGTACCAGCAGTCGGTATAGTCGTTGGTGGTACCGGTCTTACCGCCACTCGGGTGCGTAAATCCGTTCGCCCACACGCGGGCGGCCGTACCGCGAATGTTCACATCCTTCAGCATGTCGACCATCAAGTAGGCCGAAGCCGGACGCAACACTTCGTGTTCGACCTTGGAATTCTTTTCGATGACTTCGCCGTTGCGGTCCACAATGGATTCAATCATATACGGTTCAATACGGTTACCACCGTTCGGGAACACCGTATAGGCCGACGTCATTTCCATAAGCGTTGCACCCACGGAACCCAGAGCCAAGCTAGGCACGGCCATGAGCGGGGCACGCACGATACCGAACTTGCGGGCGTAGTTCACCACGTTGTTCAAGCCGTACTTCATGCCTGTCAAAATAGCTGGCAAGTTCTTGGACTTGTAAAGGGCGCGGCGGAGCGTCATCATGCCTTCGAAGTCATGTTCGAAGTTCGCCGGGCGCCAAACCTTATTCTTGTCCTTATCATCCGGGTCGGGAATGCTCACCGGCTGGTCGTTCACCGAGTCGCAGGGGCTTGCGCCGTTGTCCATAGCCGTCGAATACACAATCGGTTTGAACGACGAGCCGGGCTGACGCAAAGACTGCACCGCACGGTTCCAGCGAGACTGGTTAAAGTCGGAACCACCCACCATGGCACGAATTGCACCCGATTCGTTTTCAATCAAGATAGCCGCAATTTCAGGATGGTGGTAAAGGATAGAGTCCGGGAAACGGCGCTTGTCAGCGGGGCGCTTCAAGTCGTCGGCCAGGTATTCCTTTTTAAAGAGTGTATAAACGCTATCGAAGTGAGCGACCACGCTATCTTCGGGCATACCGTACTTTTTAGTCAGATACAGGCGGCGAGTAGCGCGATACTTGACACGGCGGCGAACCTTTTCAACCTGCACGCGAGCAACGCTGTCGGCGTAAGCCTGAATATCCGGGTCAATCGTCGAATTAATCGAAACGCCATCGGCATACAGAGAGTTTTCGCCGTACTTCTTTTCCATGTACTTACGAATTTCTTCGTAGAAGTACAGGCCCGATTCGTTGGAAACTTCCTTTTTGGCAAGTTCAATCGGAGTCTTGATATATTCATGATATTCGTCATCATTAATATAGCCAGCATCGCGCATGGCATAAAGCACCGTATTGCGGCGTTCAAAAGCGGCTTCCGGATGACGGTCCGGGCGGTAAGCTTCCGGGCGCTGCAACATACCGGCCAAAACTGCAAGTTCCGGAATCGTAAGGCTATCGAGCGGACGACCGAAGTAGAACTTACCTGCCGCCTGGAAACCATAGTTACCGCCAGCCAGGTACACTTCGTTCATGTAGAATTCAAGGATTTCTTCTTTAGTATAAGTCTGTTCGATGCGGATAGCCGTCATCATTTCCTTGATTTTACGAGAAATCGTACGTTCCGGAGTCAGGAACAAGAGCTTGGTGAGCTGCTGGGTCAAGGTAGATGCACCGCGGAGCTTTTTGCCCGACAAGGCGCTTTCCATAACAGCAGACGGAATCGCCCACACATTCATGCCCCAGTGACTATAGAAGGCGCGGTCTTCGGTGGCCATCACGGCGTGAATCGCATTTTCAGGAATCGAGTCGAAACTCGTCCATTCGCGGCGTTCCACAAAATATTCGTGGGCAATCTTTCCGTTCATGTCATAAATGTTCGTGACAAGTCTCGGATTGATCTGTTCCAACTGCGAAAGCGAAGGCAGTTCCGGAGAGAAATGATTGTAGACGGCAATTACAGCAATAAAAGCCGCGAGCACGGGTACCGCAAAAATGATTAACCACTTGACCACTCTGCGGTCGGTAAACCAGCTCTTCAAAGTGTTAAGAACCGAAAGTAATACGGGTTTGACTTTATCCATGGTCCAATACCGTTAAAAAATTTGGCCAAAAAGATAGTTATTGTAAGGCAATTCGATTACACGCCCCTCTTTAAAATCCCGCAAAAGCAGGGTAATCTGCCAACAAATCAAAAATTCTTAAAAAATTTTCAACAAAAACCCTTGACAACACTCGCGCTTTAAACTATCTTTGGGCCATCAATCAAGCGGATGTAGCCCAACTGGATAGAGCGTTTGGCTACGAACCAAAAGGCTCCAGGTTCGAGTCCTGGCACCCGCAGAAAAAAGGCGATTTGCGACTAGCAAGTCGTCTTTTTTTATCTGATAGAAATCAGGCGAGAAACCGGAGCCTTTGTGAGCAAATGGGCAAGCCCATTTGCGAGAGGATGTGCCATAAAAGACATTTTTTAATAATGATGTGGCACATCCGGTCCATATACTGCTCCAGGTTCGAGTCCTGGCACCCGCAGAAAGGAAGACGTTTCACGGTAAGTGAGACGTCTTTCTTTTTTATGCATGCAATAGACTTTTTTTGATACCAATTATCCCGATTTTCACAATCCGTAAAACACAGTTTAGATTATTTTGCAAAGCCTGCAAACACATGTTTGCACGGGCCATACACCCCCAATTCTAATTTTGGCCTTCAGAGAGTGTTGGTGTCCACGTTTTTAAGAGGTTGTTTTGTGGAATACAAAGATCACATTCTCAGCGAAGTCATTCGGCAGGTATTCTTGGAGTACCGACGGCAACGGGGCCTTACCCAAACAGGCTTATCCCTTGAATCCAATATCACCCGGCAGTTCATTTCGCAGTTCGAAGTCGGCAAAAGGCTCCCATCCATAACCACTTTAAGCGCACTTGCCAAGGCCTACGGCAAATCGCTTTCCGAAATGTTCAAGGAAGTCGACCGACTTTATCCTCTTGTCGAAAACACGTCGCCAATCTTTGAAATTTCACCCGATATAGCCGCCGAGACACAGCAAAGAATGACAGAATACATCAATAATGCTAGAAAGAAACGGGGGTACAAACCCCTTTAGGTACCTAGATTACCCTTAACAAAAATGTATTTTTTTGCTATCTTTACCCCCCGATGGAATGGCCAAAGAACATAAAGACACTGACCGAGGACGAGCTCAAGGCTTGGCTCCGCGACCAGGATGAAAAGCCGTTCCGGGCTAGCCAAATTCAAAAATGGCTATTTTGCCAACAGGTCAAAAGCTACGACGAAATGGGGAACATCTCCCCCGCCCTCCGCGAAAAACTGGCAAATCAGTTCAGCCTTCGTGCCCTGACCGAAGAACAGCGCATGGAGTCGGTCGACGGCACCGTCAAGTGGCTTTTCAAGACCCACGACGGCCACCACATTGAAACCGTGATGATCCCCGCAAACGGGCGTTTTTCCGTGTGCGTTTCGACCCAGGTGGGTTGCGCCATGAACTGCGCCTTCTGCCGCACCGCCAAAATGGGCTTTACCAGGAATCTGGAAGCGGGCGAAATCCTGGAAGAAATCATCAACGTGAACTGGTACCTGAAAGAAGCCGGTTTCTTGAACGAAGAAGGCAAAACGGCCCAGGTCACCAACATCATCTTCATGGGCATGGGCGAACCCCTGAACAACCTGGAAAACGTGCACCGCGTCTGCTGTACCCTGCATAACCAGAGTCTGTTCAACATGGGTTCCAAGCGCATGACCGTAAGCACGAGCGGTGTGGTCCCCAAGATCAAGGAACTGGTTGACCGCAATACCCCCTGTTGCCTTGCCGTTAGCCTGAACAGCACCAATAACGAATACCGTTCGTCCGTGATGCCGGTAAACAAGACCTGGCCCATCGAAAAACTTTTGGAAGCGGTTGACGAATACATTCGTAGAACCGACAATTATGTAACGTTTGAATTTGTCCTGATTCAGGACATCACCTGCACCCCGAAGGCGGCCAAGGAGCTTATTCGCATTTGCGCCCCCCGCCGCGTGAAGGTAAACGCCATCGTCCTAAACGACGGCGACGACCCCACACTGCACGCCCCCACGCCGGAACAGGTAGAAGACTTTTTGGCTATGGTTAGGGCAGCCGAAATTCAAATCACGATCCGCAACCCGCGCGGCCGCGACATTCTCGCCGCCTGCGGGCAGCTTGCGTACAAAAAGGAAGGTAAATAATGTTAACGCAGAACCTCCCGGATTTCTGGGATAATCTCTATGCCGAAGGCAAGGACTACTGGAATCTCAAGAAGGTGACGCCCGCTCTGACGGAATTTTTCAAGCACCCCTCTTGTCCCGCTACAGGTTCCGTTCTGGTTCCCGGCGCAGGCTTTGGCTACGACGCCGAAGCATGGGCTTTGCGCGGTCACGACGTGCTGGCAGTCGACTTTGCCCCCTCTGCCGTCGATGAACTTGACCACTTGAGCCGCAAGCACAAGAACCTGCGTTCTTTGGATCTTGACCTGTTCTCGCTTTCTCCCAAGGACGACAAGCGTGGCGGCCAGCTTTTTGATATCGTTTACGATTACTGCTGCTTTACGGCTATCCACCCGGGTCGCCGCGACGAATTCTTCGAAGTCTGCTACAAGATGATGAAGGACGACGGCCTGTTGATTCTGTTCTTGTACCCGCTCATGAACGGCAAGACCCTGCAGGGCCCGCCGCATGCCACCAGCGAAGGCGAACTCATGGCCCGTCTCGGCGGCGTATTCGATGTAGTCGAACGCATCAAGCCCACAAACAGCATCGCCGGTCGCGAAGGCAAGGAAGAAATCTGGCTCCTTAAAAAGTGCCTGTAAGCCTCTTCGCGAAACGCACGAATTTAAAAGGCGAGCGGTATTCAACCGCTCGCTTTTTTTCTATTTTTTTCACCAAATTTTAACGGCGGCCAAGCCGCTTCAACGAAGACACAAGGATTAAGTTATGGCTAAAGATTTATGCCCCTGCGGTTCCGGTAAGGAATACTGCGAATGTTGCGAACCGATTATCAAGCAGAAGACCCTCGCTGCAAGTCCCGAAGCATTGATGCGTTCCCGCTATACTGCCTACGTAAAGCAGGAAATTGGCTGGCTCAAGGAATCCCTCGAAGCTACCCAGCGTAGCGACTTCGACGAACCGAGCGTGACCGCCTGGAGCAAGGATTCCGAATGGCTCGGCATCGAAATCAAGCAGACCAAGACCGAAGAAGAAAAGAACATCGGTTGGGTCGAATTCGTCGCTCGTTTCAAGCAGGGCAACATCACCCGTAACCACCACGAACTCGGCGAATTCCACAAGGTGGGCGGCGCATGGTTCTTCTACGACGGTCGTGCTGTGAAGCAGGAAACTGTCCGTCACGAAGGTCCGGTCGTTGGCCGTAACGATCCGTGCCCGTGCGGTTCCGGCAAGAAGTACAAGAAGTGCTGCGGCGCTAATAAGTAGACGAAAGAACGGCTCTCCGAGCCTACAGACGAGAGACGAAAGGACAAGGGGAAAGCCTTCCCCAGACTCGCACTCCGAGAACTTCGTTGCTCGTCACCCCTTCGCCTAGGGGCTCCGCCCCTAAAACCCCAAACCTAACCCCTATTAACTAAAATGTTCAAAGTTTTCGTAGATGGTGAAGCAGGTACCACAGGCCTGCAGATTTATGAGAGACTCGCAAAGCGTAACGACATCGAAGTGTTGCGCATTTCTCCCGAACTCCGCAAAGACATTAACGAACGCAAGCGACTCATCAACGAGTCCGACGTAACGTTCCTGTGCCTGCCCGATGCTGCGGCTGTCGAAAGTGCAGCCCTCTGCGAAAATCCGAACACCCGCGTGATTGATGCATCGACCGCACACCGTGTAAACCCCGACTGGACCTACGGGATGCCGGAACTTTCGGCCGCCCAGCGCGAAGCCATTGCCAAGAGCAAGCGCATTGCCAACCCCGGTTGCCACGCTTCGGGCTTTATTCTCGGTGTACATCCGCTGGTTGCCGCAGGCATTTTGCCGAAGAGCGCAAACCTCGCCGCCTACAGTATTACCGGTTATTCCGGCGGTGGCAAGAAGCTGATTGCCGAATACGAAGAAGCCGCAGCCATGGAACACAAGACCGGCGAATCGAAGGCAATCATGGCGCCCGCCCCGTACGCGCTTGCGCTTGCACACAAGCACCTCCCCGAAATGAAGAAGTACTGCGAACTTGAAAACACGCCGTTCTTCAACCCGGTGCTTGGCCCTTATTACAAGGGCATGGCAGTCACCGTCGCCATCTTTGCAAATGAACTCACCAAGAAGGTCGGTCCCGAAGGCCTCACCGAAATTTTGGCAAAGCATTACGAAGGTTCTCGCTTTGTGAAGGTCATGCCCTATGAAGCAGCCCCTGTGCTGTTCAACGGCCGCCTTGACGCTACCGTCTGCAACGATACGAACAACGCCCGCATCCAGGTGTTCGGCAACGAAACCGTGATGCAGGTGACGACTATTATCGACAACCTCGGCAAGGGCGCAAGCGGTGCCGCAATTCAGAACATGAATATCGCGCTCGGCCTCGACGAAGGAATTAGCCTTTAATGTTCCTAGATGAAAAATCAATTGAAGTTCGCTCCGGTAAGGGCGGCGATGGCATTTGCAGTTTCCACCGTGAAAAGTTCGTACCCCTCGGCGGCCCCGATGGCGGTGACGGCGGTCGCGGCGGCCATGTGATTCTGCAGGTGAACGAACAGTTCTCTACCCTGCTCGACATGGGTAACGCTCGCCTCTATAAGGCTCAAAGCGGACAGCCCGGCGGCGCCAAGCGCTGCACCGGTCGTTCTGCTGAAGACCTGATCGTAGACGTTCCGCGCGGAACCATCGTGAAGGATGCCGAAGGTCGCATCTTGGCAGACCTTACCGAACCCGGCCAAAAGTGGATTGCGGCTCGCGGCGGCAAGGGTGGCATGGGCAACCAGCATTTTGCAACGCCTGCCAACCAGGCTCCGCGCAAATGCACACCTGGCGAAAAGGGCGAAAAGCGCGAACTTTTCTTGGAACTGAAGCTCATGGCAGACGTGGGCCTCGTCGGATTCCCGAACGCAGGCAAGTCTAGCCTTGTGAACAAGATTTCGAGCGGTCGCCCGAAAGTCGGCGACTACCCGTTTACCACTCTCGAACCGGTGCTCGGCATTGTGCAACTGAACGGCCACAGCTTTGTGGTTGCAGATATTCCTGGTTTGCTCGAAGGCGCCAGCGAAGGCAAGGGCCTCGGCCACCAATTCTTAAAGCACATCGAACGTACGCACACGCTCTTGTTCGTGATTGACGGCTTTGCCGAAAACGCCTACGAACAGTTCTCCGTTCTTAAGGACGAACTCAAGGCTTTCCACCCAAAGCTCGCGAAGAAGCCTTACGTGATTGCTTTGAACAAGAGCGACCTCGGCATCGACGAAGCCATCAAGCAGTTCAAGGCACACAAGGAAAGCGTCATTGTGACCTCTGCCGTAACTGGCGACGGTTGCAAGGAACTCACCCTGGCTCTGGACGAAGCGGTGCCCCACGTGCAAAAGAAGAAAGTCGGCTGGGAAAGCAAGAGCGTTATCGCCGCCAAGACAAGCGACAGCAAGAGCTCCGCAAAGAAAAGCGGCACTAAATCCGCAGCCAAAAAGACGACAGCTTCCAAAAGCACCGGAACAAAATCTGGCTGGAGCAAGAAGAAGGCTTAACGAATGGCGAAAAAAGAACAGAGTACGCCGGTCATCGTAAACCGCAAGGCAAACCACCTCTACTTCGTAGACGAAACCTTCGAAGTAGGTATCATGCTGATCGGTTCGGAAGTTAAATCTATCCGCGATGGCAAGTGCACTTTGGGCGAAGCGTGGATTGACATCGACGAAACCAAGAACGAAATCTGGCTCGTGGGTGCCCACATCGACGAATACCTTTTCGCCAACCGTTTCAATCATTTTCCGGCAAGGCGCCGCAAGCTCTTGGCCCATGTGCACGAAATTGCCAAGATGCGCAAGGCCAAGGAGCAAAAGGGTTGCACGCTCATTCCCTTGAAGCTCTACTTCAAGAATCGCCGCGCTAAGCTCGAAATGGGAATCTGCCGCGGTAAGGATCAGCGCGACAAGCGCCAGGATATCATCAACCGCGATGCAAAACTCGAAATGGCCCGTGCGGCAAAGGCTCACCGCTAATGAGAAACCTTGTTTGGCACATACTCGTTTGCGTGGCTCTCGCGACTAGCGCCTGGGCTGCCAACATGGTCGATGCCGAACAAGTCGCCAAGCAGCACAAGGCCAGCTTCCACTGGTTCCCCGTTCAAAAGACATTCATTCTCGCAGGCGAAAGCGACACGCTCAAGTTCGCCATCGGGCTCCCCTACGTAAATACCCACGGCAAGTCGGTAGACCTCAAGCATGCGCCCGAAATTGCAGACGGACACATTCTGCTCGATTCTCTCGACGTCGCAAACCTGTACAAGGCCGGCAACACGCAAACCGCCGCGGTCGCTCCTGCAAGCAGCAGCTCCCTCGCGAAAGTCTCATCGTCTTCCGTAAAAGTCGCCGCCGCGCCCGCAGCCGCCACAGCAAAGACAACACCAGTTGCCACCCCGAAAAATGAAACCGCAGGCACCCGCGAAGTCAAGACCATCGTGATCGACCCCGGCCACGGCGGCAAGGACACCGGCGCCCAGGGCAAGAATTCCAACGAAAAAGACATCGTACTCGCCGTCGGCAAGCTCTTAAAGAAGGAACTTGAAAAAGAAGGCTTCAAGGTCAAAATGACCCGCGACAAAGACGTGTTCATCGAGCTCGGCGAACGCGCGAACCTCGCCAACCAATGGGACGGCGACTTGTTCATTAGCCTGCACTGTAACGCCATCGACGCAAGCCCCGAGCGCAAAAAGCAAATCAAGGGCTACCATGTGTACGTGCTTCGCGCTCCCGAAAGCGAAGAAGACAAAGCCATTGCCCGCCGCGAAAACAAGGTGGCCACTCTCTACGGCGAAAAGAATGCCAAAGAAGAACTTTCTCCGCTCGAATGGTTCAAGCTTGAAGCCCGCTTGGAAAAGTACAAGCAGAACAGTTACATGTTCACCGAACAAATGCTCAAGGCCTTCGATGACGGCAAAATCAAGCGCCAAGGTGGCGGCGTCGGTGGTGCCGGATTCATGGTGCTCGTAGGCGCGTTAATGCCTGCAGTCCTCTTCGAAATCGGCTTTATCAGCAACCCTGAAGAAGAAGCCTACATGATGACCAACAAGGCCCAAGCAGACATTGCCTCCCGCATTTCAAAGGCAGTCAGCAATTACAAGGCCGCGGTCCACAACTACCGTGAAACACTCGGTCGCCAATAATAAATCTCACAAAAAATGGCAGCCATCAGGTTGCCATTTTTTTTATTGTCGGTAGACGCGCTCCTTCTCAACACGTATACCGCTCGCAGAATTTTTCTTAGCCGACTTTCCATTCACCAAATACGGTTTGTCGGCAACAGGTTCCACCTTTTTACGCAAAGGCTTCGCGACAACAGAAGGCGGATCCACAGGTTTTCCCTCCGGTAATTCACCCGTATACATAGGAATCTTGCTAAACGTAGGCGTTCCATCATCTTGGAAAATGCACTGATGCACAAAATAGGCAGGGAACCCCGTTTCCGTATCATCGCTCCAATTTTCAGAACGATTATACACTGTTATATATTGGCAAAGGGCGTAATAAGTAGAATCTTTTCTATAAACAAAGTAATTCGTATCATTCGCCGTCGAACCTTCTTTCGAGGTAAATTTATAAGTATCTATCAAAGAAGACTTACTACTAGGAGTCGCAACAAAAGCAGTCGTATCGTTCAAGTCTAGGGCAACTCCCGCTTTCAAGCTATCGCCCAGAACTACATTCCAATAGTTTTGGTCCAAGTCAAAAAAGTTCCAATGCTCAAGAAAAAGTTCACAGGCGCCAAACCTAATAATATTACATACACAAGTTTCATTCACATTCCAATACGTGCCCTCGATAGCAACACCCGGTTCTATCTCAACAAGACTGTCTTTAGAAAAGCCCCATTTAGTATAGCCATAGGTTGGCTCACCTACTTCATGACGGGTTAGGTTCACCACGAAGGCCTGCTCCCATTCCTTGGCCTGGGCAGAAACACCAGCCCCAAGCAAAACAGCCAGGGCAAAACTAGATACAAATAAACTCTTTCGGCATTTCATATAAGTTCTCCTTTTTTCACAAATATATCATTTATTCGACAAAAAGCACAAATTCGGCAATTTTTCTATTTAAAAAGTGTGCAAACGCACAAAAAAACCGACTGCTTTTGGCAATCGGCTTTTTGAATCTTTGTAGAAAAAGATTATTCCGCGTCCATATCGGCTTCGTCGATTTCGGCGTTGTGATAAACGTCCTGAACGTCGTCGTGATCTTCGAACTTGTCGATGAGCTTGAGGAGCTTCTGAGCATCGTCGTGACCGAGCTTCACCGGGTCGTTAGCGACGTAGGTGATTTCTGCGCTCATCATTTCGATACCGGCAGCTTCGAGAGCCTTGGACACAGCGTCGAAAGCTTCCGGAGAGGTGGAGATTTCATGCACGCCGTCTTCGGTGGACATGTCTTCGGCACCGGCTTCGAGAACGAGGTCCATGACCTTGTCTTCCGGATACTTTTCAGCGTCAACGATGATCACACCCTTGTAGGTGAAAGCCCAAGAAACGGAACCGGATTCGCCCATGGCGCCGTTGTTCTTGTTAAAGATGTTGCGGATTTCGGCAACGGTACGAACCTTGTTGTCGGTCAGGCACTGCACCATGATGGCAATGCCACCCGGGCCGCGTCCTTCGTACAACGGTTCCGTCATTTCGGTACCGGAGTTGGCACCCGTACCCTTGGCAATGGCGCTTTCGATGTTCTTGGTCGGCAAGCTCTGGCTCTTGGACTTAAGAATAGCGGCACGCAGACGCGGGTTTGCGTCGGGGTTTCCGCCGCCGAGCTTAGCAGCAATGGAGATTTCCTTAATCAGCTTGTTCCAAGCCTTGGCGCGAGCAACGTCAGTCTTGGCCTTCTTGCGTTTGGTGGTGGCCCATTTGGAGTGACCGGACATAGATTACCTCTAATTGGTTTTAGTTAAAAAATTACTTGTTTTTCAGTTGGCAACGACGGCGTTCCTTCACAGTCAAGTTCGGATCGTCGCAGGGATCGCCAGAAACTTTTTTCTTCTTTTTCTTCTTGGTCGGAGCAGGTTCGTCTTCTTCTTCGACGCGGCGCTTGCGCTTATTCAGCGTTGCCTCTTCTTCTTCGACTTTTTTTTTCTTTTTCTTCTTCGGAGCTACTTCTTCGTCGCTTGCCTCCACACGGCGCTTGCGAGTCGTAATGGTAGCTTCTTCTTCAGGCTTCTTTTCGCCCTTCTTCTGCAGGGCGCGGAGTTTCGCCTTGTCGAGCGGGTCAGCAGAGGCCTTCGTGATGGCCTTGTCGTACTTACCGCCCCACACGTTACCGAGCAAGGAACCAGATTCCAGAGCATCCTTCAGAATGCCCATGGCCCATTCGTCATTTGCCGGCGGCAAAAGCTTAAAGCGCAGGTTACGGATTCGGGTCGGTTCGTCTTCAAAGAAGAGCATCATGTCGAACAAGCCCACCTGATATTCCTTACCGTCGGAACCAGGAGATGCCGAAGGCACATAAGCAAGCACGGCATAGACGTCACCGTCAAAAAGGCCCGTGATCAAAGCATCGCCGTCACCACCCGGAGCCTGCACTTCACCGTCAGCCTGGAAAGCCCACGGAGCGACATCGACCGTCAAGCGGAACTTGTGATAGCCCTTATCGGCCTTTTTCAGCTTGAGCAACGCACCCGAGAAAGCCTGGAATTCAGGCTTCAGCGACTGCGCCGAGCAAACCGCCACAAAAACCAAACAAATAAACACTATAAGTTTTTTCATAGGAACCTCCCTTTGAAAAGCTTATTAATTCTTGAAGAACAGCGCCTTGGCAGCCTCGAACATCGGGTCCTTTTCATCCGGGTTGCGGCATTCCGTATAAATACGGACCTTCGGTTCCGTACCAGACGGACGCACCAGCATCCAGGAGTCATCGTCGAAGATCACCTTCACGCCGTCGAGCGTCAGGAGCTGCTTCACGGTCTTTTCGTTGTTGCCAACCATGACCTTAGCACCCGGCTTGGCGATATCGGCGATAGCGTTCACCTTGGCCTTCAGCGGTTCGCCCACGAGGGACTTGTCCACTTCGAAACCAGAGCGGGTCGGGTAGAAACGGCCGTATTCTTCGTACAGGGCATCCAGGTATTCACCCAGGTTCTTGCCCGTCTTGGCCATAATTTCGAGAGCGATAAGGAGACCGAACTGGGCATCCTTTTCGAGCGTGTTGTTCAAGCCAGAGATACCGTCGGATTCTTCGAAAGCGACGAGAGCCTTCTGCTTGGCATTGCGGGAAAGCCACGGGCGGAAGTTCTTGAAGCCCACCGGAGTTTCCATCACAGGCACGCCGAGCTTTTCAGCAATGATGTTCACAAAGTTAGAAGTAGCAACGGACTTAGCCACGCAGCCCTGTTCCTTGCGCCAGGTAGCCATGTAGTGGAAAGCGATAGCACCGAACTGGTTCATATCGATTTCGCGAGTACCGTCGTAGAAACGGATACGGTCGCCATCCGGGTCAAAGATTGCGCCCAAGCGGAACCAGGACTTGCTTTCGTCGAGGACCTTGCGGACCTTTTCGAGGTTCTTGCTGGACGGTTCCGGAGCGATACCGCCGAACAGGGAATCATCTTCGTTACGGAGCGTAATCAGGCATTCCGGATTGTCGAGGAGTGCAGCCGGACGGCGGCGGGTAGAACCGTGCACGTGGTCGCAAACGAGAGTCAAGCGGCCCTTCTTGATAAATTCCTTGATCAAGTCGAACTTGATCGTGCCCTGCTTCACAAGGAATTCCTTGTAAATCTTGAGGGAGTCGATAATTTCCCAGTCAACCTTGCCCACCGGTTCAAACTTCCAGGTGGCCATCATTTCGTTGCTGAGTTTGGTGATCACGTTCGTGATTTCCGGACCAGCAGGACCGCCGTCAGCCGGGTTGAACTTGATACCGTTGTAGTGGCTCGGGTTGTGGCTCGGAGTCATGTTAATCGAGCAGGCTGCACCGAGCATTTCGATAGCGGCGCTGAATTCCGGAGTCGGCATTTCGCCACCGTAGTAGACCTTCACGCCGGCCTTGGCAAACTGGTCAGCCACAGCTTCGCAGAATTCGTGACCGAGCAAGCGGTTGTCGTGACCCACGACCACGCCGCGCTTCTGAAGTTCGGCAAAGTCCTTCACGCCAAGAGCTTCGAACAATTCAGGAGTAGCTTCCTTATAGAGGCGCACAATGGCGGCACCCACCACCTGCAAGTTGCGGAGCGTAAATTCAGAACCGATTTCGCCGCGCCAGCCAGACGTACCAAAGCTCACCTTGGCGGGCTCTTGAGAAGTCAGGGCGACCTGCTTGACAGTTTCAACCAGGTTCATATCGGTAGCCGGGTTGAATTCGGGGGACTGAATCTTTTTCCAAATCTGGGTAATGTTTTCCATAAGGGATCCTTTTGTGATTTTTTCGCGAGAAATTTAGTAAAATCCCAACAACAAAAGGGGGAAGCCTCCCCCTGTTTGCAGCCCCAACAGGGGCTTCCAACACCCCCTCGCCTAAGGGGCTCCGCCCCCTAAAACCCCCGACTTCTCTTCTCCCATCCCTGAAAAACAGCGTTCCGGCTCAGCCTGCTCCGCACGCGGACAAATTACGGCCTTCGGCCTTTACTGTCCGCTTTGCGGCCAGGCATTCGCCGTCGCTTTAGTGCAGGCGCGGTTCAAGAGCTTCAGTAGCGTGCAAGTGAGTGTCGCGACAAAACGCTTGCGTTTTGGCATGACCGAACGCAGCCGTAGACGCCTTTAGGCGTCCATTTTGTAGTTCTTACGAGTGGAATTTTTCTTGTTGTTCTTAATGTTGTTGACGGCTACGCCGTCCGCTGCTGCGGCTCCCCTATGCGTGCGCTAGCGCCCGCGCAGTTGAGCCTTGCGCGCTTTTCTTGGACATAATAACTCCCAATGGCATTCCATATGGAATGCCTAGTTTTTGATTTTTTATTTAAAATTTTACAGTTTGAAAGAGATGGTTATTCAACCATTACACAACGAACGGAGAAACCTTCTAACTTTGTATAGTTATAGATATCTCTACTATACATATGGGTATCCGAAGAGTTTGTGTGGCCTGCATTTGGATACACAATGTTTTTTACAGTGATTTCTGTCGGATAATACCAAGCGGTCAATTCATTAAGAGAATCAAAACCACCAACCTCATTTACCAACACTCTTGCCCCAGCACCGACAAGGCTGTAACCAGTTGTATTATACCCACCAAAGCCAAAGGAAGAACGTACGCCCTCAACGCCATGCGTATTTCCGTTACTGTTGACAATGATGTAGAAATCATTATATGTCAGCAAGCGCCAACCTTCAGGACATACACCTTGATGATTGGGCTTTATCGAATCGGCACAACTCTTACTATTGCATTCGAACGGCAACTGCATCATTTCAGCCCACTGATAGAGGCCTCCATAACGATCACAATTGGTTGTATCATTATCGTAGCAGTAACGTTCTATTTTCGAATCATCTTTCTGATCTTTAAATCCCCGAACCATCTCACCAACATTCAGATTTTCAGCCATCACCTTGATAGAGGCGGCTTCGCCAGCCGTATCCTTGCCGTCGATCTGGATATAATAATACTCACGTTTATCGCGAGGGTCCGTAAACTTAGCATACTTATCATTTAAATCACCATTCAAAGGAAACCAATGCTGATAAGCTTCGCTACTACTTGACTTCGGTGTGACGCTGGAGGAAGACTTTATGCTACTGCTCGAAGCAACAACACTCGAAGAAGACTGCTTAACTTCTTCGCTGCTGCTCGACTTCGGCGTAACGCTTGAAGATGAAGCTTTCACAACACTGCTGCTAGATTCTTCTTTTTTGACAGAAGAACTGCTCTTGTCGCCATCAACGGAGCTAGAAGAATTCTTGGTTGCTGCCGAGGAGCTAGATTCCTTCGCATTCTTCTCGCTAGAAGAAGACTTGCCCTTATCGGTGCTCTTTTGCGAGCTAGAAGAATTTTTGGAAATTTTTTCACTGCTAGAACTTGCGTCGTCGCAGTCATCGTTCTGTTCCTCGCACTGGCGGGGTTCCGGCGAAACGGAAGAAGAGGATTCATCGCCACATGCTGCGAGCAGGGCTAGGAGAATGGACAGTGCAAAAATGTTAAAAATCTTCACAGAAGACCTCCGAGTATAAAATCCCACTGATTTTTGCAAAATATAGCAACTAAAAAGCCAGCCTTACAAGCTGGCTTTCGTTCTAGAAAAAAACAACTAAACTATTTTGCAAGACGACTTTGCTGAAGTGCTTCGAGCTTTGATTGAATTTTCGCAATCATTTCGTCGGAAAGCCCTTCTTCACGAAGAACGGCCTCGGTGTCAGCTTTATTTTGCGCAAGTTTGTCTTTAGCTTCTTGAGTTTCAGCATGAGCATCCGCAAGGCGCTTGCGGAACACGTCACCGGCACTCACAAAGCCGTATTTCTGTCCTACACTCTTGAAAGCCATTTCCAACTCCTTCAGATAGTCCTCGTCGACGTACTCCCTTAAATATACATTAATTTTGCTCAAAAGGGTCAATCCTACATCCGCAGGCAATTTCTGGAACGATTCCTTAAACTGCAACAACTTCGAACGAAGATTGTCCTTGTCAAAAGCATACTTCATTGCGGTAATTCCCATGCCCGTCGCAACGTCTTCACAAGCGAGACAATCACTGTCGGGAATGTCGGCCATGTTCACGAACGAGCATGCAAACGGAAGCACGCGACCGTGGAAAAATTCCGGGTACCCATCTTCAAGGTTTTTCAGCGGATTCCAATTTTCACGCCCATTGTAAAAGATAATCGCCATAGTCGGGAGTCCGTCAAACACACGATTTTCCTGATGAATTTTCATCACGGAACGCACATAGCGGGCAATCTGGTTGATAGTGTCGGGGTCACGTCCCGATTTGTGTTCCACCATGATGCCCACGAGCACGGGTGCGCCCGTCAACACGTTGACGCGGAAGGCTAAATCCGCATCACCGGTTTCATCAACTTCGGAATACGAATCAGGAATACGTTCCAATGTGCCGAGATTCACGGAAGACAGGAACTCGCCCACTTCGCGATCCACCTTGCCTGCAAACCCAAGCAACTGCCTAAGGCGCTTGAAATCGGCAAAAAGCCACCGGAAAAAGGGATCATGTGCACGGCGTGCATTATTTTTCTTTTCAGTCATAGTTTTCCTTTCTTTAGCGTTATTTTTTTTCGGAACCTATTTTTTTCGGAAGGCTCCTTTATTCTATACGCCACTTTTGAAGAAGCAGTCTGATTTTGCACCTGGTTTTCACGTAAAATTATATTAGCGGCATTTAGGGCTACTTTTGCTAAAAGGCTCAATCTTGACGACAACTTGTCGCCCTTCATTTTGCAATCAGGTGTTTGCAAAAATCTTCATTTTTTACAAAAAGCAACTTTAGGTTGCTATTAATCAAGCCGTCACGATGTTTTTGCCCGCTCGCTATCCGGGAATTACCGGAACCGCTCGCTTACCAAAAACATCTCGTGCCGGCTTACCGCACATAGCGCAGAATTCAACTTCTCTTACCCCTAATTTTCTGCCTATGCAACTTTTTGTATTCAGCTCTTTTAGATTCAAGAGTTTGGATTTGATTTACAAAATCTGAGATTTGTTGCTGAGACAATAAATTAGGCAAGCTATTATAGAACCTTTGGAAATCTGCATCTCGAATCGTATTCGCAGGAATTTTGTCACCAAGTTTAGCGTTATTACCAAATATAACGACATCAACGCACAAATTCTTCATCGCAGGGAAATTTTCAAGCAACGCTTGAATGTGACCGAAATTCTGATGATGCGGATTTTTCATAGAATATTTCCGCCGTCCCTGCGCAGCAAAAATTTTCCATTGCTTATCGTATTCCGATCCAACAATTAAACCGATATAAGTCTTCTTCTCAACAACAAGAATTCCTTTTTCAGTAACTGCGATAATATCAATTTGCTGAACTCCATGACAGCCATTCACATACACATCCCTAAAAACGCAACCTCTAGAAATAGCTTTTATAATACCCGCAGTATGTTTTTCTCCGATATGTCCAATAATTTGATTCTGAAAGATTTTCATCCATAAGATGAAAACCAGCATAACAAAAATAAAGCCCCAAAGAATAAGCATACTATTCCTTCTCCCAGCTGAGCACAGGATAGCCGTCATTTAGGCCAGAATCATAAACGAATTCATCGCCGAGGAGTTCGGCAAATTCATCCGATTTCATTTCATCAGCAGATTTGGGCGTGGCAACTCCACCGCTATTATTAAGGCCAAACGGTTCTTGTTCGCCTTGTTCCCAATAGTAGTAGTCAGCCATAGTGGTGTTGTAGTTATAGCCAATCATCAAGCCAACAAGAGAATCTCCGTCAACTTTACCTGTGGAATAGGCTGAGCTGGTGACACCTTCTTGGTTATAACCAATAATTCCACCAACATTTTGATTCCCCAAAACATCGCCAACATTATAAAGGTTATTTGTTGTTGAAAAATCAGCGTTTCCAAACAAACCACCAACATAATTCGTTCCCGAAATAGATGATGTATTACTTGCGGAAATCATTTTCCCACCAAATGTCCCTGCAATACCTCCAACAAATGTTAAACCTTGTACAATTCCTTCATTCCTAACATTTGTAAGCGTTCCACATTTTGCAGCGTTTTTGGAACCAACGCCATAATGGCCACAATACCCCGCTACGCCCCCCGTATAGGTTTGCCCAACAATACTGCCATAATTAACCAAATAACTTGCTTCAACTGTTGTTGATTGTGCACCACCCCAAATTCCACCAGTATATTTTTCACCTTCAACCAACCCATTGTTTTCTGCATGCGTTAATTTGATTCTATCTATAAAACCAATAACTCCGCCAACATCTGTTTTTCCTTTAATAACACCCAAATTATACACTTCGTCTACTAAATTCACATTACCATAGGTATCATTGGACGCACCAATAACACCTCCAACAGGTCCACTTTCACTAGTAACACTTGCTTTATTCGTAATATTTTTCAAAGTACCTGTATTATACCCCACCACTCCTGCTGTATATTTCCCTCCATATACCCAAGAATTATCAAGAGTCACATTCTGTACAGTTCCACTTGAATTACCAAACAAACCATTATTACTACTTGTCGTATTAATAAACATTCCACTTACCGTGTGTCCATCCCCATCAAAATATCCTGTAAAAGCAACACTAGAATTGCCTATAGGAGTCCACTTGTGAAGTTTCGTTGAATCCCCAACCAAAGCGCCCTTATCATCAATAATATCACCTTTATTCAGTTTGATATCTGCACCGAGTTTATAATACTTTCCCGCATAGTTACCGTCGTTTGATCCGACGACAAAAGATAAATGAGCCAATTGCTCTGCAGTCAAAATAATATATGGACTTTTCTTAGTACCCGCACCACATGCAAAATCCTTCGCAGTCGTTCCTTCCCAAGGATTACCAGGTTCTCCTACACAATTTTCATCTAATTCTTCAGCCACAGAACTGCTTGACAATTTTTCATCGTTGGGCTTATTGCTAGAACTACTACCAGCCTGTTTTTCTGTGCTGCTAGACGAAATCTTCCCAGAATCTTTGCTGCTGGAACTTTTTCCTTTTTTACTGGAACTGCTTGCTAAAGAAATCACTTCATCGTCAGAAGATGCAGATACCGTTTGCGAACACGCCGCAAACATCGCTGCAACACCCAAGATACCGATTATCGAATAACGCATAAAAACCTCACCAAATCTTTTTTCTTTGAATATATACCAAACCACAAAAGATTGCAAACATTTGTTCACACTTTTGGTACGAAATGAGCGGAATAGTTTCCTTTGACGCAAAATGTAAAAGACCGCATCGCAAGCAACAATCAGGGTGTATTTTCTAAGTTCTAAGTTCTAAGCTCTACGTTCTAATACTATATTTAGGCCACTATGCAGATTACTAACGCTTCTCAACTTACTGGTGTTTTCCCCGCGTTGTTCACTCCGCTCAAGAACGACGATCCCAAGAACCTTCGCAACTCCATCGACTACAAGAAGATGGGTCAGATGATTGATGACGTGATTGCTAACGGTGCAAGTGGCGTGCTCCCTGCCGTGACCACGGGTCAGAGTGCGACGGTTTCTCCGCAGCAGCACCTGGATATCATCAAGTTTACGCTCGACTATGTGGACGGCCGCGTGCCCGTGATTGCCGGTGCCGGTTCCAACTGCACTCGCGAATCTATCGAAATGATTGAAAACGTTCAGAAGATTGCCCCGGTGGCAGTTCTCTGCGTGACTGGCTATTACAACAACCCGCCGCAGGAAGGCCTCCTGAAGCACTACCGTACGCTCAGCAGCGAAACGGGTGCCAAGATCGTGATTTACAACGTTCCGGGCCGTACCTCTAGCTACGTGCACCCCGACACCTTGATTGAACTTGCCGAAGACAAGAACATCATCGGTCTGAAGCAGGCTGTCGAATTCGGCTTTGGCGAAAAGTTCCACGAAGACACGATGCGCGTGATCAAGGAAACGAAGGGCAAGGACTTCGCCGTGATGAGCGGTGAAGACGGTCTCTTCGCAGACTTGCTCGAAATGGGCGGCACGGGCCTCATCAGCGCTTCGGGCAACATTCCTGAAGCAACGAAGACCTTTGTCGATCTCTACAAGGCATTCCAGGCCGGTGACAAGGACACAGCTCACAACCTTCAGAAGGCTGCACGCGACTTTGTCGACATCACGTTCTGCCGCAAGAACCCGATTCCGCTGGGCACGCTGTTCAACAGCCCGCTGTTCCAGCCGCTCGTAAGCGTGAAGGACACTGCTAACGGTGCCGACGCTGTTGCCCGCATCATGAAGCTTATCGACGAAAAGGCCCCGAGCCTCAAGAAGTACCACGTTTAATTTTACCAGGAGATTCACATGGCAAAGACTCAGAAATCCATCAGTGACGAAATCTGCGACTACCTCAAGAAGCAGAAGCTCTCCCCCATTCCCGTTCAGACCCTGAACGAAGACATGGAAACCACCCGCTACTTCGGCGGTGACCTCAAGGAATTCATTGCCGCAGCCAAGACGCTCGGCGCAAAGGGAATCTTTGTTGAAACCCTGTACCTCGAAGAAGACGAATTCTACTACGACAGCGGCATGGACGACGAAGAATACATGGCCCTGTACGGCAACGAAGAATGCTGCGACGGTCAGTGCAAGTGCGGCAAGTGCGAAGACAAGAAGAGCAAGAAGTCTAAGGACGACGATAGCGATGTCGACGCCGTTTACTTCGAACCCGAAGACCTCGACGGTCTCGACCTGACGCTCCTCAAGCCGCAGATGGCCAAGTACCTCGACCGCGTGGGTGAAGCCTGCGGCGCACGTCTCACTGTTCCGGGTGTCGACCACCTCGAAGTGGAAATCTTCGCTGATTGGTACGATGACTTCGCCGAACTCGTAGACGAAGCCTCCGAAGCAATCGAAATCGACCCGACCGACGCTCTCCGCCAGGCTCAGGCAATTTTCGAAGCCGAAGAAGCTGAACTCGCCAAGGCCGAAGACAAGAGCGTGAAGAAGATTTCTGTACATCCTCCGAAGGGTGGCAAGAAGGCTTCCAAGAAGAAGTAATTCTTCAAAGCAAACGAAGTAATTGCATACAAGCTAAAAAGTCGCGACACCGTCGCGACTTTTTTGTATTTCTTTGAAAAAGCGTTAGCTTTTAGCCCAAAGAACTTAACTCAACTAAAACAAAAGTTTTTTGTTAAGTTTCGTATATCGAATCCGTGTGGCAATAAAATTAGCCATGGTACAGCTTACTTGTCTGATAAGTAGGTTCCGTGGTGAGATTTACTCCCAAGCGGCGGAACACGCCCACGTCGACCTGCGACAGAATCACGCTGGAATGCACTTCGCAGTGGCGAAGTTCCGGGAGTTTTTCCATAGCAATCTTGGCGTTATAATCCGTGAGGGCGCAAACAGAGAGCGCGACCAAGACTTCGTCCATGTGCAGGCGCGGGTTCTTGTGGCCGAGCTGTTTGGTCTTCAGGTTCTGAATCGGTTCAATCACCATGGGCGAAAGCAGACGCACCTCGTCAGGGATACCTGCCAAGTGCTTCAGCGAATCCAAAAGCATTGCAGAAGAGGCGCCAAGCAAAGACGAAGTCTTACCCGTAATGATAGCGCCATCGTTCAGCTGAATTGCTACAGCCGGGCCTTCGGATTCTTCGGCCTTCTTGACGGCAGCCGCAATCACGGGGCGGTTTGCAGTACTGATCTGGGCTTGTTCCATAATCAGTTCCTGCTTGTAAACTTGATCCTTGTCGGCGTTGCCCTTACGCACGTCGCAAAGCGTGTTGTAGTAGCGACGGATGATTTCCTGGCGAGCGGCTTCGCAAACAGCATCGTCATCAACAATGCAATTGCCGGCCATGTTCACGCCCATATCGGTCGGACTCTTGTACGGAGATTCACCGAGAATACGGGTAAACAGGGCGTTCAGCACCGGGAAGATTTCCACGTCGCGATTGTAATTGATGGTCGTCTGTCCGTAGGCTTCCAAGTGGAACGGGTCAATCATGTTCACATCGTTCAAGTCGGCGGTGGCGGCTTCGTATGCGAGGTTCACCGGGTGCTTAAGCGGAATGTTCCAAATCGGGAACGTTTCAAACTTGGCATAGCCAGCCTTTACACCACGCTTGTTTTCGTGGTAAATCTGCGAAAGGCACACAGCCATCTTTCCACTTCCGGGGCCCGGAGCCGTCACCACCACAAGTTCGCGAGAAGTTTCAACAAATTCATTCTTGCCGTAACCGTCATCGCTCACCACCAGCGGAATGTTGCTCGGGTAACCCGCAATCGGATAATGACGATAAACCTTGAGGCCTAAACCTTCGAGTTTTTTCTGGTAGGCAACGGCACTCGGCTGTTCCTGCCAGCGGGTCAACACCACGGAGCTCACATAAAGACCATAACCGCGGAAGGCATCAATCAGGCGCAAGACATCTTGATCGTAGGTAATGCCCAAGTCGCCGCGAACCTTGTTCTTTTCGATATCGCCGGCATTAATGGCGATAATGACCTCGGCCTTGTCCTTGAGCTTTTCGAGCATGCGGATTTTACTATCGGGCGCAAAGCCAGGCAACACGCGAGATGCGTGATGGTCATCGAACAGTTTTCCGCCAAATTCTAGATAAAGTTTTCCGCCAAACTTTGCAATGCGTTCGGCAATTTTTTCGGACTGCGTCTTGAGGTACGCTGCGTTATCAAAACCAACTTTAAACATCTTTTGCCTATCTATAGAATTAACTTTCCAAAGATAGAAAAGATTTATCTGCGAGCGCCCTTTAGGCTTACCTTATTTTGATACATTAAAGCATCGGCTTTTTTAAAGACATCGGCAACGCTATGGTCGCAAGTCTTGTCAAAAACAGAAATACCACAGGCCATAACTACTTGACCATCAAGGGCATTCCGTTTTACAGTTTCTGCAAAATCATTCTGCAACTTTTCGCGGATTTCAAAATCTCCACCACGAAGAATCGCTACAAATTCGTCACCACCTACACGGAACACCGGACTGTGTCTGAACGTGTTGCACACAAGCCTGCTAGCCGCCTTGATATATTCGTCACCCACGATATGTCCGCGCGTATCATTAACATCCTTAAGACCGTTCACATCGCAAATGGCAATGGCGAATACAACATCTTCGCCCGACTGGATTTGCTGGTTCAGTTTGGCTTCAAATTCACCATAAGCAGTCTTGTTCTTGATTCCCGTCAAGCCGTCACGGCGAGCCTTTTCATAGGCAATGCTGGCCTCTTCCCTAATTTTCTGTTCACGGCGAATTTGAGAATCAATGTTGGTCACGCTAATCACGATATGCTTTTTATCGGAATAAACGGCCACCATTTTTACAAACAAAGGACCATCAGGAGAATTCAGGCGATAGGTAAACGTAAACACGCCATGATCATCCAGTTCCTTCAAAAGGACACTTCTTTCCAAAGCAGCCGTCAGCAACGGGATATCATCTTTGTAAATGACGCTAAGAGCATCTTTTTTAAGCTGATTGAAGAAATCATCGCCTTCAAGGGCAATACTCAGTTCGCAGAACACACGTTCGCTCTTGTATTGCACATAATGGTTTGTTTCCAGATCCACCATGTAAAGGGCGTCGTAGCGTTCAGCAAGCGCCATCACGATCTGGCCGTACAGTTCACTTTTAGAAGCTTTCTGCTTAAGAGCCAGACTTTCTCGTTCCTGTTTGTCGATGTTTGTAACACCGATAATCAAATAATCGCGCTGTTTACCCTGCCCACGAACAACCTTCATGGAATACCAAACCGGGGTTCCATTCGCAACAATGCGATACTTTCCTCTAAAGGTATTTCCGTTCTGTACAGAAGCGACAAGCTTTTCTTTAGTAGCAATATTTTCAGCAAACCAGGTCTTGTCATCTTCATAGACAACCGTTTCCAAGTTTACGCGGGTATCGGCCCAGAAATTACTCGTTTCGTTCAATTCAAGGTTTTTATGGTTCCCGCTGAACGCAAACATGGCGTAGTTATCGCTTTCTATATCGACAAAAAACACGCACTCGTAATCGAGCGAGAGAGCCATCGAAATATCTTCTATAGACAAAAGCGAATCCATCGGCAAACCGTTTTAGAAACTTTACGTTCTATAAATTAATAAAATTTTAAGAAAAATCAAACATTTTTCCGGATTTCCTATAAAAATAATCCCGAAAGAGGCCGAAACGCCATTACCTAAACAGATGCGCAGTATCCGAAGGGATGTGAGGTGTGGGGTGTGAAGTGAGGGATGAGTAATGAATAATGAACAATGAATAATGAATATTGGATATGGAGGTAGAATGAATAGTTAAAGATGGTTTTGAGATTGGAAGTAATATTTATGTTTTTACGGCTTAACAAGTCGCACAAAATTTCTACCTTTGAATTCAAATTTTCCCCAATCACTCAAGGAGTATTTATGGGCGGCTTTTGCGGTGTTGTTTCTAAAGAAGATTGCGTAAGCGATCTCTTCTTCGGAACCGACTACCATTCACACCTTGGAACCCACCGTGGCGGTTTGGCTGTTCTCAAAGCTAACGGACACTTCCATCGTTCAATCCACAATATCCAGAACACCCCGTTCCGCAGCAAGTTTGAACATGACTTGCCCTCTTTTGCCGGAAACGTTGGTATCGGCGTTATTTCGGATACTGACCCGCAGCCGCTCGTGATGACATCTAAGCTCGGCACGTTCGCTATCGTGACCGTCGGCTTGATCACCAACATCGAAGAAATCAAGAACGAGCTGTTCAAGAACAACTGCATGCAGCTCCAGTATTCCACGACTAGCGGAATGGTCGGACCGACCGAAGTGGTGTCCGCCCTGATTGCAACGCAAGATTCCATTGTCGATGGTCTCAAGTACGTTCAAGAAAAAATCAAGGGAAGCTGCTCCGTTCTTTTGATGGACGAAAACGGCAAGTTCTACGCAAGCCGCGACAAGTGGGGCCGTACGCCGATCGTGCTCGGCAAGAAAGACGGCGCCATGATTGCCCTGCAAGAAAGCTGCGCCCTCCATAACCTCGGTTTTGAATATGTCCGCGACATGGGTCCGGGCGAAATCGCCGAACTCACACCGGAAGGCGACAAGACTCTCGTTGCCCCGGGCAAGAAGATGGCTATCTGCTCATTCCTGTGGGTTTACTACGGCTACCCGGCTTCGACTTACGAAGGCCGCAATGTGGAAATGACCCGCTACCGTTGCG
The DNA here is from genome assembly GCF_900182935.1 of Fibrobacter sp. UWB10. NCBI lineage: Bacteria > Pseudomonadati > Fibrobacterota > Fibrobacteria > Fibrobacterales > Fibrobacteraceae > Fibrobacter > Fibrobacter sp. UWB10. The sequence continues at coordinate 103,506 of NZ_FXUE01000002.1, read as the reverse complement.
GTTCTGCCCTTGCAAAGCGCACCCCCACCGAAGCAGATGCCGCCTGCGGTATTCCTGACTCCGGTACATCTCACGCCCTCGGCTACGCTCACGAAGCTGGCATCAAGTTTGCCCGCCCGTTCGTGAAGTACACTCCGACTTGGGCCCGTTCCTTTATGCCGCAAGACCAGAAGCAGCGCGAACGCGTGGCATCCATGAAGTTGATTCCGATTCCGGGACTCATCAAGGACCGCCGCCTGGTGTTCTGCGACGACTCCATTGTGCGTGGTACCCAGCTCGGTAAGCAGGCTCTGAAGCTTTATTCACTTGGTTGTAAAGAAACGCACATGCGTATCGCATGCCCGCCGCTCGTTTACCCCTGTAAGTTCATCAACTTCTCTCGTTCCAAGAACGAATACGACTTGATCACCCGCCGCTACATTCGCGACCAGGAAGGTGAAAACGCCGATATCGAGAAGTACACTAATCCGGATGGCGAAGCCTACAAGGGCATGGTCGAATACATCCGCCAGAAGTTGAACCTCACGACTCTCGCTTTCCAGCGCATCGACGACGTGATTCACGCTATTGGCCTGCCCGAAGACCAGCTCTGCACTTACTGCTGGAGCGGTAAGGACTACGCCGAAACGGGTGACTGCTACCACTGCCCCTGTCACAGCGACGACAGCGACAAAGAATAAAAAGCAGTAAAATCACCGATTTTAGCCCAAAAACGACGTTTTTGGGCTTTTTTCGTGCTTAAAAAACCTTAAATTTCAATTAATTTATCTGTAAAGAACGGAAAAATTTTACATTCCGTCCTTTACACACAAGAGTTTTTTTGCTATCTTTGGCCCAAAACAATAAAACAAACCCCATTTTCCCTGAAAAACGGGAAAATAAACAAATAAGAGGTTAAAATGGCAACCGTTATCCGTCTCGCTCGTTTCGGCAAGCGTCACAACCCCATCTACCGCGCCGTGGTGATTGATTCCCGCAAGGCTCGCGACGATAGCTTTATCGAACAGGTGGGTTTCTACAACCCGAATTCCAAGACTCCGGAAATCAAGTTCGAACAGGAAAAGGTCCTCAAGTGGCTCCAGACTGGTGCACAGCCGTCTGACACCGTTCGCAGCCTCCTCAAGAAGGTCGGCATCATGGACTTGTTCCACGAAATCCGCGCTGGCCGTTCTATCGAAGGCAAGACCGCTACTCCGCGTGCTGAAAAGGCCAAGAAGGCCAAGCTCGGTCCTAAGGCTCTCGCCAAGATCGAAGCTGAAAAGGCCGCTAAGGAAGCCGCCGCTGCTGAAGCCGCTGCCGCCGCAGAAGCTCCTGCAGAAGCACCCGCTGCCGAAGCATAATTTTCGCTTGAAAAGAAACCTCGTGCCTCAAAGCACGGGGCTTTTTTATCTAGCAAAACCGCTTGAACCAAGGTAACCACCTTCCGCTGATTCAAAACCCCACTAAGTCTTTCATGTCTGAGTCCGAAGAATACATCACCGTATGCCAGCTCATGCGCACGCATGGCGTCAAGGGATACATCAAGGCGATGCCGCTCACTCACGACCTTACGCGTCATGAGAAGCTCAAGGACGTGATGCTAAAGAAGACCAATGGTGAACAGGTCCAATTGACTCTGGAAGATTCCAGGCTTGCAAACAATCTGTGGTTATTAAAGTTCAAGGGGTACGACACGCCGGAATCCCTGACTCACTTCGTGAATGCAGACGTAATGATTCCCGAATCGGAGAGGCTCCCCGCCCCCGAAGGTGAATATTACCTGGACGATCTGATTGGGTTCCGCGCAAAACTGGAAGACGGTCGTGATGTAGGTGAAGTGCTCGAAGTCGAAGAGCTGCCTACCGTGAACGCGTTTCACGTCAAGTTCGACGCGGCCTTCCAACGCGAATTTTCCGCAAAGACAATCCTCGCCCCCTGGATAGACGACTGTGTCTTGGACGTGGACGAAGATGGCAACAGCATCATTTTTAGCGCAGACTACTTAAAGAGCCTGTGCCCGGAGGAAAGGTGAAGATCGACTGCATCACCATTTTTCCCGAGATGTTTGCACCCATGAAGCAATCGATCATGGGTCGCGCCCAGAGCAAGGGACTGATGGAATTCAATACCGTCTACCTGCGCGACTTTGCCATCAACGACTACGGCCAGGTGGACGACGTGCCCTATGGCGGCGAACCGGGAATGGTCCTTAGGCCCGAACCGCTCGCAAACGCTATTCGCAGCACGGGAGTCAAGGAAGATGGCGGCAAAGTCATCTACCTGACTGCAGACGGCGTTCCCTTTACCCACAAGCTGGCCAAGGAACTTTCCAAGGAAAGCCACCTGGTACTTGTCTGCGGGCACTACAAGGGAATCGACGACCGCATCCGCCAGTCCGAGGTCGACCTGGAAATTTCTATCGGTGATTTTGTTGTGAGCGGAGGCGAACTACCTGCCATGCTCGTGACGGATGCCGTAGTGAGACTCCTGGACGGGGCTCTCGGCAACAAGGAATCCGGCGAAACCGATTCCTTTGCGCAGGGGGTACTGGGATGGCCGGTCTATACCCGACCCGAAGTTTTTGAAGGAAAAAAGGTCCCCGAAGTGCTCCTTTCGGGCCATCACGCGAACATTAAAGCCTGGAGGCGCCAAGAATCGTTAAAAAGAACGCAAGAAAGACGCCCAGACATCTTTAAAAATCTTGAAGAAGATACTAAATTTGGCATCAAATAAAAACGAGGTACACAAATGTCCCTGAACATTGAAGCAATCCACAACGAAAACTTGAAGACCGACCTTCCCGAACTCCGCGCCGGTGACACCGTTACCGTGAACGTGAAGGTGATCGAAGGCACCAAGGAACGTATCCAGCCGTTCAAGGGTGTTGTGATCCAGAAGAAGAACACCGGTATTTCTGCAACTCTTACCGTCCGCAAGATGAGCGGCAGCGTGGCCGTGGAACGTATTTTCCCGCTCCACTCCCCCCGTATCGATTCCATCGTTCTCGATCGTCCGGGTAAGGTCCGTCAGGCTCGCATCTACTACATGCGCGACCTCCGCGGTAAGGCTGCTCGTATCGACGAACGTCAGGCTTAATCAGCTTAACACTCGAGGAACATGACCTCGCGTCAACAATTAATCCCGCCCACGCACCAAAGCGTGAAGGCGGGTTTTGTTGTTTATTCACCCGGGAGCGAATACCGGAGCATCGTTATCCTTGAAGAAGGAGAACTCGTTGCCCGCGAAGTTACGCCCCCGCATTCTGTCGTATTCACTATGCGACCGGGAGATCTGGTCGGAGTGGCGGCACTGCTTGAACGCGAACCGTTCAGGTATGAACTTTCGGCAAGCAAAGATTCCAAGATTACACTCGTAACCGAAGAGTGCATGGAATCTGAACTGAAAAGGCTTCCGTTGTGGCTCTTGGCCCTCATTCGTAGTCTTTCTGCAAAGACGCATCAGCTCAAGCGCGCAACCGTCAAGACCCGCGTGCAGAACTCGCTCAAGAGTATTGCCGAATACTTGAGCCACAAGCCCAAGGACACCGAATTCAACCTGGCTGAACTGATTCGCGAATACTGCTTTTTGACAAAGATTTCGACCGCCGCCGCACAGGAAGACTTGAAGTCGCTTTTGCGCAGGCACTTGATTAAACTGTCGCAAAAAGACGGTCGCATTTTCTGCAAAATTGCAGACCCAGAACTTTTGCACATTTTTACGGACTACCTGCGCGCCCAAGAACGCGGTGTCGAATACGCTCCGTACAAATTAAACATCGTGCAGAAAAAGATTCTTGTATTCCTTTCGGCAAGCGAAGGGATCAAGCCCAAGACCGGGCCAGAATGGATTACTTTCATTCACGAAAAGTTTAGCGACGCCGATGTTTCGCAGTGGATTAATTTGTTAAAAAAGGAATGGTTCGTGAAAGCCGAGCCAAACAATCCTGACTGCGACCACTTTGTCGTTAACAGGCTCCAAGTGCATTATTACTTGAAAGCCTTGCGCTACGAAACCAACATTCGGGGGGTACTATGATTCTTGAAGAAGGACAAGTACTGTTCCGCGAAGGCGCCCCGAGCGAAAAGCTTTACGTGATTCGCGACGGCGAACTGCAAGGCACCAATTCCCGCAACAGCGAAGTGAACACTTACGGCCCGGGCGTTCTGATTGGTGAACTTTCGCTCCTTAAAAAAGAGCCCTGCTCCGAAACGGTTACGGCAACCGAAGATTCTGAACTGATTGAAATCACGCCCGACAACTTAGACGAAACTCTGGAGCAGGAACCCACCTGGTTCAAGTCCATCATTACGTTCTTGACGGGCCGCCTGCAGATTGCTGGCGACAACAAGCGCAAAAGCGACAAGATTAAGGCGTTGCCTAGCCTGCTCTACATTCTGGATTCGCTTTCGGTTCGCACCAAGGTTAACGAAGAAGCCGACGTTTCTCTCGCCGAAGTCATAGACGGCGTCGAGAATCTTTTCAACCTTTCGAAAGACAACATCGAAGACTTGTTGAAGATTCTGGAAGACCTGGAAATCTTGAAGATTCAGGGGCCGCAGATTCATGTGAAGAACGCGAACGTGGTACACCTGCTGTACGAATCGATTCGTTACCGCGCCCGCTACAAGAAGATGCCGCCGCAGATTCTTTCGATGACCGAACAGATGGTACTGAACGCCGTCATCAAGACCGTGCAGCAAAGCAAGGAACCGCTCAAGAACGGCACCTTTACCGTATCAACCGATTCGCTCCTGAAAGTCGGCAAGCGCGCCATGTTTGGCGCCACGCTTACCACGCGCACCATGCTCCCGCTCTTGGAACGCAAGCTGTTGAACGCATCTATAAAAATTGCGGACACCAGTTCACTCCCCGAAATCACCGAGATTCCGTCGTTTTTCGGGGATTTTGATACCATCCTTGACTTGATGGAACTCAACCGCATTTACCCGCTGCTCGACAAGAAGCTCGTTTGACCTCTCTTGAGTCACGCTGACGAAGGTCAGCGTCAGCATTTTTTCTATCTTTACCCCCGTAAAATCAATTAACCCCTAGCAGGTAAAATTATGAAACTTTCTGCACTTCTCGTGACCCTTTCCTCCATTGCCGCCTTCGCTCAGGAAGCAGCCGAAGCTGAACAGCAGCCGAGCGCCATCAGCAGCTTCTTGCCGCTCATTCTCTTGTTCGTGGTGATGTGGCTTTTCTTCATCCGTCCGAAGAACAAGGAAATGAAGAAGATGGAAGAAATGCGCAAGGCCCTCAAGAAGGGTGACAAGGTGATCACCACCGCTGGCATTATCGGCACTGTTACCAACATCGATGAAACCGGCACCACGATTTCTGTGCGTACGGGTTCCACCACCATCATCGATTTTGAAAAGTCCGCAATTCTCCGCGTTCTGAACGCTGAAACTGCGACCGCAGCAAAGACCGAAGAAAAGAAGTAATCCATGGCTCTTCTCGAAATTAGAACTTACGGCGACCCGGTGCTTCGCAAAAAGTGCGAACCCATTACCGAGATTACGCCTGAACTGCGCCAGCTCGCCAAGGACATGCTCGAAACCATGTACGAGGCGCCGGGTTGCGGCCTTGCCGCCCCGCAAATTGGCAAGAACATTCGCTTGGTCGTAATCGACACCGCTATTCCCGGTGAAGAAGAACCGCGCCCCTACATTATGTTCAACCCCGAATGGGAAGCCGAACCCGATGCAAAGGTGGTGCCGTACGACGAAGGTTGCCTTTCTGTGCCGGATATCTTCTGCAACGTGATGCGTCCCGACAAGGTGTGCGTGCGTTTCTTTGACATCAATGGCGAACCGCAAGAACTGCATGACTGCGACGGACTCTTTGGCCGCTGCATTCAGCACGAAACGGACCACCTGAACGGCGATTTGTTCGTAGACAAGATTTCGACTGCCGACCGCACCATGAACCAGTCCAAGCTGCGTAAAATGGCAAAGGATACTCAGGCGAAACTAAAGAAGCGCTAAGGCTGGTCCAAAGCACTTTGAGCAATGTCATGCCCGCCATCGAGCGGGCATCTCCTTTTTTGTCAAAGAATAATTTGTATAATTACACAAGTAATGTCCTTTAAACTTCCACTGTTCTTTGCACTTACTTTCGGGATTTCGTTTGCTTTTGCAGACGATGACTTCGACTTGCCCGACGATGTGCAAAGTACGGAAGTGCCGGCGACCGCCGAAGATATTCCTGAAGGGCCTGTAAATTTCGTCCCTATTGAAGAAACTACTACCGGAACCGAAAATACAGCGGACACCGCATCTTCAAAAAAAGCAAACGTCAAGACAGAAAGTCCGAAGGCAAAAGAACCTGTTCAGCAAGCGAAGCAAAATAAACCGCTACCCGTAAAGAACAAGTCTGCCAAGGACATTGCAGACAGTTACTTGCCGCCCATGCCCGAAGCACCTGCCGTTCCGGCAAAGCCCGCTACTCCAGCAAAACCCGCGGCAACGACCGTAACAAGCTCTGCAACAAATGATACCGTCCGATTTGAAGACATGCAGATTCCCGAGGACTTGAACCGTCCGCTTCGTGTAGGGATTTTCACGGGAGTCAAAGAACTCTACATCAATTACCAAGGCGAAACCGTACGCGTCACTCCACGCGGTAACATGGTCCGCTTCGAAGCCGACGGCAATTCCACCGAAGACATCGCACACGAATTCAACAGCGAAGACGGCGGATGCCTCGCCGTCGCCCCCGATAAAAAGAGTCTCGGCAGGGCATGCTACCCCGGCAGCGTCATGTTCCGCACCACAAACGGCAAGCTCGACGCCATCAATTCGGTCGATGTCGAAGACTACTTGCGCGGTGTAATTCCCTACGAAATTGGCAAGCTCGATTCCAGCCGTATCGAAGCTTTAAAGGCACAAGCCGTTGCCGCCCGCACTTACGCATACAAACATTTTAACAGCCGCGAATCCATGGGCTTTGACGTTTACGCCGACACCAAGGACCAGGTCTATAAGGGCCTGGAATCGGCAACACCGTTGACCGATGCAGCCGTCAAGGCTACCGCAGGTGTCGTGATGACTTACGGTGGCGAATTCATTATCGCCTACTACCATTCCACTTGCGGCGGCGTCACTGAAACGCTTGCCACTTGGAACCGCGCAGACCTTCCGTACTTAAAGTCTGTTCCGGACAAGCGCCCGAATGGAAAGCCCTGGTGCGATGAATCCAGCTATACTAAGTGGGAACGCCGCTTCGCCGACAAAGAAATCGCAAAGTTGTTCAAGACAAACGCCACCGAAGCGAAGGCGACATTCAGTACTGCAGACGGAAAAGACTTCAAGAAAGTCAAATCCATCAAGATTAAAGACAATCTCAAGAGCGGACGCATTTTGACACTCCGCGTCGAAACAGACAGGGGACATTTCGACGTGCAAACCGATCGCACCCGCTGGCTGTTCAAGAAGGCGGGAACCATACTCCCCTCCTCTTTCTTTACCGTGAAAAAAGAAGGTAAGGAATGGTTGCTTACCGGCACCGGATTTGGGCACGGCGTGGGCATGTGCCAAATGGGAGTGCGGGCTCGTGCGCAGGCCGGGCAAAGCTATCAAGAAATCTTGAGTCATTACTACCAGGGAATCACTCTGGAAAAATTCGAGCGGTAAGCGCGTGGATTACTCCAACGAAAAGCCGCTACTCGCTGTAATTAGCCAAGGTTGCGCAGCCAACTTTGGCGATGGCGAAAAAATTGCAAGGGCATTTGCAAGCGAATACCACGTTGTCTTCGGAATGCCCGAATCGAAAACGTCTGAGAAGCCCGCAGCATTCGTGCTGAACGTCTGCACCGTGAAAGGGAATGCCGGCGCACTTAAGTTGTTGCGCGAAGCATTAAGCGCTGCCCCCGACGCCAAGATATTCATTACGGGCTGCGCCCCGAAAGACTTTAGAGAAGAAGCCGCCAAGATTTCCGATAAGGTCGTATTCACTAGCCTAAAGGAGCTCGGGTCGGCGGCCCCTCGTGGGACCCCCCTGCGAGAATCACCGCTGGTGGGGATAGTCAACATCGAAGAAGGTTGTCTGGATGCATGCGCATATTGCTCTACAAGGCTCGTGAAAGGGCGTTTGCATAGCTACCCTGCCGCAGACATCGTGCAACAAGTAAAAAGCCTCGTAAGCGACGGATGCGTTGAAATCCAGTTGACAGGCCAAGACTGCGGTTGCTACGGATTCGACACCGGCACCAACCTCGCTGAACTCGTTCAACAGATTCTGGCTGAAGTCCCGGGCAATTACAAGATGCGCCTTGGCATGGGTAACCCACGCCACATGATGCAGTATCTGGACGATCTCTTAAAATGTTTTGAAGACGACCGCGTCTACAAATTCATTCACCTGCCCGTGCAAAGCGGAAGCGAAAACATTCTCAAGGCAATGAACCGCAAGCATTCTGCAGACGACTACGTGATGCTTGCCGAAGCGTTCAACAAGTTCCCGCTATTCACGCTCAGCACCGACTTGATTGTCGGATTCCCGGGCGAAACCGAACAAGATTTTCAGGATACGCTCAACATTCTCGAAAAGACGCGTCCGACAGTTTGCAACATCACGCGCTTTGTGACGCGCCCGAACACGCCCGCCTACAACATGGCCGGCGCCGTTCCCGACGAAGTCAAGCACTTTCGTTCTGCCGCCCTTGCCGAAGCCTTCCAACGCATCGCGACTGAAAATAACGCCCGTTGGGTAAGCACCACCGAAACCGTGGTTATCGAAAAGCCCGGCTACCGCAAGGGCACCTACATCGCCCGAAACGCCGCCTACCGCCCGGTAGCTATCACCAGCGAAAAACCGCTACAGCCGGGCGAACGATTCACCGTCAGCATCGCTGCCGCCGAACCCTTCGCCCTCATTGGCAACATTATCGATTAACCTAATCGGGCCCTAAGAAAGCCATTCTTTCGTTATCTATAAAAAAATCCCGCCGGTTTTAAAACCCGCGGGAAAATTCTTTTAAGCGATTTCCAAATTACTTGGTCGATGCGCGCTTGTAACCACGTCTGTAGGTTTCAAACGTACGAGAGTAGTAAAGTGTATGCGGCCAAGCAGATGCGCCTTCCTTAATGCAAGCCGTGTAGGCTTCCTGAACGAAGGTCACCTGATAAATGTAAGGACCAGTTCCCACTTCTCTACCAGACTGAGACACCGGATACATCTTAATGGTAATCAAACCGGCACCCGTTTCGCCATAAAGCAATGCATCACCGCAACCCGGTTCAACCTTGCCCTGGCCCAAAGCGGCATGTAACTTAGCTTCGTCCATGGTTTCCTGGTACTGGCTCACAAAGTGGCCCAAGTGGTCGAACACGCGCACGTTAATGCGGAACGGGCCCATCACCGGATAAGACACGCTGAAGCAACTTTCCGTACCATTCGAATAGCACATCGAAGTTACAGACTGCTGGCCACCCACATAAGGCGTTGTATAGGGGTTAGAGCCACCTTCCGGAGTAGACTGCGAGAAGGCCTTCTTTTCTTCGTTAGTCAATGCGAGCGGGTTATTGTTCTTACCCACGCCACTCGGCACAGAGGTGAACAACAGGTCAGCCGTGTAGTTCTTCGGCAATTCGCCATCATGACTTTCAGCAATATTGGTAAGAATGGTTGCCTGAGTGGTAAAGTCCGGACGGGTAATTGCAGAGTCCATCACGAACGGAGAACCCTGAGTCGGAGCCTTGAAGATCACATCAGACCAATCTTCCGGAGTATCCGGGAAACCGACCACAGACTTACCCGAAGAAGAGGTCACCTTGTACTTTACAGCCAGGTTCCATTGAAGCATAACTTTCCATGTAGCTTCATCGATACCATAAGCGGCATAATCAGCCTTTTGCTGTTTGTATTCATCACTATTCACAGCATCCTGGTCATACGGGAAGTTGAACGCAACCTTATCGCCACCCACAATAATCTGGTTTTCAACGATATTGCCGTTGATATCCTTCAGGACACCTGTAAAGTTGTACTGCACACCAGAAGCGCCCTGACTAGCAATTTCTTCGATGCTTGTAACGTAATAGCCGTAAACCTCGGTTTTCTTGATACCAGTCGCAGGATCCGTCACAGAACGCATCACAAGAATTGGCGGTTGAGTAGTTCCATTCGTGGCAATATTTGCAATGGTTGCTTGATCCAGAGTGGTGTTCAAGTACATGGTCACGGTCTGGTTACCTGCAGAGTCAAGCTTTGCAAGCACCTTGCTCACAGCCGGCTGACCGTAACGGGACGGAGCCAGTTCAGAAAGCGAGCTACGGATACGCAGGTTAGAACCATCAGACTGACGGTCCGCATAGAAGAAGTGCAAATAGTGCCAAGAATCGTGCAGCCAGGTACCATCAGGACCAAGCTTTGCTGCACAGGAGTCTTGCATCGGATCGCCCTGACGGCAGCCATGCATGTTTGCAGCCAGGTAGTCCATATCGGCCGTACCTGCAGCAGCAAGGTGAGTACCACCCAAGTCAACCACCAACACGCCATCCACAAAGATCCACATGTCATCGTCACCGGTGAACTTAAAGACTTCGTGCTGGCCCTTCTTGTACTTGAACTTGGCAACACCCATCATGGTAAAGCCGTAGTTGCGCAAATGGCGAAGACCAATGTTGTTCGGCTTGCCCGCTACTCCAAGAGCTGCATCAATGGCAGCATTTTCGCTTCTAGGACCACCTGCACCTAACCATGCATTACAAAGAGACTCGGTATTTTCACCCATAAAGTCAGTCTGGGTGTCAGCCCACTGGTATGCATAGGGCGGGCAGAAAATCGAAAGGCTCTGAGGGCCATACTGGTTCGGGAACAACGGCTTTTGAGAAACCCACTGGAACTTGCCATCTTCCGTAATGCTATCGAGCGGGAAATAGCCACCATTGTTCCAGTTCTTATCAATTTCAAAATATGCCGGTTCAGTAGCATCCTGGTCCAGGATCAAAGTCGTGTTCGTACGCTTGTTCATGCCCTCAACATCAGTATACCACTGTTCGAAATACTGGTTGTCGCAAGCAAATCTAGCTCTTGTAATCACCGGCTCATAAATATCAAGGGCGCAGTTATTGTTTGCGTCACAGTCAGTGAGGTCAGGCGGGAAATACAATTTCTGTTCCACCATGCCCGGAGTCGTATAGACAATCTGGGACCAAGAGTGGGTCTTACAAACCTTTGTACCCGAGCAAGTCTTTTTGTCGTCAGCCAAGTTTGCGGACCACGTGCCAGAAGCATCGGAACAAAGATCGGTCACCAAGCCGCGCATCACCTTAAGGCCAAGCGGGTTCAATTTAGCATCGTATTGGCAATCCTTGAATTCGCCATACCAAGCATAACCGGAATTATCGACCAAAGCCAGCACGTAGTCAGGCATTGTCGAAAAAGCACCAGATGTAGACATCAAATCATGCGGATAGCCATTCACACCAACCGCAATACCAAGTTCAGGAGTCTGCGTGTTACCGCAGCCGAAAAGAGCGTCATTACTACGACGAGTGGACCATTCCGCATTAGACGTATACGAGACATGCCAAGTATCCGGATACCTACCAATAGTCCTTCCGCCACTCTTTTTGCCACCGTTATAAATACTATTATGCGCTTCTTCCTGGAAATTTTCAAAGTCCGGATGTGTTACCGGAAAGTCTCGAATAATGATATCCAATTCTCTCTGGTTATCAGCCACCTCAGCCTGAGAGGACATAGCCCCAACAAGTCCACAGATAGTCGCACTAAGTGCCAATCGCTTAACAGTATTCAATTTCATAATAATCCAATCGCCTTACCCATAATTATAGGTTTAGAATATTCCATCTTAAATATACACCTTTTTTTTGACTTTTATTAACTTTTTATTGTGAAAATTCGTTTAAAAAAACCGTTTGCTGAAACTTCGTGCCATAAAACACTTATTTTTAACTTGCGGCCGGAACAGTTCCTTACATTTTTCTAAATAATGGCCCATAATGAGTATTTCTACCCTTTTTACGATAGCAATGGCGCTCATTTTTGCGCGAATTTTTTGGTTAAAAATCAAGGACGTGAGCATGAAAGGCGAATCTTTCAAGAAACTCCCGCCCAAAGACCAGCTTGCCGTGCTCAAAGAATGCCTTTTGAACAACCCAACCGAGACAAATTTGCAAAACCTGAAGGATTTCATTCAAAAACAGGGTTTAAATCTCGACATTGAATCTTACAGGCCTTTCATCAAGAAACAGCAAGAACTGAGCAAACGTAAAGACGCCCTGGTCGAAGACAACGAGCTTTTTACCGCCGAATCCGAATGGGTGGACCAAATTTTGCCCCTGGAATTCGAAGAAGCCAAACTCGCCAAGCAAGAAAATCGGCACGAGGACTTTATTTTGCATTCGCTCGAAGGGATTGCCAGGCTTTATTCGGATAAAGCCATTCTAAACGAACTAGAGGCTCTAGTTCAGGATTACCCCAAAGCAAAGCAACTTGCCCAAGGATATCGCGATCTCATGGACCTACGAGACAGCAGCGGCGCCGATGACGAATCCCTCAAAAAATTGCGTAGCGCCAAGGAATCTTGGGAAAAATCACTTTTGGACGTTGAAACGTGATCCTGCTTGTCGCCGAAAAACCGTCTGTTGCAAACCAACACTACCGCCCTATGTTGGAGCGGTTGGAAGGGGAAAAATTCACCCAAGGCGACGGATGCCTGATTGGTAAGAACCACTGCATTACCTGGTGCGTAGGTCACCTGATTACCCTTGCACCGTTAGACGCCTACCCCGGATTCGAAGGCGGCTGGCGGCTTTCGAATTTGCCCCTGCTCCCTGAAAAGTTCAAGCTCATGGAAATCGAGAGCACCAAGAAACAGCTGAATGTGGTGCGACAGATGATGGAGCAGGCTGACGTGCTGGTGAACGGCGCGGATGCCGGCCGCGAAGGTAACTTGATTTTTGACCTAGTGCTCGACTACACGCCCTCTTTTAAGCAAAAAACCATTAAGCGCCTGTGGGTGAACAGCTATGTAGCCAAGGACTTGGACAAAGCCTGGAAGAACCTGGAAGATGCCACCCAACGCGTGAATTTGAGTTATGCAGCCCGTTTAAGACAGCGAGCCGACTGGATGGTAGGTCTGAACGCGACACGCGCCTACACGCTTACGGCAGGGCGCGGCAAGATGATTTCAGTGGGCCGTGTGCAAACGCCTACACTCAATTTGATTGTAGAACGCGACACCATCGTGGAGCAATTCAAGGAACTCTTTTACTACAGCGTCGTGGGCACATGGAAAGGGTTCCAGGCCCAATTTGTCAAGCGCGAAGAAGACGCCAAGGGCGAAGCGAACCTTAAAGTAGCCGTCTTTGAAAAAGAATCGGAAGCGAATTCGGTTGTAGCGCGTTGTGTTCCTCCTGCCGAAGCGACTATAGCTAAAATCGATAACCAGCAGAAAAAGCAGTTTCCGCAAAAACCATTCGACCTGACCGAATTGCAGAAAGAGGGCAACAAGCGTTTTAAATACAGCGCCCAGCAAGTTCTAGATTGCGCCCAGAATCTGTACGAAAAGAAACTGCTGACATACCCGCGTACCGATTCGCAGTACCTGCCCGACACCATGAAGCAAGAGGCATTCGCCCTCGCGCAAAAATTGGCGACCCCCGAGCAGCAAAAGATTTTCCGTTCCTTCGATGAAAATTTTGTCTTCATCAATTCAAGCAAGGTGACTGACCACTTTGCCATTATCCCCACCGGCGAAGCTCCAAACGATTTGCCCGAAATGGAGCAGAAGATTTACGACCTGGCCAAGGAACGCTTTGTGCAGGCGTGGCTAAAGCCGTACGTGTGGGACGAAATGGAGGTGATTCTTGAGGCGAAAGACGAGAGACGAGAGACGAGAGAATTATTCCGTTTGAAGCTCAAGCGCAACGAAGATCTCGGTTTCCGCGCACTCGTCAAAGAGACGAAAGACGACAAGAAAAAAGCGAAGGGCAAAAAAGGCGACGCCGAATCCAAGGACGCCGAAGGCAAAGGCGACAGCGACGATATCACGAATTTGGTCGAAGCATTCCCCGAATGGAACGCCGGCGACAGCGCGCCCTTCGATAGCGTCGAATTGCAAAAGAAAAAGAAGAGCAAGCCTAAATACTATACCGAGGCAACGCTCCTTGCCGCCATGAAGACGGCCGGTAAGCAAATCGAAAACGAAGAACTTGCCGAAGCTATGAAAGACCGCGGCTTGGGTACGCCGGCAACGCAGGCAGGCATTATCGAAACACTCAAGAAACGCGGCTTCATTGAAGCGCAAAAGAATTACTTAGTGAGTACCGCCCGCGGGCGCGAAGTCATCGCCTTGATGGATGAAAAAGTCAAGTCGCCCGAAATGACAGGCGAATGGGAATACAAACTTTCTCAGGTCGAAAAAGGCGTGCTTGCACCCGCTGAATTCCGCGACGGAATCGTTGAATACGTGAAGCAGCTGTTCACCGATTTGCATGCGCGATACGGCTGCCAGTTCGAGCGCGAAACCGTAACCGAAAGCATTCCATGCCCGAAATGCGGGAGCGCGCTCGATGTAGCCCCCTGGGGCTACGTGTGCCCCAAGACCGAATGTGGATTCCGATTCGGGCACACAGTGGCAGGCAAGATGCTTGCTCACGCCGAAATCAAGAAATTACTTGCCGGCGAAACTGTCGGACCTGTTTCAGGTTTCAAGAGCAAGAAAGGCACTGAATTTTCAGCAAAGCTTTCAGTCGATAAAGATTTCAATATTCAGTTTGAATTCGAAAGCGACGGCAAATTCCACGGACAGAAAACAGAATACAAGTGTCCGCTTTGCGGCGCCACTCTCGAAGAAAACAAGAACGCCTTATTCTGCACCAATGCAACCGATGGCGTCGATTGCAAATTCACGCTATTCAAAACCGTTGCGGGCCACACGCTTACCACCACCGAAATAGGCGAACTCTTTACTAACGGCGAAACGCCGCTGATTCAAGATTTCAAGAGCAAGAAGGGGTCTGATTTTGCCGCCCGCCTCAAATGGGGCGAAGGCGCCGACAAGGGCCGCACCGTTTTTGAATTCATGCGCAGGAACCTCCCCTGCCCCGTTTGTGGCGATCAATTGCGTTTCCGCAGCGGTACATCGGGCCAAGGCGCAAACGAAGCTACACACGCCGCTTACGTGTGCATGAACCCGCAATGTGGCTTTGGCATTCCGCAAGTATTCTACCAGCGCAAATTCACCGACGAAGAAGTCGAAGGCTTACTCAAGAACAAATTCACACCAGTTCTTGAACCGTTCAAGAAAAACGACACAACCTTCCGCGCGGCACTCGAAATCCGCGACGGCGGCAAACTCGCCTTCAACAAATTAACCGTCGAAGTCATCTCTCAAAAATAGACCGAGCCAAAGAGTTAACTTGAAAAGACATGTTCGCAGACCGAACTGTTTTTCTTGTAATAAAGACCGGTTCCCAAGGCGAGCGAAGCGGCAATGCTTGCATTGCCATTTCCGAGCCGCTATAAAAAAACTTGTTCGCAAGCCGTCCCTTTTTAGATTCTTGAAAAAGACTAACTCGTAAGGCGAGAGTCGCGGACAAGCCAAAGGCTTGTACATGACCGAGCCGAAGAGTTAGCTTTCATTTGGTTCTATAGAACCAAATGAAAGAAAGGCCCCTCTAACGAGGAGCCTTTCCTAAGAAGGAGAAAATATGAATCGGTATGTGGAACCTTGAACCTATCAGGAGGGGAGCAATGATAGTGTCGTTTCAGGATTTACCCTTCTACCGTTCACGATACCAAATATACCCATTTATTTGCCCGTAGGAACTACCAAATTTCTTATTTTCTAAAACCGTTTCGATTACATTTTCGAACTTGGTAAACTAGCGTTTACTCTTCGCGGAAAATGATCTTGCACTTCGGAACAAAACGGAAACCACCGCGGCGGTGACGTTCAATTTCGAAGAACTTCTTAACGCCTTCAGACGGATGTTCCGGATCGTCAGAACCGTTGATATGAGCAATCACGCGGTTCAAACGGCTTTCGAAATTCGGACGCAGCGGGTCCATGCAAATGGACGGGTCACGCTTGAATTCACGGTTTTCAAATTCTTCACGACCAGTGGCGCTGTATTCACGCAGCAAGTTGCGGAGAATACGAGCAGGCACGTTGCGCATCAAGTGTTTGTTGTTCACCGAGATAGAATCATCGCTCTTGTAGTAGATGATTGTTACGGAGTCGTTCATTGCTTCAAGGAGCTGTTCCTGAGCCTTCTGGATGGGTTCCCAAGAATCGAATTCCTGCTTAACGACTGCGCTCATGAGCTTGTTGAACGGTTCCGGTGCGACCACGTTGGCCTTGTAATCAAAGTAGACCACGCTAGCCGGTGCGCCGTAATAGCAACCCTTATGAATCAGGACTGCACCCACCTTTTCGTCGATAACGTCTTCGGTAGCGCGAATGCAAGCCATCTTCTTTTCGGCTTCAAATTCCCATTCAAGGCCATATTCGGCAAGGCAATCACCAAAGGTCATGTACTTACCGACCTGGCGACCGTTCACATAGACACAACCATCATCACGAACTTCAGCCGGGACTCTGTTTTCAAGTGCTTCAACAAACGAGGTCTGGCTTGCCTTGTATTCGATCAATTCGTACTGAGGCGTGTTCAAGAAAATGGGACCCAACTGCACCAAGCCGTTGAACCAGCGCATGGGGTTCGTAATCAGCATGCCCGGAGAATCGAAACGGTAGGTGAAGTATTCTTTGCGGAAGCCATCCACCAGTTCACGACGGAGGAACTTCGAGTTCGTGAGCAACGGATAGCGCTTCGGGATAATATCGAGGCAGAGCTGACGGACGTCTTCAGTCGCATAGAACTGAGAAACATACGGGAGGTAAGAGCGAAGCACGCTACGTGCAGGGACGGCTTCGAAAGATGCGCAGCGCTGAATGATCTTCTGCACAAATTCGTCCGGATTTTCGCCCCTTTCATAGAGCCAGTTCACCACGTTATTCATGATCAAGCGGTGAATGCCTTCATCTACAAACGAATCCTCAAAGTAAATATCATTAAGGACCTTGACCGTAAAGCGCGGATCACGCTTAATTAGAGTCAGAATATCCTTGACTGGATAAGAGATGAGCAACTCAATGTGAGTCAACTGAAGAAAGAGATTTGAAAGCACTTTTACCTCACTCTATTGAATGGTATTTCTTTAAAACGCCACTCAGCCTTTTTGGACATTTAATTTAGCAAAAATATACGAATAACAACCCCAAAAGGCTATATTTGGGGCATGAAATCGGCTGAAATTCACGTTTTATCGGATGAAATCATCAATAAAATTGCTGCTGGCGAGGTGATTGAGCGCCCCGCATCGGCCGTAAAAGAGCTGATTGAAAATGCAATCGATGCAGGAGCCACCCGTATACAAGTTTCTATCGAAGAAGGTGGCAAGAAAAAGATCCAGGTCACAGACAACGGAAAAGGCATGAACGAAGCCGATTTGGACCTGTGCTACCTGCGTCATACAACATCGAAGCTCTTTAATGCAGACGACTTATTCCATTTACAGACAAACGGTTTTAGAGGCGAAGCAGTCGCATCGATCGCCGCTGTATCCAAATTAACGATTACAAGCGCCACCGACGACGGCGATTCCGGCCGAATCATCCTGGAAGGCGGAAATGTTGTTCAAAAACAGGATGTTCAGGCTAGCCGAGGAACCACCTTTTTAGTCGAAAATCTGTTCTACAACACCCCCGTTCGCCGGAACTTCTTGAGCAGCGAAACGGCCGAAAGCACCCGAATTTTCGATGTTGTTCTAAAAACGGCCATTGCGCACCCCGAAATTCGCTTTGATTACAAAGTCGGCGATAAAACCGTGTTTACCGGCGTTCCGGGCGAACTTCGCAACCGAATTGCTGAAGCAATCGGCTCCAAAATTGCCAAAGTTCTTTTGCCGGTCGACTACACCGAAGCTGGAGTCCATGTTTGGGGTTTTGTATCCCCCACTACCGAAACAAACGGCAAGCGCAACCACCAGTTCCTGTTCATCCGCAACCGCCCCATTGAAAGCAAGATGATTAGCAAGGCGGTGCAACAGGCATACGAGCCTTACGGCGCCCAGTGCAAGCCCGTTTCGGTCTTGTTCTTGGACATGCCTGACATGGAATTCGACGTAAACGTGCACCCCGCCAAGCGAGAAGTCCGTTTTGCCAACCAGAATTTGGTATTCCTGGTGGTAGCCCACGCCATTCGCGACACATTCACCAAGGACATGGAAGCCAATTCTCCGCTTATCGACTTGAGCGAAGAAATAGCAGGCACAAGCCAAAACGATTTACAGGACAACGGGCCCAAGGTTCCTTACGGATTCGAAGAACCGATTGCAAAGCCCTCAGTCAGCGCAGCCAAGCCGACTTTTGCAACGAGCGAAACCGTGGGCGGCATTCCCGAAATGTCGAATTTCCCGACAGCAAGTTTCGCCTTCGAAAAGCCGCGCAAGAGCGCTCCGCAGAACGATTTGGTCCAAGACCTGTTCAGCACGCCCGAAGCAGGCAAGGTAATTTCGCTCGAAGGCAAGGTGAATGAGGTCGCGGAACCCGCCGTACAGTGGACCCCGCCGACATTCTTCCAGATTGCAAACACCTACATTGCCGGCGACGATTCCAACGGTCTCTTGGTAATTGACCAGCATGCAGCCCATTCTCGCGTACTTTACGAGCAAGCGCTGGATACTTTGAGGAACGGAGCTGCCCTCGACAGCCAGGAACTTCTGTTCCCAGAACTTCTGGACCTTTCCAAACTTGAAGTCGAAGCATTAAAGAGCGTCGAAGACCAGTTCAAGCGTTTAGGCTTTTATATCGAACACTTTGGCGGTGAGACCTATCAGATTCGTGCCATTCCGAGCGCACTTCCGCTTTCACGCGCCATCAAGGCGGTCAAGGACTTTTTGGACAGCATCGGCGACGAAGGCAAGGGCGAAGGCGACATGGTCAAGGTGCAAGACACCATCGCTAAAGCATGGGCAAACACGAACGCCTACCAAGCCGGCGACAAGCTTAAGCCCGAAGAAATGGCAGCCCTTGTCAATCAGTTGATGCTGACCGAGGAACCGCTCAAATCGCCCTACGGACACCCGACATTACTGCGATTCACGCTAGACGAACTGGCCAAGAAATTCAAGCGCTAACGATTCAAGCGTTTGACCGACAGCGAGCTTTTCTGAAAGCTCTTTCGCGACATTTTCTCTTTCACCCTTGGCAAATGACCAAGTTTTTTCCCCGGACCACGGGGGGACGATGTGTTCTGAGAACACAAGACGATCCAGAATAATGTTCGGCAGTGCGAAAAATTTTGTCTTAATAAACAAGCATCCTAGACAATAAGTCAACATGTCTGGCTTGGTGCAAACCGCAAAAGAAGCCCCCGACAAAGCAAGTTCCAAGGTCGATGTTCCGGGGGCGGTCAAAGCATATTCCGCGCTTTGATACAGAGCCATTCGCTCAGCCACACTTTGGGGAGCCACAATCACTGGGACGTTAAACTTCTTAAAGGCGTCCACCAGTTCTTGACGTGCAGCCACCACAACCACATTCTCAGCATTCTGCACCGCTTTCAGATAAATCGGCAAGTTGCGCAGAGCCTGCGACTTACGGCTCCCGGGAAGAAGGAGAATCAGCTTTGCTGCTCCGTCATGATTTTCGTTGCGAAAATTCTCGCCGCAACAATCTGCATTTTTGATTTCGGCAAACGGATGCTTGACGCGAACCACATTACAGCCGGCTTCGCGGTACACCGATTCTTCAAAATCAAAGAACACAGCAAGCTTGACATACGGATTTTGAGCAAGAACTTTTGCGCGCTTGCGTTTCCAGGCCCAAACTTGCGGAGGCGCCACATACAGAGCAGGCTTGTGAAGCTCCCCTGCCCGCGCCACAAGCTTCATGTTAAAGCCAGGATAATCGACAGCAATCAGCCCGAGACATTCCGGCGATTCAAGCGCCGTCTTTAGGGCATTAAAACTCTGGCGCAGTTTCAAGTACTTGGGCAATACATCGCCAAAGCCAGAGACCGGCAAAGTTTCGAAATCAATCAAAGGCAGCATTCCCGCCGCCTGCATGCGGCGACCGCCCGAGCCTTTCACGGCAAACTTTTGAGAAACAAGTGTCTTGACTAAGGGAGCGCCAATGGAGTCCCCGGAATCTTCGCCTGCGCAAATCAGAATGTACGGCTCGCACGCCATATTCTTTTACCGCTTGGCACGGTTAGATACCCAGACCTTCAACACGCCTAATTCTTTACGCAAATACTGCAGCAATTCGGGAGTATAAACGACCTTCTTATTTTTCAAGGTCAACACGTGTACATTTCCCGATTCCGTTTCAACATGGCAAACCAATTCACAGCCGCGTTCCCCTTCAAAGGGTTCGTACTTTTCCATGGCCGTCATCAACTTGTCGGTGAAATTGTCGTCGACCATCGATGAATAGAATACCATGTGAATATGGCTCACCATATCCGAACGAACGCGATCCAGCTGAATCACTTCTTCAACGACAATCTGGACACCGTCGCCCATACGTTGGTGTTCAAGCACGCCCTTTACAAGTACGCGGTCATCAAGTGCAACCGTGTCGCGGAACTTTTCCCACAAGTCCTTCTTGAAGAACATTTCCAAGTCACCATGGAAATCCTGAATAGAGCCTGCGCCAATGGTATCGCCGCGCTTAGTTTCAATCGAGCGGAGCTTGGTCACCACACCGCCCACAATCACGGTTCCGCCTTCGTGCTTTGTCAGTTCTTCTTCATCTAAGGAACACGAGGTAAAGCCCTGCAGTTCCGGACGGAATTCATCGAGCGGGTGGCCCGACAAGAACATGCCCACCACGTCGCGCTCCTTGTTGAGCATTTCCATGGCAGACCATTCTTCTGCTTCTTCAAGGACTTCGGCAGAGCTATCCATAGAAGGTGCACCGCCGCCCATGTCAAAGAGCGACATCTGTCCGCGGTCTTTGTCTTCTTGACTGCGGGCGGCCACTTCCATGGCGCGGTCCACAGTTGCCATAAGTACGGCGCGGTTTCCCGGGAATTCGTCAAGGGCGCCGGCCATAATCAAACTTTCGATAAGGCGCTTGTTCATGGGTGGGCGTTTTTCTTTCTGTTCGCCCTGGTATTCAGTCACGCGCTTGCAGAAATCAAAAATATCCTTGAACTTGCCGCGACGTTCTCTTTCAGCAATAATGTCTTCGACGACTGCGATACCCACGTTACGAATGCCCGCCAAGCCAAACAGAATCTGGCCTTCCGTATTGGCCACGAATTCTCCCATAGAGGCATTAATGTTGGGCGACACCACTTCGATATCGAGGCGTTTGCATTCCAAAATAATCGTCACGATATCTTCGGTCTTACCCATTTTAGACGTCATGGAAGCGGCCATGTATTCAGGGCCGTAATGCGCCTTCAGGTATGCCGTCTGGTAAGCCACGTAAGCGTAAGCAGCAGCATGACTCTTGTTGAATGCGTATCCGCAGAACGGAAGCACCGCATTCCACACCTTTTGAATCATGTCCTTGTCGTAGCCCTTGTCCAAACATTTCTGGAAAAACTCCGGTTCGAGTTTCGCCATCTTTTCGGGCATCTTTTTGGCCATGATACGGCGGATATTGTCAGCACCACCCAGCGTGTAACCGCCCAGAATCTGGGCCAGTTTCATCACCTGTTCCTGGTACACAATCACGCCATAGGTTTCACCCAGCACCTGTTCCAAGTCAGGGTGGTAGCAGTCAATTTCTTCTTGACCGTTCTTACGGGCAATAAAGTGCGGAATCTGATCAATCGGGCCCGGACGATACAGGGCGTTCATAGCGATCAAGTCAAAGATTCGAGTAGGCTTCAGTTCGCGCAGGTACTTTTGCATACCCGGAGATTCGAACTGGAACACCGTCGTGGTCATACCCTTGCCGAGCAAGTCAAACGTTTCCTTGTCATCCAAAGGAATATGGCCCATGTCAAGTTCAATCGAACGATTCTTCTTGACCATGTTCACCGTGTCTTGAATGATCGACAAGTTGATAAGGCCAAGGAAGTCCATCTTCAAAAGTCCGATGTCTTCGGCGTAGTGCTTGTCGTACATGACCACCGGCGTATCTTCGGGGGCGGCACGGTACAAAGGCGCAAGGTTATAAATCGGGGTCGGCGTAATCACCACGCCGCAAGCATGCACCCCCGTCTGGCGCGGCAAATCTTCGAGCTTTTTAGCGATATCCCACAGGTTCTGGTAACTGGCGCGGCTACCGATCATCGCCTGCAGGGGTTCGGGGCTGTAACCGTCTTCCAGGTTGTTGCCCTTCTTGTCTTTACCCGTCCAAGCCTGCTTTAGGCTAAAGTTCAAGGTACGCTGCGGGAACAGCTTGGTAATCTGCTTTGCTTCGGCAGGCGGAAGTCCCAAGACGCGAGCCACGTCGGTAATCACCGCTTTGGACTTGAGCATACCGTAGGTAATAATCTGGCCCACGCATTCCTTGCCGTACTTGTCCGTCACGTACTGAATCACGCGACCGCGGTCACGGTCCGCAAAGTCGGTATCGATATCCGGCATGGACACGCGTTCGGGGTTCAGGAATCGTTCAAAAAGGAGATCGAAGGTGAGCGGGTCAATGTCGGTAATACCGATAATGTAAGTGACCAGAGAACCAGCAGCAGAACCACGGCCCGGGCCCACGGGAATCCCATGTTCACGGGACCAGTTAATGAAGTCCCACACAATCAACAGGTAGCCCGCCACGTTCATGTTGCGGATACAGTTGATTTCTTTGTACATGCGCTTGCCCACATCGGTTTCGTGGGCAGGGAACTTAAAGTCTTCTTTCGGGAATCGCCACTTGAGACGCTGATTACAAAGGTGCGTAATATAAATATCGGCATCGCCACCCGGTTTACACCAACGGCGCACACTCTTGTCCCAAGCCTTATTGTCGTCTTCGTCAAAAAATTCCGGCTGCGACAGGCGTTCAATTTCAGCCTTGTCTTCGTCGGTCAGGGCGTCTTCGGCAATACCCTTGTCTGCGCAATAGCTTGCCGTCACCTTTTTCTTTTTGTCCTTGATAACGCCCTTGAGTTCACGTTCGCGTACGACCGGATATTCCGCGTCGTATTCCGCCTTCATGATGGCCTTGATATTCTGATATTCGTCGGAACTCAAGAATTCATCGGGAATCTTGAACCTAGGCCAGAATTCATCACCGATACCGGTCTTGACCGTATAATTACAGCGTTCCGCAATCTTCACCGTATTTTCGATGGCGCCCGGAATATGCCCGAACAGTTCCACCATTTCGGCTTCGCTGCGGAAATAGAACTTGTCCGTCGGGAAGCGTTTGTCATCAAAGCCGTTCAGCGTTTCTTTAAGCGAAATGCAACGCAAGACCTTATGCGCTTCGGCATCTTCGGCCTTAATGTAATGAACGTCTGCCACCGCCACAATTTCGCGGCCCAATTCTCCAGCCAACTGAACGTTATAATCGTTCAGCAGTTTCTGCTGAGGCACCCCGTTGTCGCACACCGAAATATACAGATGGTCGTGGTCAAAAATCTTGTCGAGGGCTTCCATGTATTCGCGGGCAACGCTATTGCGCCCAGCCGCAACACTCTGACCGTACTTGCTAAAGAAATCGCCCGCAATGGCGATAACGCCTTCTTTATGCTCTTCGATAACCGACAGCGGTACCGATGGAATTTCTGCCCAGCGGTCACCGTCTTCGTAGCGGTAACTCACAATGCGGAGCAAATTGTAATAACCGGCTTCATTTTCGACCAAAAGCGTCAATCGCTCAAATGTAATCGGATCTTTCTGATTAGCACTCGGCGTGTCCACATAAATATGGCAGCCGTAAATCGTCTTTACCGGCGGCAGCCCCTTTTCTTTGCGGGCCTTGTTCATGTCTTTTCCGCGGGTCTGAATTTCAAGAATACCGAACATGGCACCATGGTCGGTAAGTGCGACTGCAGGAGCGTTTTCTTCGGCTGCAGCAGCCAAAATGCCATCTAGACGAGCAGAAGATTGTAAAACAGAAAATTCAGAATGAACTTGCAGGTGAACAAAAGCCATACCTGCAATTTAAAAAAATCCCGGTGGAACCGGGATTCTTCAAACCAATTATTGATTTCAATTACTGACGAGAGGTCGTATCCACAATCGGTAGCGGATACAATGAATCAATCACTATCAAGGTATCTGTTTGTCCAATAAATGCCGTATCGAATGTGACGGAATCCTGTGGAACAAGAACCAAGGGTTCGCTTTCGTCAACATAACGAACCACATTCGAAATTCTCAGCTGGTCGTATGCACCCGAAGTCATCATCGGCTCTTCCTGACCGGGGCCTTCCATGCAGCAGGCCGACTTGTAGCCAATCACAAACAAATTCTCGTACGGAATATCTCGATTGGCGGCTTCGTAACCTTCGCTATGTTCCATGACGGCGACCTGTTGCCCATTCAGCCAGAGGCTCATAGAACCGTCTCCCCACTGGCCGGCAATCAAATTCCAGTCCTTCTGCAGTTCCACGGTTGCCTTCACAAAGTAATGCTCATTATGATGGTTCTTCTGGAAGTAAAGTACACCATCCTTGTAGAAGAAGTGAACACGGGCTCCATCGTTACCGAGGAGCGTACGAGCAGGAGCATCAAAGAAATCATCATTCGGGCGGAACCAGAATTCAACAGTTCCTGCAGGCATCGCATCAATCAGATTGATGCCCGTCGGAGCGACTTCACCGGCCTTTAAAGAAAGAGCCTTGCCGCAAACGCCATTGACCAATTCGCCTTCACGGTAAACCGTTTCCAACTCATCCAGGTAAAGGGTGGAATCATCCATTACAAGAGCAGGGGCTGCACACTTTTGAACCGCAGCAGAAGCAACCGGAACCGTTGCCTTCTCAAAGTAGCGAGTCCCCTGAGCGGCCAGCAGAGACCACAACGACACATCCAAAGGCAGGGGCATCGTATCGACAATAACCGTATCACCTACTTTGTCAATCTTTGTGGTGTCAGGGAAAGTCGTATCAGCAACATCCGTCATCTTGTAACGCGGAATATTGGAAATGCGGAACTGGTCGAAAGAACCCGAAGTAGTCATTGCGCTATACTGACCGGGGCCTTCCATGCAGCAATCGGACTTGTAACCGATTACGACCAAGTTTTCGAACGGAATACCGCGCGTGGCCGGAGCATAGCCCTTGTCATGTTCCATATGGGCAACTATCTTGCCGTTAAGCCACACACTCATGTAGCCGTCACCCCACTGGCCTGCAATCAGGTTCCAGTCATCATCTTTAAGCTTGGCGGAACCTTTGACATAGTAGTGCTGGTTGTGGTGGTTTTTCTGGAAGTAAAGTTCGCCATTCTTGTAGAAGAAATGAACACGGGCTCCATCGTTACCGATAAGGGTTCGCGGAGCATCATAAAAATCAGCATTCGGGCGGAACCAGAATTCAACGGTACCGGCCTTCATCGAATCGATCAGGTTTACGCCCAAGGGGGCCACCTGACCATCTTGCAACTTAAGACCATAGCCGCAAACACCTTCGACCTGTTCGCCTTCGTCAAACAGCGATTCCAGTTCGTCGAGGTAACGGGTGTTTTCGTCCATAGCCAAAGCAGGCGACGGGCAACGACCATTAATCTTAGCCGACACATCGACTACGGCCCCACCATTTTGAGAAAGAGAATCGAAATAGCCCGCAATTCCGAGTTCATCGATTCGCGCCCACATATTCTTGGCATCATTTTTCAGAAACACCGAATCATCGTTAGAGATGATCTTATCCGGAGCCGGATCCGATTCGGAACATCCCCAAAAGAAAGAGCCCATGGCCACCAAAGAAACCGAGAGCCATTTCACCATAGATTTGCTCATTTCATTCTCCTTTGCATGCAAGTAAGAATAATATAACAAAAGGCGTTCCCTTTTGCAAATTTTTTATTTTAGCTGTAATCTAGGTCGCACTTTTTTGCAAAAAAATGTATTTTTCGCAAAAAACGGCACTTTTTGTATGAGCCATACCGAAAAAAAGAATTTAAAAATCGCTATCGACGCCCGCATGGTCGCCCGTTCCGGTATTGGCACCTGTATTCAACACTGGCTCAAAGACGTCGGTTACACAATTGCCCTTGGCGACCCCAAGGACCTTGAGCCCTACAAGAACGTGCCCAAGCACATTCCGTTCATCAGCAGCATTTACGGTTACAAGGAACAGCTGAAATTCCCGTACCGAGCGCTCTACCGCGAAAAGCCTGATGTATTGCATATTCCACACTGCAATGTCCCGCTGTTTTACCGCGGCAAAATGGTCGTGACAATTCACGATCTCACGCACTTGATTTACCCCGAATTCTTGCCGATGAAAATTGTGCATTGGTACTTCAAGTTCATTTTCTGGTTCATTAGCAAGCGCGCTGACAAGATTATCGTGGTTTCTGAAAGCACCAAGCAAGACCTACTGCGCTTTTACAAGACCGACGAATCCAAGATAACAGTCATTCCCTCTGGCGTGGGCAAGGAATTCACCCGCAAGCCGCGCGAAGAATACGACTACCTGTACGAAAAGTACGGCATTCCCCGCGACAAGAAAATTTTGCTCTATGTTGGGAATCTGCTCCCCCACAAGAATCTAAACGGACTTCTCAAGGGGTTTGCCCAAATGAAGAGCAAGGAAAATTGCAGGCTCATTTTTGTCGGCAAGGCTTTTGATGGTCGCACCAAGGCCACGCAAGAACATGAGCTCGGCATTGAAGATTTGACGATTCATGCCGGCATGGTCAGCCAAGAAGACTTGGTGAACTTCTATAATCTGGCAGACCTGTTCGTGCTGCCGTCACTGTACGAGGGCTTTGGGCTCCCTGTTCTAGAAGCTTTTGCCTGTGGCACACCGGTCGCCTGTTCCAACACGTCGTCACTCCCCGAAGTCGGCGGTACCGTTGCCAAATACTTTGACCCCAAAGACCCCGAAAGCATTGCGCAGGCACTGGAAAAATCCCTTGACGACAAGGGAAAGTACGATGCTGAAATAGACGCTTGGGTTTCGAAATTTTCTTGGGAAGAAAGTTCCAGAAAAACCCGAGAAGTCGCCGAAAGTTTATTTCTTTAAAAACTTATTTCTTAAGCTTAGTCAAGAACCCGTACTGGAACGGGATAAAGCTTGAATGGCTCAAAAGGCCCGGCATAAACTTTAACTGTTTACGGATGCCCACAATTTTTTCGACTTCGAGGCCATTTTCCTTGGCAAAGCGCACAAAGCTCTTTTTAGTCCAGAAAGTCTTGTGGTTGATATCCAGAACACCCAGGGCATGTTCGCCTTCATCCGGCTTAAAGTAGCGGAAGTCACGGGTAATAATAATCTTGAGCAGGTTCTCGATGCAGCAGAAATTCGGGAGCGACACCAGAATGTGGCCTTCGGGATTCAGGTGCTTTTTGCAGAAGTTAATGAGGTCTACCGGATCGTTCACATGTTCCAAGACATCGCACATGACCACGAGATCAAACTTTTTATCTTCGGTGTACTCTTCATAAAATCCATGATGGTATTCATTGAATCCACCTGGGACTTTGTCGATGGTATGTGTATCGGTACGATTTTCGGGTTCAATGGCGACCTTGTAAGAATCCTGCGGGTAAATCACATAGTTCAATCCGGCACCGGCGCCAATTTCAAGGACACTCTTAACATCTTTCGGCACCAACATGGCCACATCATAACGCGCTTTATTCCGGTACATAAAAACCTCTTTTGCTCAAATATAATTTTTTATTTGTCAAAAATACTATTATTGTAACCGATGGCAACCGATAAGACAGTTTCAAAGCTCTTTATCAAGCGGATATTCCAGCTTCTTGTAAGTGTGGGCGGTTTCGCCTATATCTTTTACAAGATTCCGCTCGCAAGCGTTGCTGAAAACTGGAGCCTCGGGATGACGCCCTGGATTCTTGCAACCCTTGTGGCAGCAACCCTGATTATGGCGATTCAGGCAAACCGCTGGAAAGGGCTTTCGGTACAAGGGCCTGAAATTCCGTTCAAGACTTACTACGCCTACACCGCCATGGGTTACTTCTTTAACAACCTGTTGCCCACGGGCTTTGGCGGCGACGCCGTAAAGTCTCTTGCCTTCGGTAAAAAATTCAACCAGACTAGCCAATCCATTTCAGCCGTATTCCTTGCACGCATTCAAGGGCTGTTGGCTATGTTCCTGTGCTTTTTTATCGCACTCCCTTTCGCTTTGAACAAGGCTGAAATTCCTTTCACTTACACGCTTGTCATGACCATCGCCCTTTTGGTTTGCATGGTCATTGTGGTTCTTTGCCTTTTTTCGGACAAAATTCCCGTTCCGGCCTTTATTTTAAACAAGCTAACCTTTATTCCTAAAATGCAGAAAAGCCTGTCTATTTATAGGCAGTACAAAAAACAGGTTCTTTTGTCTTCTTTGGATTCTCTGTGGCTACAACTTTTGACCTTGTTTATGGCCTACGCCTACTTTAAGGCCGTCGGGCAATCTATCGACATCAGCATTCTTGTTGTATTCACAAGCATCACCACGATTGTTTCGATGCTCCCGATTTCTCTAAACGGCATTGGCGTGCGCGAAGGCGTTCAAGTCGCCCTTTTCACCGGGATTTTGGGAATTCCCGCCCCGGTCGTACTCTCGGCAGGACTTTTGGGCTATATTCCGCTGCTGTTCCAGGCCGCCCAAGGGGCAGTTGTGCTAATTATCACAAAGAAATAGCACTTTATCGCCTTAAAAAAAGAATCTTATTTTTTTGTTTGCAATCAGCCCCCTTTTTTGTTATTTTTTGAAAACAAAGACAGAAAGGAGGAAATCTTTATGGGATTTTCAAACAAATTATTTGCATGTGCCATCGGAGCAATGACACTTTTGGCCGGTTGTGGTGACAGTGGGAGCAGCAGTTCTGAAGACAACAATCCGTCTACCCCGACAGAAACTCCGGAGACCCCCAATTTTGATGTTTCTAGTTGCGAAGTTTCTACAGATCCAGAAGTCACGCAACAGCTTGAATCGGCAAAGTCCAATATTGCCGACATTCTGAAAAGCCTGGGCGAAGGCGATTTCCACACCGCACAGGCATTTAGCACCCAAACCAAGACAACCTTCAAGGCCATTCTTGACGCACACCCCAGCAACTGCGAAGCCCAGCTGGGTTACGCATTGAGTATCGTTACCGACCTGGTGAACAACAAAGAAATCAAGGGCTTTATCGATACCGTTTCCAACAAAAAAGACCTTGTTGACATGGGTGTAGAAGACTTTAACAAAATTCTTGTGACCACTGACGGCAAGCTTTTGACCAGCGTGGCCCAGACAGCCATGGCACAGGCCATTCCTTCTTTGGATTCCGCCGTTATCTACATGAGAAGCGTGGTGAACAACAAGGACTTTACTTGCAAATACACCTACGAAGATCGCACTTATGAACTGGACCGCGGCGAATTCGCTCCGGCACTGGGCGCACTCTTTGTTGCTAAGGCAATCCTTACCTTCGGCGCAAGCCTCAATATTGATATTTCGGACAATGGAAGCTACGATTGGATGAATGAAGCCGATAAAGAAGATTTCGGCGATGTTCCGGAAGATCCTCTTAAGCAAATCAAGAAAATGCTTGATCCGAAGAGTTCCTTGACTACCGTTTACAGCAACTGGACTGCAAACTACAAGAACATCCCGAACTTGCTGGATAGCGCCATTTCTTACGTAGAACTCGGCCTTCAGTATGGTATCGAAGAATCCAAGAATGGTGTAAGCACCCAGCTGAATGACCCCTACATTGTTGGCGACGGCGAAATGTCCGACGTTAGCGTAGCCGATTTCCAGAAGGCAATCGATTCTCTTGAATTCTATCGTCAGGGACTCCGTACTGGTATCGAAGTCACGCTCCCGCGCGGATCCAAGATAAAAATCAACATTGCCAAGTTCTTTGACATCACAGATGGTTTCCAGGACTACCTGCCGTACCACCACATTAACGATGCATCGGAATGGTTCACTCCGGTTGATGGTTACTTCTGGTCCGAAAATCTCGAATACAAATCCTACGCAGAATTGGAAATCGAACGCGAAATCGGGAAGCAGGTTAAGAAAGTCGGAAACGTCGAAAACTACAGTGCCTGGGTTCGTGACGCCTACAGCTGGAATGAACAGCTGGATTACGACTGGCAAGTATGTATGGATATCGATTACACCAACGGCGAATACGACTACAAGTGCTTCAGCATGACGTTTGACAACTGTACAATTACATTCGGCGGATCCACTAGCTATTACGGCGATGAAGAATCTATCGTAACTACTCCGTCTCCGATCAAGCTCAGTTCCAATGTTTGTAAGGTTGAAAACGGCACGCACCTCTTTGCAAGTGCCTACAAGTACGTAACCGCAAACGCATTCTACTTCACCGACGCAAAGGGCAACAAGACTCTTTCTTTCCAGGCTCTTGAAAACGGCTACATCGATGGAGAAGGACTCATAAAGTACACCGTCCGTGATTACGGCAAGTACATTTTCTTCCCGGATATCACCTTCGGCGGAGTGCTCCCCGGCATGACGGCTGAAAAGTTCTGGGATATCATCGCCACCGAATCCGAAGACGACGATGATGACTGGGATGAAGACTGGGACGACGAATATTACGAATAGTGAAAGCCTTTAAGAAAATTCTGTTTATTCTAGGGGTCGCAAACATTGCGGCCCATTCTTTAAGCAACACCGGGTTCACCGACTGCGGTGGGCTCTTTTTGCTACATACTAGCGATAAACAGTTTTCTGCAAGGCAGTGTGGCATAAACGACCAAGTTGAAATTCAAAACCTGAAGGTCTACGGAGATCTTAGGCATATCACCTATCAGGGTCGCTATACAGACAAATGGGATATAAAGGGCTACAACAGTCTCGACATTGCAAGCGCCGGTTTTGAAAGCCGTTTCAATTTCACAACTCTCGGTGTCGATGTAAGTAGCCTTCCCTTTGTAAAGTCAACGCTAGCGATTCATCCGTCTAATGATTTTTT
Source organism: Fibrobacter sp. UWB10 (assembly GCF_900182935.1). Lineage (NCBI taxonomy): Bacteria > Pseudomonadati > Fibrobacterota > Fibrobacteria > Fibrobacterales > Fibrobacteraceae > Fibrobacter > Fibrobacter sp. UWB10. The sequence goes on along the minus strand of NZ_FXUE01000002.1, from coordinate 72,467 downwards.
CCGCTTAAGCACAAGCATTGCCCGAGGTTCTATAGAATTGGGCAACATCCGCTGGATTTCAGAACACGAAAACGATATCGTTCACGAAATTTCTGTCGATTGGGAAACCCACTTGCTTTTCCGTAATATTTCCGCCGAAATCAACCCAGGCGTTCATCACTTTGGGGTATCGGGCACACTCCTACAATCAACGCCCGAAAATCCAGAAAAAGAATACTACATCAGAGATTCAATCAATGTGATGATGGTTCGCGGAGAATACGAAGCCAACTTAGGCAAAAGCCGTTTAAGTCTCGAATACAACTACATCAACGCCGACATTTACCTATATGGAATTTTCCATCAGGAATCTAGTTACAAGCGCTTTATGTATGTCCCTCTTGACGCACAACTGCATTGGCTCTTGGCGCAATGGAAATACAACAATCTGAAAACGAACTTGAATTACGTTCATGCCGCCGGAAGGATTGAGGCAAATCAAGACCGTTTCTTTGAAACTCTCGCCCCCAACAGAGCTCTCCCCTCCTCGGTTTTAAAATCGCTTTCGTTCAGTTTCTTGCAAAAAATGTTTCGAATCGATGCAGACCTAGACGCCATGGGAATCTTTGGCGGAGCAGAATACCAATGGCACTTCGGCCATCAATATTCCTTCAATCCGCGAGCATCAATTGACGGCTACTATGCCAGCGGTTCAATCGACATGGACAAGCAAATCGAAACGCTTGTATTGCTGACTTACAACAAGAAAAACGAAATCTACCGGCGAGAACTAAAAAGTGCCGGCGGCATTCTTTCCCTTGGAGCAGAGCTCCGGCGCGAAGGCCCTATTACCATAGCCCTAGATTACAGCATTACGCAGTTGATTCCTGTTTTCTCGAGCTATAAAGAATTCCTACCCGGTGAAAATTCCAACGAAAATGACGACAACGAGAATTCTGGAAGCGGAAAATCTGGCAAGGGAAATTCTTCTAATTCCAATGATTCTAGCGACGATCAAGAATCCCAGAAAAAATCTGGCGACCTCCAAACAGAAAAAGGGGTCGCATTCCGTAACGGATTTGCGACCCACTTGGGAATTACTGTAAGGTTCTAGGGCGATTATTCCCAGACTTCCGTCTTGAGTTCGCGACCCCACATTTCCTTGATGACATCGTCCACATTCTTGCCTTCGAAAAGGAGGGCATGAACGGCATTCACGATCGGCATTTCAACGCCGAGTTTGTCTGCGAGAGCCTTGGTACTCTTGCAAGTCGGAACGCCTTCGGCCACCATTTTCATGCCGCCGAGGACCTGTTCAATAGTTTCGCCCTTACCGATGTGTTCGCCCACATAGCGGTTACGGCTGTGTTGAGAAAGGCAAGTCACAATCAAGTCGCCCATGCCGGCAAGGCCAGCAAATGTTTCGGGCTTTGCGCCGAGAGCCTTACCGAGGCGGCACATTTCAGCCTGACCGCGAGTGAGGATTGCAGCACGAGTGTTGTCGCCAATCTTGTACTTGCCACCGGCTTCGAGGCCATAAAGCACGCCAGAAGCGATTGCAATCACGTTCTTCACAGAACCGCAGAGTTCCACGCCCACAATGTCAGTGGAAGTGTAAACGCGCAGGTAAGAGCAGCTCATAGCCTTCTGTACGAGCTTAGCAGATTCTTCGTTCACGCTAGCAGAGACAATCGCCGTAAGAATGTGGCGGCTGACTTCTTCTGCATGCGACGGACCACTAAAGGCAACCATTTTGTCTTCGGTGAGCCAAGGTACATGTTCCAGAAGCACTTCGCTCATGAGCTGGTTCGTGCCTTCGAGAATACCCTTCGTGGCGCAAACCACCACCGGTTCCTTACCCTTAGCCGGAGTCCACTTACCAAGATTCTTGGCCACACCACCCATAAACTGGCTGGGCACCACAATCAAGACCATATCGCAGCCATCGAGGGCGGCGTTCATGTCGGTCGTATACTTAAAGTCTGCCGGGAAAATAACGCCCGGGAGTTTGTCCTTGTACTGGTGTTCTGTCGAAAGCAGGTCCACTTCGGCCTGAGAATTGGTCCAGAACATCACCTCATTCTTATTTTCGTACACCACTTGGCCAAGGGAAAGTCCCCAGCCACCTGTACCCAATACAGTAACCTTCATAATTAATCCTCGCCTATCACTTTTTCCTATAATCTACAATAATTATGCCTTCGGAGTCTTGCGTTTGCTGCCAAAACCGTTTTCAGTGCCATTCATAAGGCGCTTGATGTTGGATTTGTGCTTCACAATCACGAAAACAGCCACGATAAGGCTGGTAATCATCAATCCCAAGTTAATGTCATCGGGCGGGAACGGCAGCTTGAGGTAGCCCATTACGGCAAACACGCCAAGAGCGACACAGGCCGCAATACTACCCACCGATACATACTTCGAGGCAAACGTGAAAATAATCCACACGCCAAAAGCGCTAAGTGCCGTAATCGGACAAAGGGCAAGGAACACGCCCAAGGCCGCAAGTACACCCTTACCGCCGCGGAATCCGGCAAAGCAAGTAAAGCTGTGACCCAGAATCACCAGGAGGCCTGCAACAAGCGGCACCCAGTGAGAATAGTCAGCGCCACCGGCAGCCACCTGGGCTTCACACATCTTCATGGCAATCCACGGACCAAGGATACCCTTGATCAAGTCCATAAACACCACCGGGAGTGCGGGTTTCCAGCCGAGCACGCGGAACGTGTTGGTAAGGCCCGCATTCTTGGAGCCGTAATCTCTAATGTCGAACGACTTTCCCTTTGCGATTTTTGCGATCCAGATCGCGCTGGGGATTGACCCCAGCAAGTACGCTATTGGAAGACTCAGTAAACTGTTCAAGATCTTCATCCTTTCTAAGGGTTAATTTCTGGTCGAAGTTCAAGCGGAGGGGCGCACCCTGCAGCTGGAATTCTTCGTAAAACTGTTTGAGCAAGTAACGCTTGTAAGAATCGGCCACCAGTTCCGGCGTGCGAGTTTCAATCGCAATCACAGGCGGTTCCACCATAATCTGGCAGGCGCGAGTGAGCTGTACCACGCGGGCGTTCTGGCTCGGCACTGGATTCTTTTCCAAGAAACTTGCAAAGGCTTGCGCCACACGGTCGCGGCCAAGCACGCGACGACAGTTGGCATACACCGTCTGAATAGCCTGCACAATGCGGTTTACACGCTGGCCTTCCTTGGCGCTTGCCGAAATAATCGGCACGTATTCAAGCATCGGTTCGCGTTCGAGCATGTCCTTGACCATGTGGTCAAAGGACTTTTCGGTCTTGTCCGGGAAAATATCCCACTTGTTGAGCACAAGCACCAAGCCCTTGCCCGCCTTGCGGATTTCGGTAATAATGCGGAAGTCCTGAACTTCGAGACCACGCGTACAGTCGACCATGAGTACCGACACATCGGAGCGGCGAATACTTTCGAGCGTACGCATGTTGCTGAAAATTTCGACTTCGTCTTCGACCTTAGCCTTTTTGCGAAGGCCAGCCGTATCAGTCACCACGAACTTCTGACCATCGACCGCAAAGTCGCAGTCAATGGAATCGCGCGTTGTACCCGGAATATCGGACACCACGGCGCGGTCTTCATTCAGCAAGCGGTTCAAGAGCGTGCTCTTACCGGCATTCGGGCGACCGAGAATAGCAAAGCGAATCGGGCGTTCTTCGCGGCGTTCACCACGCACAGGCGTCGGGAGCACGGCAACGACTTCGTCCATCAAAGAAAGGCAGGCATAGCCCGTGAGCGCACTGATGGTACGCGGGAGGCCAAAGCCAAGTTTCAGGAACTCGTAACTTTCTTGACGGTCGGCACCGTTTTCGCTCTTGTTCGCCACAAGAATCACCTTCTTGTCGAGCTTGCGGACCATACGGGCAAACTGTTCGTCGAGTTTGGTAATGCCCACGCGAACATCGACCATAAAGAGCACCAGGTCGGCCTCTTCGACGGCGTTAAAAATCTGCGTGCGCACGCTATCGGCAAGCACGTCGATGGAATCGTCCGGCAAGAATCCGCCGGTATCGACCACCGTAAATTCATGGCCCTTGTAATTGGCCGTCTGGTAATGCCTATCGCGGGTCACGCCGTCGCGGTCAGAAACGACTGCGGCACGACGCCCCAAGATTCGGTTAAAAAGAGAGGACTTGCCCACGTTCGGGCGTCCAACAATACATACGACAGGTAATTTCATCGCATGTAAATATAGAAATTAAACCGCTAAATCCTAGTTACAATATACAAGAAAGCTCGGCCAAGGCCGAGCTTATTTGCTTACTTAAATGTTGCAGTGATGGTCGTCACTTCGCCAGGGTTAAAGGTTCGGGTCGCTTCTTGAACACCGTCGCTCCAACCACTGAACACGGCGCCAGCATTTGCCTCGGCGGTTACAGTCACCGGAACATCGCGGAAGAAGTTCACCGCCATCGAGCTTTGGTCAAGCGCCAAGTTATGCACCAAAATCTTGCCCGAGCCCTGCGACGAAAGTGTGACCGCGGCAGGTTCGCCCAAGCTAAAGTACTGTTGCATTTCGCTCATGATAGTCTGCTGGCGGCTCTGCGCAAAGGACTTAATCCTTTCGAGATTGCTGCTGTAAGAGCTAGCGTCAAAACCCCAGAATTCAATGTCACGATTCATTTCGGACTGCACCTGCGCCTGCAAATCATCGATTTGCTTTACAAGACGGTCTGCAGAGAAGTTCATCGACAAAAGCACGCAGAAGCGGTTGATAAACGCCTTCTTGAAGTTTTCGTTTTCGAGCAGGCGAATCATGAGAATCGTGTGTTCCGAGATAGAGCCACCAGACTGCTGGCCGCCACCCATGCCCGGCATCATACCCATGCCATTTGTTCCGTTACGGTTTGTGACATAGCTGAACACGTTGCTATTCTGCGTATTGTAAGACACGCCAAAGCCAAAGTCAACATCGTACAGGAACCATTTCCATTTGCTCTTCTGGCTTGCGACACGCCACTTTTTCATATTGTTGTGCGGCCAGTCGCCATTATTCAAGAACATTTCGGCCTGCATGTAATTCATGTAGTTGTCGACATCAATCTGGTCCGCAATTTTCTGGTAGTTGGCATCGCTTGTGAGTTCATTGCTTTGGAGCCAATCAAGCATAGCCAAGTAATCAGTTGCCGAACCCGTAGACGCTTCGTTTGTCGCATCAATCAAGTCGATGTCATTCGGGTCGAGACCATACCTAGTTTCGTAGAAATATTCGTTGTTGCGTTCACGCAAATCATGCAAGCCGTAATACTTGCCGTTATAGAATACAACCACGTAACGCCCGTGCTGGTAATCGACGCCCAAGCCTTCCGTCATCTGAGTTCCTATGCGGTCGCGCACATAGTCATTACCGCAATTATTACCGAAATTACGGAGCGAGAAAGCCTTGAATTTTTTGAGTTCGGGATAATCCGGGAACAGCGAATACTTGAGGCGTTTATCGCCGTATTCTTCGCGCAAGGTAATCGAGAACGACTTCTTTTCTTTGGCACGGCTGTACTGGCCCGAAATCTTGTAGTCGCCCATGATTCCGAATGCAGGAGTCTGCGGTTTGTTCGGCTCAAAGAGTTCTACATACACGGGGAGTTCGCGGTTACTCCAGAAGTTTGCGCCCTTCTTCGGATCCATCATGGCAGCACCATTACCTGTCATGTAAAGGCCTGTATCAGGGCTGAACATCGAAAGCGGATCAGTCGTTACAAACAAGGTTGCAATAGACGGTTGCGTTTCGAATACGTATGTACGAATCACTTCTTCGCTCGGGTAGGAACCTGCCGCAAACACACGGCAACGGAGCACTGTCGTAGCGCTGATATTCAGAGTCTGATCGACTACAGGAGAATTTTCCGTCGGCGCAGTACCACCCTGTTCGCAGCGAGTGCCAGCTGGGAAGGTGACCGATACCGGGGACGAATAGAATCCGGAAGCCGGAATATTCACTTCGTTAGTCTGAGCCTGTATTGCAAACACTTCGCCCACAGTATTGCCATAAGGCGAAGGCGTTGCAAAGCCCCATTTGCCAGCAGCATCGCGAGACCAAGATGCACCTGTAGGCACTGCAGAATAGCGCACGGAGTCAAGCACACCTGTTTCGCTCACCAAGTAAAGAGCGCCACCTTGGTCTTCGGCCTTGAATGTCGTATGCGGTTCATGGCCGCGCTTGCGAGCTATGTAAGAGGTTACCTTGATGGTTGTCGATTCAGAGCCCTGTGTTTCGGTCGCGAAAGTCGTCGCAGTCACATTGCTACGCTTGATATCGGCAGCATTGTCGCCGAGGCGCACGTAATACACCGTCGACGAATCGCCTGTACCGCGAAGATTCTTGCCAGTCCAAGCGCTGATATCATTGCCTTCTTTAAAATTCACACGAATCTTGTGGGTCTTGGTGATAAAGCCGCGAATCACAAGCTGGTCGGCATTACCAAGTTTTGCAGAGCCAGAATTGACGACTACACGCGTATACGTGCCGCCCTGCGCCACCTTCATGACAGCGCCAACCTGGTTCACGCCGCCTTCATTAAAGCAAAGCGAAGACTGTCCGGGCAGATTTTCGGCATTTCCGGTATTTCCCGTAGTACCGCCGATACCTGCGCCAGCGCCACCGACACCACCGCCAAAGTCGCCCATTCCACCACCGATGCCACCAAAATCGCCGAAATCAAAGCCGCCGCCCCACATGCCCGTACCACTAGAAACTTCGGAAGAACATTCCGTAGTAATCATGTTCACGGAATCAGAAGGCGGAATATAGTCGGCATAGTTCTTGCCCGAAAGGAACACAATCATGTGGCTCTTGGCAGGAATAGTCGCATTGCCAAAGACCCAACGGCGCGGGTACTTGACATCGTTACTCAAGGCTACACCCTTCAAACTTACCGGAGCATCACTCGTATTGTAGAGTTCGAGCCAACCGGGGTCATTGCCATCATTATCTTTAAAGTTTGCATTCGAAGGCGAAACTTCAGAGAAAATCACCGGGAAATTGCCCACAAAAGGCACTGTCGTATCTACGGCGACCATGCCCGGGTCTTCACCAGGGAGCGGGCCTTCGTGAGAATCATCTTTTTTAGAAGATGACGACAAACCGACCTGAGGATTTTGCGGATCATCGACAATCGCAGAACTCAGTCCTGGAATCGGCTGATTGTCATCACCTATAACCAACGAATCACCCGGAACATCAGAACCGGGTTCAGGAAATTCTGGATCTGTTCCAGAACTGCTACTGTCTGAGCAAGCCACCACACTCGCCAAGACCAACGAAAGCCATACATTCAAAAAAAGTAAATTCTTGGTCTTCATACCATAAAGATATACACCCCTCATTGTAATTCAAAGACAAAAGATTGTTTACGTGATGTAATACACAACAACAAAAATGCCTTTTTTTGCATTTATTAGGGAGTTTGGGAAAATTAGCCCCAAAAAAAGTTATTTTCAGAACATGAAGAGAGTCAAAATCGGAAAAATGTTTACCGCCGCCCTTTTGGGCATCGCCGGAATTTCTACGGCATGGGCAGCCCCCCTGTTCATTGGCTACTACCCCGATTGGGGAAAATGGCATAAACCCGCCTACACGGTAGACAAAGTGCCGTATGACAAATTGACTCATGTACTGTGGAGCTTTATCACGCCAAATACGGACGGTTCACTCAAAGGTGATGCCGCAGACGACCCGAGCGCACTTGATTCTATGGTAACGCTTGCGCATGCCGTAGGCACCAAGGTGATCGTCTCGCTCGGCGGTGGCGGACAAAGCGAGAACTTCGTCCCCGTCGCATCAGATGACGCTCTCCGTGGAAAATTCATTGCAAACCTCGTGCAGTTCGTTGCCGACCACAACCTGGACGGTCTCGACATGGACTGGGAATGGGAATACAAACCGCCCGAAGCCGACACGATTGCCTACAGCAAGTTGCTCACCGAACTTCGCGAAGCGCTCCCAAAAGACAAGAGCCTTTCAGCAGCGCTCCCCTGCTCGCCCTATTATGGCAAATGGTTTACGCCCGAAGTGCTCGTGAAAAATTTGGACTGGTTCGGATTCATGACCTACGACATGACTGGCGACTGGGATGAAAAAGCCATGTTCGATTCGCCACTCTACCCGCACGAAGGTTACACCACCTGGTCGTGGGAAGAAACGCGTGATTATTGGAAAGAGCGTGGCGTTCCTACCGAAAAAATGGTCTTCGGAATACCCTCGTTCGGGTTTGAATTCAAGGGTGCCACAGGCCCGGGCACTGATTTTACCAAGGGTTCTGCAAAGCAAGTCGCCTACAAGGATATTGTCAAGAACACCGACTGGGAATATTTCTACGACAGCGTCGCCGTAGAACCCTACGGCGTATCATCCACCGGCTACGTTACCTTTGAAGACCCGCATTCCTCTGCCATCAAATCCCGCTGGGTCAAGGAAAACGGCTACGCGGGCATCATGGTGTGGGAAGTCTCGCACGACTACATCGAAGGTACAGGCAACCCAATCCTCGACAGCATCTACATCGCTCTGCAGTACGCGAACGCAGCCATTAGGCCTCACTACGGCAAAGCTATGAGCAATGACAGGCGCAAAACCCGCGCCACCGATCTTAAAGGGCGTAATGTTCCCCCAAAAGCCGCACGCGGGGCATATTATCCGGTAAACGGGAAATAAGTTCATATTTTTTACTTGACTCAAGCCTTTCAACACGATAGATTTAGAATAACGGGTATTCCCGACAGGAGTGTGTATGAAGAAGAATTTGATAATCGCAGGTAGCGCGGTTGCATTATTGGCAACAGCGGCGTTCGCGGCGGATCGTTCCGTCGCGCTCAAAAAAGAAATCGAATCACTCGAACCCATGAAGGGAATCGTGTTCTGGCCCGACCAGGCCAAGAGCCAAAAGAATTTGCAGGGTTCCATTTCGCTCGAATTCTCGTACTGTCTCCCCTGCGCCGTGGTGAAGGGCAAGACCGACGACAAGATTGACTACGACTGGAGCAGTTTCGAAAAGATGCTCGACGATATCGCGAGCCGCGGGCACCAGGCCATCGTGCGGTTCCGCATCGAGTACCCAAGCGAAACCATCACGAACGCATCGGGCTGCACCGAGAAGGTAAAGGGCGCCACCGCAGTCCCCAACTACATCAAGGCGAACAAGTCCTACACCGAGACGTATTCCGAAGACCCGGGCGGCGACGGCCCCACGTATTATGCCGACTGGAGCAACAAGGAACTCCAGTGGTTCTACAAGCAGTTCTACACCGACTTTTCTGCGAAATACGACAAGGATCCACGCATCGCTTTTGTGCAGGCAGGTTTCGGACACTGGGCCGAATACCACATTTACGGCACGACGCTCAAGCTAGATACGAACTTTGCAGGCAAGGGTTACCAGAGCGAATTCCTGACGCATCTCGATAGTTTGTTCAAAGAAACCCCGTGGAGCATTTCCATAGACGCCGCCGATAAAAAATACACGCCCATCGCCGGCAACAAGACATTGCTCGGGCTCAAATTCGGCCTGTTCGACGACTCCTTCATGCACAAGGAACACGACATTTCACAGGGCGATGGCGACAACGAAAAGAACTGGCAGGCCATCGGCACGGACCGCTGGAAGACATCGCCCGCCGGCGGTGAAATCAGCTATTACGAAGACAAGGACCAGCACGAATTCTTGAACCCCGCAGGCCTTTACGGCGTCACCTGGGAAGATGCCGCCGCCAAGTACCACATGACCTACGTGATAGGTAACGATGCACCCGAAGGCAGTTACGCCACCAAGGAGCGCGTGTACGAGGCCAGTTCCTATGCGGGCTACAAGTTCGCAGTCACGGGCTATGCGGTCAACAAGATTTCTGCAGCCGTTCGCGTGAAAAACATCGGCATCGCCCCGCTGTACCACAACGCCTACGTAACCGTGAAGGGAGTGCGCAGCGAAAAATCGCTCAAGGGACTCTTGCCTGGCAAAGAAGCAACCTTTACTGTAGCGGGCATCCAAATCGGCGATAGCGAATCGCCCGAAGTTTCCATTACCAGCGACAAGATTCTGAAAGACGCAACTATTCCCTACAAGGCAAGCCTCGACGGTAGCGCAAAGCCGATTGAAGGCCTCCTTGACGAAAACGGAACGACAGCCATTGCTGGGGCTCGCATTCTAAACAGCGGCAATATCGGCAAGGCTCGAGCAGGCAAAATCGACCTCAAGGGTCGCAATGTTCCGGAAAAGGCAGCCAAAGGCGCCTATTACCCCGTTTTAAAACGCTAGTTTACACAATTTTATACAAATAATCCATACCAAAAACATTTTTTTGTAGAAAATACCCTCGCAAAAGGGTATTTTTATGTTATAGAAAATTGAGGAGAACTTATGAATATTCGCAAACACTGGAAAAAAGTCTTATTATCATCAACCGCATTCTTCTGGGCAAGCTGCGGAGGCGATAGCGAAAGCGTTTCTGCTGCAGGCGGAACCACCAATGAGGCCCCCGCCACCCTAATCCCCGACTCAAACTCAACGATTGACGACGGCGGCATGGTCGCCCTTTACGGCGTTCAAGCCGTCATTGATCTTGACTCGGGCGCCATTTCCAGTTCTGACTCCTGCGATGGCGACTGCACTGTTCCCGCTTCTTCTGAAGATGCAGCCGTTTCTAGTTCCAGCGAATCGGCTGAACCCAGTTCAAGCCAAAGCGCCGATAAAAAGCTCAGACTTGCAAGCGACACGACCATCACCTGCGTTCACACTTTAGACAACGACGGCGGCAGATGCCTTGATGCTGAGGACCATCAGAAATCAGTCAACGCAATCAAAAAACAACTCGCCGAAAATCAGACCCTAACTTTGGAGCAGCTACGAGAACTTGAAGACGAAAATGAAGACCCCAGCATGGACATGGAAGTCTGCCTATACGGCGTTTTCTCAACGTCTTGTACACATGTCAGTTCACCGTCGCCCATATACAAGTGCTCCAACGGAAACATCTATTCTTACAACACAGTCTATTCTCTACAACATGACGACGACCCTGACAAGGGCGGTTTGATTGAAGGGGAAGGCAAGCTTCTCTACACTCCAAAAGAATATAAAGAAAAATATCCCGAAAAATTCCTATCCAGCTCTAGCGAAGAACCGAGTTCTAGCAACAGCGCTCCGCCTCCGTCTCCGCTTTGCCAAAAGGACGATTTTGCCACTTATGGAGACATGGAAAAAGTCTTCGTAAAAGACAGGAATGATCTAGTGGACAGCACCAAGATTGCTGCCGGAGACAATCTTTCGGAAAGCGAATCCTTGTGTCTATCGGACATCCGGATTAGCACATCCTATGCATCGGTAGAAATTCTTCCCAAAAAGCAAATCTGCGACGGCGACACCACTGTGAACCCGACCTACCAGGAACGAATCGACAAACACAAGGAATTCATCCGCAAGCAAATCAAGGAATGCCTGGACGAAGAGAACTAGGTTATCAGGAATACTTGTTGTTTTTACAGCTCTAGTAGCCGCTTAAACGCAAGCCTGAACCATTCGGCATCAAATTCCGCTTTTACATCATCAGCCCAGTGGTTGTAATAACGCCACTGGCTAAAAATCGCATTACCTAAAACATGATAATCCGAACAAACAGCAAACAATTCTTTATACGAGTTGCCTAAAGTATTTTCAGAATCACAGTTGCAAAGTTTCTCGAAACTTTCAAAACAATCCATTTCAAAACCAAGATTTCGACAGTCTTCATCAAACCGACCACTTTCGATAAAATCATATACCTTTGCATGGGTTTCATCAGCATCAATTTCATCCAACAAAGCACCCCATTGTTCGACGAAAGTTTCAACATCGGTCGTAACATCAAGCCAATCGTAAGAAGGAGCATTCATCCTATAGAAAATATTGAGTACCTGATTATGAAAAGACTCGACCGCCTTCGATTCCTCCGAGTCACCATAAATCATACCCTTAAAATGTTTGCTCAAAAATTTATAGTGAGAAAAACCTCCATCGCAAACGAGGTCTTCAATCTTTGACGGCAACGCAGAAATACGCTCCCAATTTTCAGTTATCAGTTTCTTGACCGCATCGGCAGTTTCTTTGTATTTCCCTACATAAAAATAAGCCTGAATGCAAGGATTTAGCGAAACATTTTTAATGTAGACGCTCCCATCATAATAGAGTAAAACACCCACATCGATTGTATCGGGAGTATAGAACCCAGCATCTGAATGACTTTCAAAAATAGTCCGGCCACGCGGCTTCTTGAATTGAAGAGCATCCCCGATTGCAAAGTCCCTTGCAATTTCAATTTTTTCTTCTAAGGAGCAATAATCAAAGAGGGCTATATAGCGAGCGACATCCGGTTCATAGCCATAAGGTTCCCACTTGCTGATATGTGCCGCCACAAACGACAAGAAATCCTTCGCTGAATCCGAAGCGCGTTCACTGGCTAACTGTTCTGCCATCCAGGCGCGACCCTTGAAGGAATCCATATACGGATCCTGTTGTTCGCCATGATAATAGCGGCAGTATTTCAAGTCCCGATTTTCATCATCTGTCTGCATAGGAGCCTCCTTTTTAGAGTCACCTATAAATATAGATGATGTTTTACTTCAATGTTTATTTCCGCAGTTTCAATGGCAAAATTGTTTACACAAGACCCCTGCCTAACCACATAAACAGTCATGTATAACATCATCTTTTTCGGAAAAACGTCAATCTGTCATTATTTGACATTGCGGGAATCTATATTTTGCGGCAGATGCATAACCCCGCCTTTTCGTGCGTGTAGGCGGACGGAGGAATAGATGAAAAAGCAAGAAATGGCGCCGCAGGGTGCGGACGCAGCGGTTGCGAAGCCGGACTTTTCCCTGATTGACGAAAATTTGCTTAAATCGCGGATTTACACCATCCGCGGGGTCAAGGTAATGCTCGACGCCGACCTGGCGGAGATTTACGGGTACGAAACAAAGGCTTTCAACAGGCAAGTCAAAAACAATAATGAACGGTTTCCCGAAGAATTTAGATTCCAGTTAACGAAAACAGATATGGAAAATTGTCCAAGGTGCAAAATTTGCACCTTGGACAGGCCTTCCCAAAATATCTTTGTAGATTTTAAGGCGAAGGGCGAGAAGCTGTATCACTGCGGAGCATCTTCCAAAGACGCCGGCAACAAGATTACGACCATCGTGCAGCTGGATGACATCGAAGGATACCGCCCGATGTTCGAGGAATTGTGGGCACAAAAAACGCCACTTTAAATAAGGCGCAGCATCCTTTGTCTAAATCGTTTGTTCTATATTTTTCCCCATGAAGAAGTTCCTGTACATGTTTGCGCTGGTGTTCTTGCTTGTCGCCTGTGATGATGACGATTCCTTCGTGTCGCCGAATTCGGATTCTCCCGAGGAGCAGTCGTCTTCAGGCAAGTCTACGGACGGGAAATCCTCCGGCGGGAAGTCTTCCAGCGAGAAGTCCACGGCCAATTCTTCGTCGAGCAGGTCTTCTTCGAACAGGTATGCGGAAGATTGCAAGGGGCAGCCCGACTATGTGCTCTGCGATGCCCGCGACGGTCAGCTGTACAGGACGTTCGAGTACGCTTCGCAGGTATGGATGGCGGAGAACCTGAACTACGCCATGGAAGGCTCCTTCTGCTACGACGACCAGGATTCCAATTGTGTCAAGTATGGCCGGCTCTATCTATGGGATGTAGTGAACGATGCCTGCCCCGAAGGTTGGCACTTGCCTTACGAGTATGAGTACGAGGAACTGTTCGAGGCTGTCGGCGGCATGGGGACAGCGGCCATGATGCTGAAATCGGATACCGGCTGGTACATAAGCAAGGACGACAAGGGTTACGGAGGCAAGGGCATATACTCGTTCTCGGTTTTGCCTGCCGGACACAGACAGAAGGAAGGCTGGCGTGGGTATTACGAAGAGACATTCGACGCTTTTTTGTGGATGACGGCGGAGTTTGATGACGGCAAGACGAGGTCCGTCGTATTTACGTACGACAGGAAGGAGCCGTATTTCAGACATACCGACAAGGAGCGCTCTGTTGAGGAGGCGAATTCAATCCGCTGCATCAGGGGCGCGCTCGAAAAAATCACTCCGATAGAACCTTCGGGGGAAACCGGGACGGTGACCGACTCGCGCGACGGCCAGACCTACAAGACTGTGAAGATTGGCGACCAGGTGTGGATGGCGGAGAACCTGAACTACGATTACAACGAGGGCTCCGCGATAAGCGTATGCAACGACTCCATCGATGCCGACTGCAAGAAGTTCGGGCGGTTCTACACCTGGTCTGCCGCCGTAGACAGCGCCGGTCTCTTTGGCCCCGAAGGCATAGGCTGCGGGGATTCCGCGTGGTGCGAACTGCCCAGGAATTTCAGGGGTATTTGCCCGGAAGGCTGGCACCTGCCCGATTCCCTGGACTACGACGAGTTGATCCATTCGATGGGCGGAACGTTCATGGCGAGCAAAGCCATGAAATCTATCGAAGGGTGGAAGGAATGCGATGACCCTCAGTCCGTCGTGTCCAACGGGACCGACAAGTACGGGTTTAATGCATTGCCGGCGGGCTACATCTACACCGATGGCAGAGCCGTAAGTGTGGGCGTATATTCCGTTTTCTGGACATCCTCGCCTTCGTACAAGGGCCCGTGGGCCGTAGGCCTGTGGCTCACAAACTGCAGCAAGGGCTACCTGACGGGTTTCTCCACTGACCGGGACGCACTAAATGTCCGCTGCCTTAAGAACTAGGGAGCGGGAATTTTCTTCTATAACTTTTTTCTATAAAATGCCCGTTGACAGCAAAGAAGTCTTATTCTATATTTATTTCCTATTAAAATGACAGGAAATTAAAGAGAGGTAGCAAATACCCCTCCAGCAACTACGTTACGCCATCGGAATCGCAGAAACCGGCTCCTTCAACAAGACCCCCGCCTAACCACATAAACAGTCATGTATAACATCATCATAAATATAGATTCAAATATATGTCAGAAAGTGACAAAAATCGTTTTTTAGGAATCCTTCATAATTTGCCAATAGCCGCCTTTGTCTGGACCAATTCGACGGATAACGTTTTCTCTTTTTAGTCGGCCAAGGTCTCTCTGAATCGTTTTTGAAGCAACACCAATCTTTTGCGCAAGTTCTTTTAGAGAAACAGCATTATTTTCTCGTATAACATCCAAAATCAAATCCGTTCTAGATTTTTCATGGACATTTTCATGGACTTTTTCTTGGACATTTGCATTTTTTCATCAATTAGGGCGTTTTTTAGAGCCAATTTGACAAAGTATATCGACTTTCTGTGTACTTTTCTATGTACTTTTCTGTGTACTTTCCTGTATACTTTTCCGTGAGCCTGAGTCAAAATCGACAATTTACTAACGCACGAAAATGAAAGCCGAGTGACGAGCTTTTCTGGTGGAGTCCCACAAATCTGTAGATACGCGAAGTAAAACGCTCCTACAAATTGTCATTTTATGACATTTAAATGAATATATATTTGTGGTATAACCAAATGGAGGCTATTATGGAACAGAATCAGAAAACCATTAGAGTTATGGGAACGGGCTTTGTCAAAGTTGCTCCCGACACCACAAGGCTCACGTTTGAGGTGGATTCCCTGCACAATACGTACGAAGATGCGTATAACGAGGCCTCCATGGGAAATGGCGAAATGAAATCCTTCCTTGAAAGCTTTGAAATAGACAAGGACTCTCTCAAAACGACAAATTTTTCAATAACGAAAGAAACGGAATGGAGCCGCAAGGAAGACAAGCGGGTGTTCGTGGGGTTCAAATTGAGCCAAACGCTTTATCTTGATTTGCCTATTGACAGTGTTCTTATATCGCGCGTCATCGCGACATTGGGGGATGCATGGCCAGAACTTGAAGTGAAGATCTCATTCATCAAGAAGAATGCTCACGATGCAAAACTTCAAATTTTGGAATCTGCCGTCAAGGATGCACGCGAAAAGGCTGAGGTTATCGCAGCAACGTTGGGGCATAAGCTGGGAGGCTTTGTCAGTGCAGATTACTCCAAACGTAGCGTAGAGATCAATTTTAAGGCTGAGGAACCTTTAGATCTGCGTTGCGAAGCTTGCGTAGAGGATAAAGGAATCGATTTCACGCCCGACGATATCGAAGCTGGCGATACAATCGAAACCGTCTGGTATTTGGAGTGAGCAAAAGAGCTACGATCTAATTCTATTCTTTCTCACCGGACTTAACTGTATCAGAAGTTCTTCTATCTGCTCCTCAGATACCACACCACTAAGCATTTCTAGCAATTCTTCTTGTCGGGGCTGTCCCATTGTTAAACGATATAAAGTAAGGATTTTTATAAGGCGTTCATATTTGATTTTGTCTTTGCTCAATGGGTACATGGCGACAATGCGTTCAATCTTTTCGACAGGGATGTCTTCTTGACGCATATCTTCAAGCATTTTTGGCGGTAAGTACCAATACGGGACCATTTCGCAGTCATTTTCCTTGTAATCACGCTTTGCTGCCTCAAGCATTTCGTTCCAGTCAAATAATTGGCCGTATTTATGTGCCACATTACGGCGAACAGAAAGATTCAAGAATCGGTTTACACGACCTTCGCGCTGTTCCAGTTCCACCGGATTTGCCGGAAGGTTCCAATGCATTACCTTGCGTGCATATTTATGAAAATCAAGCCCTTCTTGACCGACAGATGTACTAGCAAGAACGAAAGGTCGGAAGGGTGAATTGAACACCTTCTGCACATTCAAATTTCGGCTTATTGTTTTGTCATCTAGTTTTGTATTTGCATAACTCAGTGCATAATGAGTTCGCATTCTGAATGGAGCTCGCCCCGTTGGTGTATAGGTATCAACCTGCAAACTGGATTCGCCGCCAACAAAACCGTCAAGCAGTTCTTCTTTGAGTTCTTCACCTTCTTTGCCTATCATGAATGCATATTCGTCCAACACGGCCTGCAAATTTCCCTTGACGCAATAATCGAGGACATATTCATAATAGCTGTCATCTTTGCGATTGTTGATCTTGTAGATGGCAGCAGCGCTTTCGCGTCGATTGAACATGGCTACAAACTCTTCTGCACATTCTTCAGCGATTTCCGCCCTATTTGTTTCATTTTTGAAAATACGGTAAAAACAGCTAGCCGGAGATGCTATCGCCACATTTGTCAAAACATCTGCAGCATAATCAGGAATGGAGAGAAGAGAGTTATTATCCTCAAATTCTTCGGTATATTCCCAACCTTCAATAAGGAATAGCAAACGATGCATGCCAATAGCGGTATTGTTGCCATGCCGCTCCAAGGAATACTTTTCGGCAACGGAATCTAATAATTCATTGACTTTGCGACGGATGGCTGAAGAAACATCTTTTAAATCCCAACCATAGTATTCCTGAGGATTATACAATTCTGCAATCTTCGGGGAGACAAATTTGACTATAGCTTTACCATGCTCGTTTTGGAAACCGTATTTAACGCCGCGTTTCCCTTCGTAAGTCAATTCCCTGCGTTTCCCGATAGTAAGGCGTTCGGCCTCATAGCTTAACAGTGTTGCAAGCATCCTAGGAACCATTGCCCAGGCCGAAAACACCAAGATTTTTGAAAAATCCTTGTTCTTCTCAAAAATGCCGCCCACATTCTTGTAATACGGATGTGAGGCGGGAACCCAAAGTAAGCACTCGCTTTGGGAATCTTCAAATAGCAATTTTTTCAAATACTCGAGTCTTGCGTTATTGGAATCAAGTTCGTTGTAGTTGTATATGTTGCTTTGGGTCAGCATATACTTGCGATGCTTTTTCACGAAATCCAACAAGGCAAATTCGTCATCTTTGAAAGACTTCTCAAAGAGATGTTTCTTTAAATCGTAATCATCGGTAAAAGAAAGGACAAAGGGAGTAGATTTTATATACTCAACGGGGACTTTGTAGGTATGGGCGCGATTATTCTTCTTTTTCAAATCGCTTTCGTAGCTTGCATCCATAATCCGTTGCAACTGGTTATATGAAAGAATATCTCCAATTTTTATCGGGATTTCTAGTGCTTTGGAGTCATCTACAATTCCAGTGTTGATTCTTTCTGTTCGGCACATGACCCTATACATGGCTTCTTCTGCTTTATTCTTACTTGCCTTGAGAATTGTGTAGTTTTCACCATCTAATTGTGAAAGGTTCTTAGAATAGGATTCCCAAACCTGCTGAAATTTTCCGTATTTCGATATGTCTTCGCCCTCGGTGTGCAAGAATTTCATCAACGAAAGAAAATCTTGATATTGCTCGTCAACATTATTCTCGTTCAGTTCTTCAAGTGTACTATAAGGTTTATAGGGTGTTGCCGACAATAGAAGAATCTTTGTATTGGGGTTTCCAAAGAACTTCTTTACCAACATGTTGGTTTCACTATTGTCATCAGGTTCATCGATCAGATTCCTAAACCGTTGGAATTCGTCCATGATGACTAAATCTGGGTCCATTTTCGCGAGACTTATCTCTGCGAAAATACGGCGAAGCCTGTTAATCAAGATTTTAGATTCTTTGCAAATATAGGATGGATATTTTTCCTCAAGTATCTTGAGTATGCTAGGAATAATATCGGAATTATCTTCTCGCGCAAGAATATCTTTTAGCGCGGCATTCATTTCCTCTAGATAATTGCTGCCATTGGCATCGCATTTGACGACTTGATTCTCATATTCTTCAATCCACCCCTCCCAACCATTCTCTACATTCATTCTCATGAATTTGGAAAATCTCTGCTGAACGTCAGAGAAATAGTCTAAACGGCTCAATAACACATAAAGCAGAGCTCGTTCTCTCTTATTTCCACACCCAAGGGTCATGGAGAAAGATGTTGAAGGAGTTAACGGAATTAACTGTTCATAGGCATGGTCCTTCCCCGCTTTTTGGTATATGGAAAGGTGTTGCATCGAAAGTCGACTTTCGCTAATATCTAGAGTATCATCAACACCAAGAGTGTGTGCATTTTGGTTAGCGATATTCGCATTAGAGCATACGTAGACAACCTTGAAATGGTCGTCTAGAATGTTGGGATCTGTACGATGCCATTCGCCGACTATCTTGATAACTTTACTCGCTACAACGGTTTTTCCAAGGCCAACTTCATCGGCCAATAGAACGCGTTTTTGACCGTTTTGGAAAACTTCCAAAATACGGTTTGCGGTAGCTAGCTGAAAATCTTTTGGTTCTTTTAGCATACTACCTCACATATTTCCGTGCTTCCAGGAAAACATCAAGCATTGTCTTGAACGATTCAGGAACCTTGTTGCCAAACTTGTTCAAATCTTGTTTTATAATATCTAATCGGTCTGGATCATTGGAAACAGCATTCAACATTTCTTCATAAAGTGAAGCTGTTACAGAGGAGTCTTTTCCGAGAACTTTGTTTCCTAAGAGCCGTTCCTGTTCCTTTTTATTGAAAAGAATTTCTTGGGGATGGTCGGATAAAAGGATGGATACGTAGTTGATAAACTTGTTCTCCGTATCTACGATACTCTGGAATATGGCATTATCACGTTCTTCGGGAATCCCCTCTGTGCGGATTTTTACGACAGAACGTTGTTGTGTCTTCGGGTCTTTTCCGGCCGTCAAGATATAGAATTCCGACAAGTCCTTCAAAAGCATTCCCGAAATCTTCGTTTCGGCTGAAACTTCAATATAGGGCTTGTTTGCAGGACCTTGCAACGGCGTTATGAACACATCGACATCCCACTCGCATTTTTTGAAGTAGACAATTGTGTCATATTGGTCCCCGGTCTTTACCACTTTGGCATGATCTATATTGCGAATGGCTTCGCCAAAGGCAATTTCTTCTGCGGTTAATTCTCTTGCGCAGTCATCGGCAAATATGGTGTCTACAGGAACATACTGGTTTTCTTCTTCACCTAGCATGGTTTCCTTGAATTTGTCGAAACTAGCCTTATAAGGCATATAATGCAAACGCAAAAGTAGTTCCGTATTACGGTTAAAAGCATTATGCGTTGCGTTTGCTGAGCCTAGATAAAGGTTGTTATTGCCGTCCTTTGAAACGAAATACATTTTTGCATGTAAATCAACTTTTGCTTCTTCGTCGTCTATAAGGTTCTCATTTACGGCAAAAATGTTGCCTAAGCCCATAAGGTCATGAACGTTTTGAGTTATATTGTTTCGGCGAGTGACAAGATGCTTCCTGTTAGCTTTTTCAAAAAGCCATTTTAGAGTTTTTTCGTCAATAAATGGGGAAAAAACAATCATGTCACGGCCCTGCATTTCATCGTAAACGTTTTCTTGTTTCATTAACCCGTTTATAGCAGGGTTGAAAGCGTAGAATTCGTAATCGTCAAAAGGCTCGTCTACGACAAATTTATCGACACGGCACAAACTGTCACATAGTTTGCGGACCATTTCTCGTTTTTTAGGTGATGCAAATTTTGCTACCCAATCTAGTAAGTTGACTACGGGCATGTATTTCGATTTATTCCTGACACTTCCGGTTACATCGCCTGTTAAAGTTACCACGATATCAAGGCTGTCGTCAAAAGTCAAATTTCGGCTCAAAACCACAAGTTTTATTCTTTGGCATCCTTCTTTATTGACTTCCTGAATTGCCCAAAGTTTTGGATGGAAATTTCCTTTCTGCTTGACAGGAAAAATGCTGTTTTCTAGCAGAGAATATACAGTACGGCAATCTCTTGGCACCTTTATACTACTTGGATTGCAGAAGACTGCGATTTTATCACTACTCTTACGGATTGCAGCCAATAAACAAGCAGGAGATTGCTTGGCAAAGTCTTCTGAATCGCCAAGCATTCCAAAGGAAATGGGAACAGAAATGAGCGTTTCGAGATCCAAAGAATAAGTCAATCCGACCGCAAATTCAACTTCATAGCCGGGCGAATTAAGCATATCTCCATACATCAGACTTTTGAAATACGAGTCAGCCATTGCCCACTCCTAGCCCTTCACAAATTTCATTTACCATTGTCCATGCCGTTTCCCATCGGTATGTAAGATGGTGGTAATGCACTAGATGGTTTGGATCAAAAGAATAGGCCGCAGGATGTCGTAATTTATAGCGAACATTTCCCTTAATATCTCTTTCTCGGTCAACTAAAATATCATCCAATTTTGAAAAATCGCCTGTTGATTTGCCTTCATGCGTCGCGTTTAACGCTTTCTCGCAGAAAAACCGTATACTAGGATCATTCAGATTGCTGCC
This sequence comes from Fibrobacter sp. UWB10, assembly GCF_900182935.1. Lineage (NCBI taxonomy): Bacteria > Pseudomonadati > Fibrobacterota > Fibrobacteria > Fibrobacterales > Fibrobacteraceae > Fibrobacter > Fibrobacter sp. UWB10. The sequence goes on along the minus strand of NZ_FXUE01000002.1, from coordinate 51,267 downwards.
AAGGAATGAGAAAATTTCACTCAACGTTTCTTTATTATGTACGTCATTTGATTTATCTAATTCTTCCAGAAACTGGTTGTGCAATTCATTCTTTGCCAATTCATTGCCACATCCGTCTGCGTAGATATAATTGTAGCGTACATGCATAGGGAATATAAAGCGAGTGAATTTTCTCGCTAATTCAAGTTGTTTGCGAATGTTCAAGTCTTGAATTTGCGAGATGTCAAAATCTAAAAAACTATTATTTCTGTTTGTAATCTCATCATGTTCCAAAAAATAAGCAAGCAGCGTTTTTCGAGTTTTCTCCGAAGATATAATATGTCGCTTGATAAACAAGGCTTCACTATTGTTCAGCTTTATGTTCATCTTTTTATTAATGTCAAAATTACATGTAGGTTTAGAATAGAAAGCGACGGTTCCATCACCTCCATCATCATCTATTCCACCTTCTTCGGCCTCGTTGCCTCTGTATTTTACGGTTTTTTCATGTCGGGAGTAATCGTAGATCAAATTGTATAGAGATCCGGACTCTTTCATGATGCCGAATGCGACTAATCCTGTCCAATAGATGTACGTTGGATTATACTTGACATACTTGCTGCCTTCAACAACACTGCTGCCTGTGATGCCACCAGTTCCTGGTTCCGAGCCCGCTACAAGATTTTTGGTTAATTTAATTTCTAGCTCTATTATTTTGGCTTTTACATCGCGGGGGCTTTTGTAAGTTTCTTTCTGTGCTAAATGGTACAATTGAGGCAATACTGCAAAATATTTTGCATGGTGTTGCAGTGTTGATATGCCAGGAAATAAAAGGTCGGCGAAAGCGTCCCTAACGCGTCCAATACCTAATTCATCGACGGATCCCTGTTCTCGCAATCGTTGTAGAGCGTTATTTACCCTGCGGCGTTCTTCAGAAGAAAAATGGACAAAACCTATTTCCATATCAAGAAATTTAATAAAAAGTATTCAAGATTATGAAGTTTACTCATGTCAGCTTTGCTTTGCGAACAAATAACGGGGCGTTGCGGGGCCGGCAGGCCCCGCTAGAAGGGGGAGTGAGCAACGTAGTGCGAGCGAGGGGAAGGCATTCCCCATCCAATCAAAAAAATACAAGTTACTATTGACAAACCATTTATTTTGATTTATATTATAGTGTACAAATGTATAGCTTGGCGTTTTTTTTGCTTGTACGTCAAAGGAGTTAATGATGAATAAAAAAACGATGCCGATACGGACGCTAATTTCAGCTAAATCACAAGAAATACGCAGTTTCATCAAAGCAAAAAAATTCTTTTTGGTTTAAACATCCCTGACTTGACAAAAAGTATCCAATTAGATACATTTGGAGAAACTGAATGATTGTAAATCAAACAGCCGAGTTCAAAAAATGGATGCGAAAATTACGTGATTTCCGAGCAAAAGCGCACATTCTCTCCCGATTGACTCAGGTCGAAGAAGGCAATCTAGGAGACTTTAAATCGGTCGGAAACGGTGTTTTAGAGATGCGCATCGATTACGGACCAGGCTACAGACTTTATTTTGCAAAAGACGGCGAAGCAATCGTAATCCTCTTGATTGGAGGCAACAAATCATCGCAGGATTACGACATCATAAAGGCAAAAAACATTTGGCAAGGAATCAAAAATGAAAAAAAATGAAATCACACATTTGGACATCGCGGAATACCTTGACAGCGAGGAAATGGTTGCCGAATATCTCAATTTGATTTGTCGAGAAAATGATCCGGCTCTGTTACTGCGGGCAATTGGACATGTAGCCCGTAGCAAAGGAATGGCAAAAATCGCCGAGGTATCCGGACTAGGTCGGGAAAGTCTCTACAAGGCTCTTGATGAAAAGGCCCACCCACGTTTTGAAACAGTATTCAAAGTACTTGCCGCCTTGGGAATTCAAATGCAGCTTATTCCCAAGGTCAAATTCAGGCGTAAGCGAAGTTCCGTGCCTTGCGCCGTTGCCGAAAAGCGGAAAGTATATAAGGTCTAGAGCGAAAGACCAAGGCTTTCCCCTCCCCTTTTTGTATAATCCTTTTTGCCATAATGTGTGAGAATTTCTAAATTTGCCCGCACTATGGAAACTCGTTACAATTCTAAAGATGTGGAAGCCCGATGGCATAAAACCTGGGCAGAGAATAACAGTTTTGCACCCAGCGGAAAGGGCGAACCGTTCTCGGTCGTGATTCCGCCCCCGAACGTTACCGGCGCACTCCATTTGGGACATGCGCTGAACGATACGCTCCAGGACATTTTGGTACGCTACCGCCGTAAGACGGGCCGCGACACGCTGTGGATTCCGGGTACGGACCACGCCGGTATCGCCACGCAGGCAGTCGTCGAAAAGCGCCTTTTCCAGGACGAACACAAGACCCGCCACGACATCGGCCGCGACGCGCTGGTGGAACGCATCTGGAAATGGAAGGACGAATACGAAGCCCGCATCACGAAGCAGCTCAAGAGCCTGGGCGTCAGCTGCGACTGGAGCCGTCAGCGCTTCACGCTCGACCCGGTCTGCGCGAAGGCCGTGCGTCACGCCTTCTTCAACCTGTTCAAGAAGGGCCTGATTTACCGTGGCAAACGCCTGGTGAACTGGGATACCAAGCTCCAGACCGCCGTTGCCGACGACGAAATCTACTACGAACACGTGAAGGGCCACTTCTGGACATTCAAGTATCCTCTGGCCGACGGTTCGGGATTTATCCCCGTTTCGACAACCCGTCCGGAAACGATCATGGGCGATACCGCCCTCGCCGTGCACCCGAACGACGAACGCTATGCGCAGTACATCGGCAAGATGCTGAAGGTGCCGTTCGTTGACCGCGAAATCCCGGTGATTGCCGACGCTATCTTGGTGGACAAGGACTTCGGTACGGGTTCCGTGAAGGTGACTCCGGCTCATGACCCGAACGACTATGCGACGGGTCTGCGCCACAAGCTCCCGATGATCAACATCATGAACGATGACGGCAGCTTGAACGAAAACGCCGGCAAGTTCCAGGGTCTCAAGGGCCAGGCCGCACGCGACGCCGTGGTGGCTGGTCTCGAAGAACTCGGACTTTTGATCAAGGTGGAAGACCACGAAATGGACGTGGGCCACTCCGACCGTTCCAAGACTGTGATTGAGCCGTACCTCAGCGACCAGTGGTTCGTGAAGATGGACGTGCTCGCCGAAAACGCGATGAACGCCGTGAAGTCGGGCGAAATCAAGATTATCCCCGAACGTTACGCCAACAAGTATCTGGACTGGCTTGCCGAAAAGCGCGACTGGTGCATCAGCCGTCAGCTCTGGTGGGGCCACCGCATTCCTATCTGGCACACCGACGCTAGCGAAGACGAACTGAAGGCCGCATTCGCGGGCCGCGACGACATCTACTTCTACAAGGCCGAAAACGGCGGTTACCTGGTGTGCAGCCAGGAAGAAGACCTGAAGGAAGATGCTGTTCCGGGTCGCGTGCTCAAGCAGGAAGAAGACGTGCTCGACACGTGGTTCTCCAGTGGCTTGTGGCCGCACTCCACCATGGGCTGGCCGGAAAATACCGACACGCTCAAGCGCTACTACCCCACCAGCGTGCTCGTGACGAGCCGCGACATCATTACGCTGTGGGTCGCCCGCATGGTGCTCTTTAGCCAGGAAAACATGGGTACGGTTCCGTTCCACACGGTGTACATCCACCCGAAGATTCTGGACGGCAATGGCCAGACCATGAGCAAGTCCAAGGGCAACGGCGTGGACCCGATGGATATCGAAGAGAAGTACGGTACCGACGCCCTGCGCTTTGTGATGGCAAGCCTCTGCACCGACAACCAGGACGTGCGCCTGCCGGTGAAGAAGGAAAAGCAGCCGGATGGCCGCGAAATCAACACCAGCGAAAAGTTCGAAATCGGCCGTAACTTCAGCAACAAGCTGTGGAACGCCTGCCGCTTCCTTTACCCGCAGCTGGAACAGGCCGGTGCGCTTGCCGCCGAACTCCCGATGGACAAGAACTTGTTCGCGCTCGAAGACAAGTGGATTTTGAGCCGCCTGCAGACGACCATCAAGGATGCCACCCGCATGCTCGAAGAATACCACTTCGCCGAGCTCGCCGGGTTCCTGTACCGCTTCGTGTGGGACGACGTCTGCTCCAGCTACCTGGAAATCAAGAAGTCCGTGATCAACAGCGAGACGCTCACCGCCGAAAAGAAGAACGCCATGGCCATCCTCAGCTACGTGCTGAAGAACGTGCTTGACCTGCTCCACCCGGTGATGCCGTTCATCACCGAAGAGCTCAACAGCATCCTGTTCCAGGGCAGCGAAATGGTGATCAGCCGCGCATGGCCCAAGGCCGACGAATCGCTCATTGACGCGAAGATCGAAGCCGCATTCGACCAGGCATTCGCCGTGGTGGAAAGCGTGCGTGGCGTGCGTGGCCGCTACAACGTGAGCCCCGCCACCAAGCTCAGCGCCGTGGTGAGCGTGGACGACGCCGCGACGGAAGCAAGCGTGAAGGACTGCATGGCAATCATCACCGAACTTTCGGGTCTTTCTGACCTGAGCGTTGCCGTGAAGGCCGCCAAGCCGAAGTTCAGCGCCAGTGCCGTGGTGCCCGGTGGCGAACTCTACATCCCGCTGGAAGGCATCCTCGACCCGGCAGCAGAAATCGCCCGCCTCGAAAAGGAAATCGAGAAGGCCAAGGCATTCGCTGCCAGCATCGAGAAGAAGCTTTCGAACCAGAAGTTCGTCAGTGGCGCCCCCGAAGCAGTCGTGAACGCCGAAAGGACGAAGCTCGCTACGCAGAGAGAAATTATTGCAAAGGATGAAGCAGCCCTTAAGGACTTGCAATAATTTCTCGACAGGACAAATGCGTAGGGCGAGAGTCGCAGCCATGCTTGCATGGATATGACCGAGCCCAGCATTTGGTACTTGAGCGAAGCGAAAGTACACATTATTGCTAAAAATGAGGCTGCACTTAAGGAACTTAAGTAGTCGCAGCGACAATCCAATTTAAAGAGGTGCCCCATGCGGGCACCTCTTTTCATTTTTCATTGACTCAAATCACTCGTTTTTGACAGGCTCGAAAATTGCTCTCTTTTTTTACTATTTTCTGGAGATAGACTAAAAGGAGAAAAGAGTATGAATTTCACCAAAATTCTATTTGCAGGCGTATTTGCCGCTAGCATCGGAGCCACAACCTTACAGGCTGCAGAATGTAACGTCACCCACCATCAAGGCACAGGTGGCAGCACTGATCCTTACCTAGGGTACCCGGCGACAGCGCTCTACCTGTTCGAGGACAGCTATCTGGACCTTTCCAAAATGAGCCAGCGCGAGCCCGCCGTCAAGAACGCCTCCGGCACCGATACGGCATGGGTGTACAGATCCGAACTGGATTCCACCATGATCGTGATTGTCACCGAGAAGGTGGTCAAGGTGGCACGAGTCACCTATTCTGAAGACGAGAGCACACGCGCAGACTCGCTTTTCACTGTGAAGCACAAAGACGTGTACAAAGACGAGTTTCCGCGCCTGCAGAATGCCGGCGTTTTCAGGGGCACGGCGGAACAGGCGGATTCCCTCGTGACGCATGTATTTGAATTGTGCCAGCGGTTCTACAGCAAAGATCTCGGTTACGCCGGTTGCGAATTCAATCCGCCCGAAAAGGGCAGGAAAGACGTCGACATGGTCGACATGCCTCTTGCACTTGCAGCCGTTGCCGGCGAGTTCACCATCCTTCTCGATACGCTGAACACTTGCCCAGATTACAAGTTCCCCGCCGAGGATATTACAGCGCTGCAAATTTCAAGACTACCCCGAGAAGCCAAATTCACTCGAGTTGGTTCCAACCGCTACCATATCGCAGATGTCGCGAGCAACACTCCGTACAAGGCTTTCAGCCTGAACGGTCAATTGATAGAACGCGGCATCTTGAACGACGGCATTTTTACAGCAAAAAAATTACCCGTCATTCTGATGTTGAATAACGGGCGAAGCATTTACTTGAAAGACTAACGTTATTTCTGAAATTCGTCGAATTCGCCGTCTTCCCACTCGCGCCTATACTGTTCGCAATCTTCTTTGTACTCATTCGCATGCTGCGCAAGATGATCTATGGGTGCGTCCTGGAAAGATATTACAAAGTAAGAGACTCCGTTTTCGCAGTATGTTTCGGTAAAATTCTTCTTCCTTGACTTTTCTTCGATACCCTGTTCGAATTCAAGGCACATAGCCCTTTTATTATATGAATTCAAATTGTAATAGGATTCTTCATAATATTGCGTACCATTACCGGCTTCATCAAAAGCAATTCTTTCTACATGTCCCTTGTAGTTCGGAATATTCACCTTGATCTGCCCAAAGGTTTTACCATCTTCATCGGTTCCACTAGTTACTTCACAATAAAAGTCCGGATCGCCATTTTGGGGGAAGCTACTTTTTGCAGAAGTTTTTCCATCGTTAGACAAATTTGAATCGGACACTCCGGATGAAGAATCTCCGCACGCTGTAAAGGCTAGCGCAAACACCAAGAATCCGAGGGCGAAAAGACTTTTTCTCATAAAACTCCTTTATTACATTATAAGCTTACAAACTTGCGCATGCTCATGTAGGTCGCCGCAATACTCAATAAGACCGACACGACAAGCGTTACAATAGGCACGAAGAGCCCACTCAAAAAGGCCTCGTGACCGAGCTGCACCAACAGCAAGAGCGGCACGATAAGGAACAACGTAATATGCGTCGCTGCACGAACCGTCTTGACTCGCAAAGACACAACCAAGGCAAACGAGGTCGTGAGAAGGACTGCCGAAAGCGCCCCAAGAACGGACGCCACCGCAGACATCGTCGAAATTTCAGGATGCGACACCCAGTAGCCGAGCTGCGCAAGCAATGCAAAAACCACCGGGAACGGAAGGATTGCCAAGAGCTTTCCCCAAAAGAGTTTTGCCGGCGCAATGGGGGCTAGCTGTAAAAGTTCAAGCGAATTGCGTTCGCGCTCGCCCGCGAAGGAATCCCCTGCCAAAGGCGAACCCATGGGCGCCATGAGGCAACCGAGCAAGAGCATCATGTAGCCCTGCATGCCCTGCATAATCTGCCCGCCGTAACGCGACACGGCAATGCCCTGGCTTGCCGCCAGAATCACCGGCGGAATGATGAACGGAATCCAGAAGCGCGGGTCCCTAAAAATCAGTCGAAGTTCATGTTTAAATACGTGGAGCATAGATTTAACTCCAATGTAGCAAATAATTCTAGGGTCGCGATTTTCTATATTTGGGCTGCCTTAAACCAAGGAGACTTTATGGCCGCACAAGGTGAACATAACAAATGGATTGCCCTCGCCCTTTGCATTTTGCTCGGTTACCTGGGACTGCACCGTTTTTACGAAGGTAAAATCTGGACTGGAATCCTTTGGCTTTGCACAGGCGGTCTCTGTGGCGTAGGTGTCGTTGTCGACGCGATTCTTATCGTGATGAAACCGGAACACTACTAATTCAGAATTCGGAATTCAGAGTTCGGAATTAAAAATTCTAGAACTAAGTATCGGGAATCAAATTATATATGAAACATTTATTCGTTATCGCGACGGGAAATCCCGGGAAGATTAGGGATTTTGCGCACATTCTCGGAACCGAGAATAAGGAATTCAAGACGCTCAAGGACATTGGATTCACTGACGACATTGTTGAAGACGGCGATTCATTCGAAGCAAACGCCATCATCAAGTCTAGCACAGTGGCCAAGTGGCTTTGCGAAAAGCATATCGAAGCAAGCGTGCTTGCAGACGATTCCGGCTTGGAAGTATTCGCATTGAACGGTGAACCGGGCATTTACAGCGCCCGCTACTGCGGCTACCATGGCAACGATCAAGCGAACAACGACAAGCTCATGCAAAAGCTCGAAGGCGTCAAAGACCGCAGCGCCCGCTATTTCTGCGCGCTCTCTTACCAGAAAGTCGCCGAAGTGGACGGCAAATGGACCGTGAGCGAGCCCAAGATTTACGAAGGCGAATGCCGCGGACAAATCAACTTCGCCCCCGTTGGCGACATGGGATTCGGTTACGACCCGCTATTCGTTCCCGACGGATTCGACCGCACCTTCGCTCAAATGGAACTTGCGGAAAAGAAAGGCATCAGCCACCGCGGAAATGCCATCCGCGCCATGAAAGCGGATTTAGAAGGCAGAACTTAGTTAGCAGAACTTAGTTGATTTTGCAAAAAAAGAAACCCGACAAAAAGCCGGGTTCTTTTTTTTGATATTTTAGGTTCTGCGATTAAAACCAGCGCCAGGTCAGGCCGAAGAGCACCATGCTCTTGTACTGAGCGTCTTCGTCGAGATCCCAGTCGTAGGCCATATCAAAGCCAACCTGGAGTTCAACGAGCGGTGCAATCATCACAGAGAGCAAGTTTTCCCAAAGGCCATCGATCTTTTCGACACCTTCAAAGTTGCAGAAGGCCCACAGACGGGTCTTGAAGCTCACAATGTCAGAGAAAGCATACTTGGCTTCGGTGATAGATTCGAGACCGGGTTCGTCACGGAACTTTTCAAACTTCTTGGTGTCCGGATCGTCTGCATAGCCGTAACCGTGAGAAATGGTCATGCGGTTAGCAAAGCCGAGGCGCTGAGAGAAGTTTTCGTTCGGGATGTAAGCAAGACCGGCAACCTGAGTTTCGTAGGCCGGATCCATGAAGCTAGAAATATCCTTCTTGACTTCGTTACCTTCTTCGTCTTCGCTGTATTCATAACCCTTCATGAACTGGGTTTCGAAACGGTTACCAATGTAAGGTTTCAGAACTTCGCTCAAATTGAAGTCAAGCATAGATTCCCAGAAGAGGCGGTCACTGGACTTGCGCTTACCCACGCCCTTAGTCCAAGTCTGGCCGAGATCGATGTCGATGAGGTTACGCCAGTTGGCGACCTTCCACTTACCCTGCACGTCGGCATCGTAAGTCACGAGCCAAGTGTAGTTCGAGGTACCGTCCTTCTGCCAATTGCTGAAGTTGTACCAGTTATAGCGAACTGCTGCGACAACGTCGGCAGTCCAGTTTTCCGGGAGAGCCCCTTCGAACATGCCACCTTCAGCCATTGCAGGAGCGGCGAAAGCGCAAGCAAATGCGCAAGCCTTGATAAGTGATTTCATCTTCATATTGATTCCTTTTTTGTGGCCCGTGCTACGGCGAGCCGAGTTTTACACAAAACAATATAGGAATAAAAACAGGTTTTTGCGAGTATAATTATATGTTTTGGCTATATTTGAACTATGTTTCGCGCTGTTTTTAGAACTCTATTTTTTGTAGTCCTTTTTGTCACGGTCATTAGCCACGCTAGTGAATGGCGTTTTAGCATTGGCGCAGGCCTTCGCAACCAAACGCCAGTTGTACTGATTGGTGGCGTCGGTTACAGCAATTTAATGCTTTACGTACAAGGAATGGGTTTTCACAACGGGCCTAACGACTATTGGTGCGGCGTTCGCGGGAGTTTGCTTTGGACCTTTTTCAAGGATTTCCCGTTCCACATGGATGCAGGCGTTAGCGGTGGCTACGAATACGCCGAGTCTCCAAACGAAATGCACCGAGCCCTAAACAAGGCAAACAACGCGATGTATGCGTTGCCTTACAACTACAAAGAAACCGCCGACATTTCGATAGAACTTTGGACGCACTTTTACGGGCTGTACACACAAATTAGCGTACCCGTTAATCGCTACAGAGAACATGACACCAAGAAGCTCCTATGGGGAGCTGGGTACATGTACGAATTTTAGTAGGAAGTAAGAAGTAAAAAAATCCTCGGTTTTTAAAACCGAGGATTTTTTTGACGAATGTCTTTACCGACTACTTCTTCGGGAGCACAACCGGCTTACCGAAGTCGACGTTGGTCTTGTTGCCAAGCAACAGAGCGCGCGTCTTGAGCGGGAGGCCGTAGCAGCGGATGAAGCCCGTTGCGTCCTTCTGGTCGTACATGTCAACGTCGGTGAATCCACCGAGGCCCATGTCGTAGAGGCTGTAGGGGCTCTTGATGCCAGCCGGAATGATGTTACCCTTATAGAGCTTGAGGGTCACGTCACCGGTAACAACCTTGTTCACTTCAGCGAAGAAGGCGTCCATAGCCTGGCGGAGCGGAGTGAACCACTGGCCATTGTACACGAGGTTCGCGTACGTCATAGACATCTTCTGGGCTTCGAACAAAGTTTCCTTGTCGAGCACGAGCTGCTGCAGGCATTCGTGAGCCTTGTACAGGAGCGTGCCACCCGGAGTTTCGTACACGCCGCGGCTCTTGAGGCCGACGAGGCGGTTTTCAACGATGTCCAAGAGACCGCAAGCGTTCTTGCCGCCAATTTTGTTCAGGTATTCGAGGAGTTCGACAGCACCCATCTTCTTGCCGTCGATAGCCACCGGATTACCCTTATCGAAGGTAATCGTCACGTGATCAGCCTTGTTCGGGGCCTTTTCATACGTGTTGGTGTGCTTGAGGAATTCGTACTTGTGTTCCTGTTCCGGGAATTCCAAAACGCCACCTTCGTGAGAGAGGTGCCACAGGTTACCGTCTTCGGAGTAAATCTTCTTCTTGCTGATGCCGTTCAGCGGAATCTTGTGAGCGGCAGCGTAGTCGATAGCGTCTTCGCGGCTATGGAACGTCCACTTCGGGTCCTTCCACGGAGCGATGATTTCGAGCTTCGGGTTGAGAGCGGCGTAGGTCAGTTCGAAACGGACCTGGTCGTTACCCTTACCGGTAGCACCGTGAGCAACAGCGTAGGCACCTTCCTTTTCAGCAATCTTAACCTGGTACTTGGCGATGAGCGGACGGGCGAAAGAAGTACCCAGGAGGTAGGTACCTTCGTACTTGGCACCGGCGCGAACGGTCGGCCAAACGTAGTCTTCAAGGAATTCCTTCTTGAGGTCAAGAACGTAGCACTTGGAAGCGCCAGTCTTGAGAGCCTTGTCTTCGAGGGCCTTAGCGTCCGGGAAGTCGTTCTGACCGAGGTCGGCAGCGAAAGCGATCACTTCGCAGTCGTAGTTTTCCTTGAGCCAGGGGATGATGATGGAAGTATCGAGTCCACCGCTATAAGCGAGGACAACCTTCTTCTTGGATTCTTTCTTAGCCATTTTTAGCGTCCTTTAAGAAAATTTTAGACAAGTCAAATATAGAAACTTTTATTTCTTTTTTGTAGAGGCTTTCGCGGGAGCTTTCGCTGACTTTTCAGAGGTCTTCGACGAATTTTTCTCCGCAGCCTTTTCGGGCTTTTTGTCCAGGTTTTTAGCCGAGCCTTTTTCTATAGATTTTTCCGATGCCTTGGAGCCCTTGGCGGAGCTGTCTTTCGGCGGCGGGGCCATCAGCTGGCGCAATGAATCCACCAGCACGCTGTCCTTCTTGGGGAACATGTTCTGGTAAATCACGGCACGGCGCTTGGCCATGAATTGGCTTTCGCGCATGTGCGGGTGGTGTTTGCCCGGGCTTGCGAGCATGGCAGCCAGGTTGATTGCCTGGTCTACACTCAACTTGGCGCAACTCTTCTTGTAATAGGTGCGGCAGGCTTCTTGGCAGCCGAAAATATCTTTTCCCCACTGGGCGTAATTCAAGTACAGTTCCAGAATGCGGTCCTTGCCGAGTTCATGCTCCATCAACAAGGCGTATGCGAGTTCCTTGAACTTGCGGCTGAAGGAACGTTCCCCGCTCAAGAACAGGTTCTTCGCAAGCTGCTGCGTAATCGTAGAGCCTCCGAACTTGGTCTTCCCTGCTATCTGGTTTGCATCCAAGGCTTCTGCAATGGCACGAATGTCAAAGCCCGGGTGGAAATAGAATCCGGCGTCTTCGCTTGCAATAACAGCCTTGCGCAGGTACGGGCTAATAGAATCGAGCGGCACATAGGTATGCTTGATTTCGATATTCGGATTCGAATCGCGCAGAGCTTCCATGTACTTACTCATTTCAGGCTGGGCATCCTTGAGTTGCGCCACACCATCGTAAATATCGTAGCCGTAAATAAAGGCACGGTACAAAGCGTAAGAGGCGGCCACCGAGAAAATGGCAGAATAGATAATCAGAATCAGCAACGCTTGGCGGATAATGAAATTGATCGTTCGGTAAAGCCACTTGAGTATAAACCCAGCTACCTTCGCAAACTTGGTTCCAACGAACCACTTAAAAAAGTCCTTGACCTTACCAAAATACAACTTCACTTTATCCATTACTTCTTTCCTCCGAACCAATCATTGATGTCTTCACCTTCCTTCATGGCCGTGGGCAAGTTTTCCATACCTTCGCCTAAAATTACATTATGAATGCCCGCTTGTGTGAACAAGTTGCCAATATATTCCATACCAGAGCGGCCCGCTTCATCGTGATCCAGACAAAGTACCACATTTTTGTTTCTAAAAAGATTCAACCACTCCACTTTGAAGCTGCGAACGCCAGGAATTCCGACTGCATTAATCTTTTGTCCTAAAAATGTAAGCGTGTCGACCACACCTTCGCACAAATAAACCCAGCCCGGCTTTTGGTCCAGCGCCACCATATTGTACGGGTACGGCACGGTACCGCGCAAGTTGAGTTCCTTAGGCACAACCGTGTTATCGATAGCACGCGATTGGAAATAGAACGCTCTGCGCTGCGGGTCCAGATACGGAAAAATCAACGGGTGCTTGTAGTAACGCAAATGCCCTTTGTCGTTAAAGAGACCCACGTACTTCAGCACCTCTTCGCCAAAGTCCGCCTTAAGGCTGTTGTTCACCTCTTCGTAATTGCTGATGGTGCGCAAAAGCATCTTGTCCCACACGGGCTTGTATATGCGGCGGCGTGCGAGCCACTTGCCAGCAGGCGTGTTATCGACAGGGCTTAAACGCTTGAGGAACGAAAGAATGATTTTCTTGCGGTCGTCTTCAGAAACAAGGGGTGGTTCTTCAGGTTCCTCTGGACGGACTATTTCGGGCATCGGTCGAGTATTCACCGGTGCATGTCCTTGCGCCATCTGTGCACGTTCGGTCAGGCGCTCCATTTCTTTGCGAGCAGAGGGCGGTACCAAGAACGGGTATTGCGCCATAAGCCAGCCGAGCGCTTCGACAAAACTGCAGTCCTTTACAATTTGCACCAACGAAATCACGTCACCACGAACATCGTCGCAAACCCAGCAACGGAACGTTCCACGTTCTTCAGAAATTGAAACCGACGGCGTACGATCACCATGCGTGTGGCGCTGCGGGAAGAAACAACGGCACTTGCCATGGGACACATCTACCCCTAGACTCTGTGCAACGGCAGTAATCGAAATCGCCGACTTAAATTGTTTCAGTTCCTCGTTAGTCATCGCGAGGTAATATACAATTTTTCTTGGCAAAGCTATATTTACAATATGCAGATTCTCGAAAACGAATTGATGAGCAAGCACACCTCCTTTAAAGTGGGTGGGTCCGCACACTATTACGTGAAGGCGGAATGCATAAACGACATTCAGAGCGCTACCGCGCTCGCCCGCGAAAAGGGACTTCCCTATTTTATTTTAGGAAACGGCACGAATCTGCTTGTTTCGGACAAGGGATTTGACGGAGTCGTAATTACGCTTGCCGGAGAATTTTCGGAAATCGTGGACCTCGGAAACGGGGCATTCAAAGTCGGAGCGGCTACCCCGCTCGGCAGGTTCGCCCGCAATGTACTCAAGTTGGGTTTTGCAGGCATCCACAAGCTCGCCGGAATTCCCGGAACCTTGGGCGGAGCAATTTACATGAATGCGGGCGCCTACGGCCAAGAAATTGGAACCTGTTGCACGCAAGTCACCGTTCTTGACAGCGACGGAAACATTCGCGAAATTTCTAACGCCGACTGCGCCTTCGGGTATAGACAAAGTATTTTCCAGAAGGACAAAGCAATTATTCTCTCGGCGACATTCCAGCTCCCCGCCGCCAACGCAGAAGGCAAGACGGTCGCCGACCTTGAAGCAGAACTCGCCGAATGCATGGCCAAGCGCAAAGCAAGCCAGCCGCTCAACATGCCGAACGCAGGCTCCACCTTCAAGCGCCTCGACAAAGGCTCCGCCGACATGCCGCAACAAATCGCGCCGGGCTATTACATTGAACAAGCAGGCCTCAAGGGCTACCGCATCGGTGGCGCCGAAGTCAGCACCGTACACGCGAACTTTATCGTGAACGCAGGCGGCGCTACCGCAGGCGACATCAAGCAATTAAGCGAATTCGTACAGCAGAAAGTCGCCGAGAAATTCGGCATCCAGCTCAAGCGTGAAATAATATTGCTAGGAAAATTCTAGTCTTCTGCGGCGGGTTGCTTTTCCGGCACCGGATCAAAGCGATTCAAGATTCGCGTGACAATGGCGTAAACAACGCCACCCATCAAGCCACCGGTCAAGTCAGCCACCAAGTCCAGCACACTGCTGTCGCGGCCATCGACAAAACTTTGGTGGAATTCATCGGTGCAACCATAAGCAAGCGCAAGAATACCCACTACCAGCACACGCAGCCACTGGCGTTTGGACCATTCGTTACGGGTCCAAAGCATGGCATAGCAACCGGCAAGCGAGGCGTATTCACAAAAGTGAGCAAGCTTATCCCAAATGTGCGGAAAGTCTTCAAGCTGTTCATTCGTGAGCGAAGACAGTTTAAAGATGATAGCCATGCAGAGCACGCAAGGCACTGCTCTAAAGAAGGGGTATTTGTCGAATACGCTTTCAAACATCTTGGCGGCAAAGATAGAATAATAGACGAGAAGCGCCCCCGCAGGTTACTATATTTACCCTCATGAAAGCAATTACCTTGAAAGCCGGACGCGAAAAGTCCGCACTGCGTTATCACCCCTGGATTTTTAGTGGAGCCGTTGACGAAGTTATCGGCGACCCGGAACTTGGCGACACCGTTGAAGTTTACAGCTACAAGAGCGATTTTCTGGGTCTTGCGGCTTACTCGCCCAAGTCCCAGATCCGCGGGCGCTTCTGGACGTTCGGCGAAAAGGCAAACATTGACCGCGAATTCTTTAGCGACTTGCTGGACCGCGCCATTGCCGCCCGCAAGAGCCGCGGCTTTGACATCGAAGACAAGGAATCCGCCTTCCGCCTGATTAACGCCGAGAACGACGGCATTCCGGGTTGCATTATCGATAAGTACGCCGACATTTACTCCGTCGAAATCCTCGCCGCCGGCGCCGAAGTCCATCGCAAAGACATTTACGAACTGCTCGCCGAAAAGACGCACTGCCGCGGCATCTATGAACGCTGTGATTCTGACGTACGCAAGAAAGAAGGCCTGCAATTGCGCACCGGTTGCGTCTACGGCGAAGTGCCGGACGAACCGGTCATCATCAACGAAAACGGAATCCTCTTCCCCATCGATGTAAAGAACGGCCACAAGACCGGTTACTATCTGGACCAGCGCGACGCTCGCCGCCGCATTGGTGAAATTTCCAAGGGCAAGAAGGTTCTGAACTGTTTCTGCTATACCGGCGGCTTCGGGCTCTACGCTCTCCGCGGCGGTTGCGAAAAAGTTTATCAGGTGGATGTTTCCAAGGACGCGCTCAAGCTCGCCAAGGAAGGCATCATGCGCAACAAGCTCAGCACCGCCCACGCCACCCATGTGGAAGCCGACGTGTTCCAGTACCTGCGCAAGTGCCGCGACAAGGCAGAAACCTTCGACCTCATCGTACTTGACCCGCCCAAGTTCGTAGAAAGCAAGGACAACCTGCAGAAGGGCGCCCGCGGCTACAAGGACATTAACTTGCTCGCCATGAAGCTTTTGGCCGAAGGCGGCATGCTCGCGACCTTTAGCTGTTCCGGACTCATGGAAATGGACTTATTCCAGAAGATTATCGCGGATGCCGCCGCCGATGCGAGACGGCGCGTTCAAATCATTGAACGCTTCGGCCAACCCGCCGACCACCCCGTGAATACGGCATTCCCCGAAGGCCAATACCTAAAGGGACTCCTGGTGCAGATAGTATAGCCTCGAAAAACTTGTTATATTGAATTCGTTATGCGCATTAACCAGACATTTTGCGGTAGACGATTCAAGTCCATGCTTCTAACAGCATCGCTTTCTGTTTGTGCAGAATTCATAAACATCTTTATCGATAAAATCGTTGCCGCCCGAATGCTGGGCGAAAACGCGCTTGCCGCCATTTCGTTCTTTACGCCTCTCTTTTCGGTCATTCTATTCGCCAGTTCGATCGTCATGGTCGGAAGCCTCGTTTGCTACTCCATTGAACTGGGGCGCATGAACAAGAATAAGGCGGACCGATTCTTTGGGCAGAGCATTATTCTTTCGGTTGGTATCGGCATTTTAATGGTCGTCGCTTTTGCCATAGGCAAGCATTTCCTGTTTAGCTACATGAATGTCGAACCCGAGCAAATGCAGTTCGTGAATGAATTTTACGGATGGTTCTTGGGGCTCGCCTTCTTGATTCCGCTCAACAACACCCTACAAGAAATGGTGTATGTGGACGGCGACACCAAAACATGCAACGCTTCGTACGCGGCACTGCTATTAGGGAACGTCATTTTATCTTGTATATGCTGTCATTATTGGGGAATGTCCGGCATCGCGCTCGGCACCGTCATTTCAGTCATTCTCAGTACATCTGTTCTCAGTACGCACTTTGCAAGAAAGCATAATTCGCTACGATTCATTTGGCATTTTAACATGCGCGACATCGCCTCGGTCATTCGCTTTAGCATGGCCGAAGCTTGCGAATTTTTATTCTTCGCCTTATTTGCCGGCGTGATGAACTTGTATTTTGCAAGCCACATTGGCAGCACCAAGTTCTCCATTCTTTCTATCGTATACGAAATCATTGAATTGAGCGTCATATTCAATGGCGTCTGGATGGCCGCCGAGCCGCTCATCAACATTTACCGCGGCGAAGAAAACAACAAAGGCATCGTACAGACCATGCGCTTTGTCAATTGGACTATTTTCAAGCTGAGTCTGCTTACCACGTCATTCCTTCTCTTTTTCGCACCTTTACTCACGAAAATTTTCAGTTTTGAATCCGAAGAAACCGCTATCGAAGCCGCATTCGCTATCCGTGCCTGCGGCATCGGAATTTTGCCTCTCGCAATAGTCAAAATCTACGCGGCATTCCACGTTCACGAAAAGCCCTTTCTTTCATTCCTGTTCATTTTCCTTGTTTCATTCGCATGCCCCTTGATTAGCGTCATTGCCATGAACACCTTTACCGGGCATGAATATGTATGGTTAGGCTTTGGAATCGCTCCCTTTTTAGCACTCGGCGCAGGAGCTACTTGCCAATTACTTTTCTACGGCAAGGAACACTTCCCGCTGCTCCTAGAGCATTTCTCCAAAGAAAACTACTGGTACACACACGATATCGACCTTACCCCCAAGAACCTGATTCACTACCTTGACAACTTTGGCAAGCTCTTGGACCACCGTTCCGTAAGCAACAAAAGCAAGCTCAAGGCCATGCTGCTTATCGAAGAACTTGGAATGACCATTTTCGAAAGCAACAAAGGAAAAAAGGTTTTCTTGGAAGTTTCCATCAAAATGAAAAAAGACGACTTCTTTATCGTCATCAAGGACGATGGAAAAATTATGAACCTCACGGATCTCGAACAATCCGTAACAGGCCTTCGAATGTATTTCGTGAATATGTTTATGACGGTGCAGCGCGAAAAGCAATACCTGCTAACTTCGAACTACAACCGCCATGTATTCCATTTCGAAAAATAATTTTATTTACTGAACCGCCGGATATCCGTGCGGTTTTTGTTTTGCACCACCACGTGGTACATTCCCGGAGCAAGTGATTTTACATCGAGAGCCACCGAATGGCCCGCATATTTGCGCATGACTTCGCGACCTTGTAAATCAAGGATTCGCACATTGGCACCACCCACAAAATTGCTTCCGAGTTCCACAAACAAATGATTGCCTGCATAATGGACCGAAGTTCCGTATGCACTTGCAAAATTGCCGAGCGCTGTTTTATTCGTATCCTTTGTCGGAATTTCATCATCCTTGCCGAGCAAGCGCCACACCTGATTCCATTCCCAGTCATCGGCCCAACTCTGCACCACGCGTTCACCATCTGTGGTCGCACGCAGGTACATGTTGCTGTGCTGCATTTTCATGCGCACCACGGAGCCTTCATAGCCGGACTGTTTTTCCATCACGACCTTCTGGTGTCCGCCCGCATTCCACTTATACAGTCCCATCGTAATGCCGGCATCAGTCGATTCGTTCGGAGTGTCAATGGACAAGTCGCCAAAGTTGATGCGGTAAGTTGTTGAAGAAAGCGGCGTGATTGTGACAACTGCATTGTCGCCCTTGCAGTCGCCAAGTTCAAGCTTATCTTCAGCAGTTCTGACCATGCACGTGCCGAAATTCATCGACATAATGCGCACGGTATCGGGCTTTGCGGGTTTGGCTTGCCACACGCGCACCCAGTCCGCTTCAAAATACGCGGGTTTGTCAGTTGTAATATCAATGTCATCGCCTGCCCAGCCACCAATAGCCAGATTCACGATAATGTACTGTGCTGCGAGCTGCTTGATTTCGGTCGGGCGGTTGTAACTTGCGAAGCGTTTGTCGTCAAAGTAAAAGCTGAGAGTGCCTTCGTCCCATTCCACACCGTAGTTGTGGAATCCTGCAGAACGATCCACGTCGTCATCTTTATGACCACCGAAGGATGCTTCGTGATCCCACGCTGAACCATGACTGCTGTACCAGCTCGGGTCAGTGTAATGCAAATAGTAATGGTGCTGTTTGCGCGATGCCGGAATTTCCAAAATGTCGATTTCAGGAGGCCAACCGTCTTGCAGAGTCCAGAAGGCAGGCCACGTTCCCTTTTGCGAAGGCGCCTTGAAGCGGCCTTCGATGTAGCCGTACTTGACTTCGAAATGCCCCTTGGTATCGATGGCACCGCTCGTGTAGTCTACAGGAATTTCTTTGTTGTTGAACTTCGCCTTTTTTCCGTTGGCATTCGGGTGAACTTTCTTTTCGCCTTTAAGTTTGAGTGTACCGTCAGAGACAATCACATTCTCTTCGGCACAATAGGCGCGGTGGTTATGCGTCGGGCCCCAGTTGTACGTGGGGTTCCACTTTTTCTTGTCGAGGCTGGCGCCGTCGAAATCATCTTCGAAAACCTTTTCCCAACCGCTAAAATTAGACGGAGGATCGGCGAACGCGAAAGACGCCGACAGAGCCACAATACTCGAGATTATAAAACGTTTTTTCATATCCAATCCTCACCCAACACTTGCCTCTTAAATATACTTTCAAGACAGCTTTTCGCAAAGCAAAAAATAAGTAGCAGGCAAAAAGAACGCTTGCAACAGGGGTTGCAAGCGCTTTAAATGCAATAAAGTCGAGAGATTTACCGTGAGTCTCAAGCGATTCGTATCAACGAATCGTGGAGACGAGAGCGAGGCGAAGTCACATTCGCGTGATCGCAATAGAGCCGAACGGTCTTACCGCGTACGACGCGGTAACTCGGAGGCGTGCTTTTCGAGCCACACGGCATCTTCGAGTGCGCGTTCGGCTTCGGCAGCCCAGTCAGAATCCGGGAACTGCTGCACCACTTCGCGGTAACGCACCACTGCACTGTGGAAGTCACGAAGTTCGCGGTAAGCATTGCCCAACTGCAACATGGTAAAGTAGCGTTCTTCGGGTTGCTGTTCGGTTTCAAGCAAAGCCTTGTACATCTTGACAGCAGACTCAATGCTACCAGCGCTGTAGAGCAAGTTTGCATTGGCAAGAGTCGGAGCCCCAGACGGAGCATCAGCAATGTCGGCCACCTTCGGTTGTGCAACCGGAGCTTCTTCCACCGTCTTTACCGGAGCGGGTTCAGCAGCCTTCACTTCTGCCTTTGCCACCGTTTCGGTAGCCGGAGCTGCTACAGCAGCAGGCTGATTCTTCGCTTCTTTTTCAGCCTTAATTTCAGCAATACGAGCTTCGGCAGCAGCACGATACTTGGCGCTGGGAGCAGCCTTCTTCATGTAGGCGGCCAAGAACTTGAGTTCCTGTTCAGGTTTCTTGTTCTTCTGGGCAATCAAGGAAAGAATGTAGTTAGCATCGTTGCCTTCTTCCTTGTATTCAAGGCCCTTCTTCAAGTTGAATTCAGCCTTGTCCAATTCGCCGAGCTGGAAACGGGTAAGGCCAGCATAGAAATACGCACCAGCGTGTCCTGGTTGCTTGCGCAAAACTTCGCGCCACATGGGAGCAGCTTCTTTATACTTGCCTTCGGCATAAAGAGCCTTGCCCTTTTCAAACGGGTCATTCGAAGAGGCGTCGGCCACATTAGCAGGTTCCGACTTAGCCACTTCTGCCGGCTTTTCAACAGGCTTTGCCACTTCAACCGGTTTCGGTTCCGGCTTGGGTTCGGCAACCTTGACAGGTTCCGGAGCAGGTTCAGCCTTAGCAGGTGCTGCAGCGGGAGCTTCAGCAGGGGCCGCCACTTCTTGAACTGTTTCTTCTACAATCGGATTGTTCTTCGGGTCCTTGGCGCGTTCGGCATCAGCCTTCGCCTTTTGACCAAGAGCTTCATAAACCTTGGCGGCACCTTCGTAGGCGGCGCTCATCGTCGGTTCAAACTTATAAGCAAGGCGGTAGTTAGCAAGCGCCCCACTGTAATCCTTCATTTTCATGCGAACTTGCGCAGCAGCAAAATAGGCAGCAGCATCTCTCGGATTTTCGGCCAGAACAGCGCGGTATTCACCGAGCGCCATTTCAAAATCGCCTTTCGCCTCGAAACGGGCACCTTGTTCCATTCGCGGGTCAGCACTGAACGATAGACCCACCAAACATGCCAATGCAATCGCAGAAATACGGATATTCATGCGTTCAATTTAGCAAATTTTACAGCAAAAACATTCCCTTTGGCCCAAAGAAATACTACATTCTTGGTATGAGTAAAATCATTGCACGAATTATCGTTGGCCTTCTTGTCGCTGTAGCGCTGAAACTGATCAGCATTCTGCTTCTGCCCGCATCGCTTACCGAAAGCTCGGGCTTTGACACATTCCTGAGCGCCTGCTGCATAGCATGCATTGTCGTTCCGTGCGTCATCTACTTCGTAAAGGCGCCCCCCGGAACAAACAACAAGGGCGAACGCGTCGGCTAATCACTAGGGATAGCAAAAAGGACTGTTTCACAACAGTCCTTTAAAATTTTAATTCGAATTTTTCTTCGTGAATTACTGCTTGCGACTACGCACGACAGCGAATGCACCGAGGGCAATCAGCAGCACAGCGGCAACCAAGCTCACCCAAACAGTCTTGTGGAACGGGGCGCTGCGGTATTCCATGCGGACTTCGGAATTGCCAGCCGGAATCTGCACGGCACGCAAAGTTCCAAAGGCATTGTAGACCTTAGCTTCCTTGCCGTTCACATAAGCCTTCCAGTACGGGTGATAGTTGCCTGCGACAACCATGAAGCCTTCGCGGTCAGCAGTCACATTGAACACCTGCGTATCCATCTTAGGGCTTGCGACAAGCTTTGCAGAGCCCTGAATCGGGCCCTTGGCAGCCACACTGCCCTTGCCGTCGAATTCCGGAGTTTCAGACAAAATAACTTTTTCGCGGTAGAAGAACTTGCCCGGTTCGTCACCGAATTCAGGAGCAGCAGGCTTTGCAGCCACAGCGCTTGCAGAATCAGCAGCAGCGCTATCAGCCGGAACCGCGGCGGAGTCAACAGCGGGTTCAGCAGCCTTCGGTTCACGAATGGCCGCCTGCGTCTGAAGCGTCTTGATCGCGGCAGAATCATCCATCACGACGGCTTCGCCGTAGAGGTAGGCCTCACCCATCGCCGTCGGAATCGGCATGTAAGTCGTACCCTGACGGCTATCGAAAATGATGGCACCCACGTTCATCAAGTCGAGGAACGGATGAGCAGCAGTCGGTTCGTTGATATTCATCAAATAGTTCGCATCCTGCTGACCACCACGGAAAGCGCGGTAGCTAGCGAGTTCGTTATCGTGAATACCGTCGGCATTGCGCAAATGATACTGCGGGAAGGCGTTACCGCTCAAAGCCTTGTTGCGCGATAGCGAAAGCACGCGCGGCGTATTCAGGGAGTCAGCCTTGTACGGAGCCTTGAAGGCGGCAACCACCGGGTTTGTCGGCTGCAAATATTCGTTTGCGGCAACATTCTGGATGAACGCTCCATCGATAAAGAAGAGTTCAAGACCTGCGGCAAGAGCAAGCACGCCAGCCTTCTGAGCAATCGGAGCCTTCCACTTGAACACAAAGAGCGTCACCGCGACAATCACCAACACCAGCACAAAACTGGGGATAACCTTGCCAGCGGTTGCACTCATCACAATTTCATTAAGCGGCTTAAAGTACGGAGCCGTAATCGGGTCTTCCAAAAGTTTCTGACCGCTCATGAGCATCACGCCGAGGTAAGCAAAGCCGATAAAGATGCATGCCTGCAAAGCACGCGGAGTTGCCGGGAGTCCCTTCTGGAAAGCTTCCGTCAAGTTTGCAACAGTGAGCTTTTTCTTCTGGTCATCAAGGCTCATCACGCCAAGGCAGAGGGCTGCATAAAGAATCATAACCACCAAGCCAACAGGGCCAATAAAGGTCGTCCAGGCAAAGCGGGCGATCAAAGCAAGCACCAAGAGCACACCATACATAGCAGTACCATGCAACAGAGCGCGACGGTTATCTTCGGCTTCGGCAGCTTCTTCAGGAGTCTTGCCTTCGGCACTCAAAGCCTTCAAAACCGGGCCCGCCATCATCACCAGCAACAGCGGCAACCAGAACAAGGCCATACCCGGAGCACGGAAGTTCTTGACGCCAGGAAGCACATTGTACCACAACTTGAACAACGGAGAATGGTCACCCATGCCGTAGCTCAAAGCAACGACAGCACCCAGACCCCAGAAAGCGGCATAGCGACGCTTGCCCGGCAAGAACAGGCAAAGGAATCCAAGGAAGGTCAGCAAGGCGCCCGCATTGTTATGGTCAAGCTTGAATGCATTGTGGCCCCAATAGAACGGAGAGTTACCCTGCAACTTACGGTATTCATCCATCGAGAAACTCACGAAAGAGGAACCTTCGAGGTCGCCCGTCTTTTCGTTCTGTTCATAAACGTCTACGCCCACAAAGCCCGGCAACAGAATCTGGGCCATTTCTTCTTGGTGCAAGGACCAGCTGACTGCGTGACCGTAATTGGTATGGCTATCGTCGCCGCGCACCGACTGCGTCGTGGTGTACATGTAAGGCGGCACAATCTGGAAACAAGAAAGCGCAAGGCCAAAGCCAAGACCCACCGCTGCAAGGCCAAGACGCTTACCGCGAGTCTTTAAAGCATCGCAATGGAAGGCTACTTCGTAAAGGGTATAAAGGCCGGCACCCCACAGGAACAAGTATGTGAGCTGCAGGTGGGAACCCAAAATCATCCAGGCCACCGAGAGCGCAAGCACAATCATGTAAGGAATGCTACCCGTACGCACAATCTTGCGAATGGCAAGCAGTGCAAGCGGAGTAATCGCAAAGACCATCATCTTGCCATCGTGGCCGCCGTAAATGTAGGTGAAATATTCCGGCGAGAATGCGTAAAGCATGCCGAGCAGGCCCGCCCACCAACGGTTCCCCGTCAGGTTCCAAGCAAGGAGCACGGCACTCATGAAGGCCACCCACAGCGTGAGGATAAACTTGAAGCCCACAGCGCGGGCCGGATCCATCAGGAACTGTACCCATACCAGCGGATGGTAGGCGTCGGCGAACAAGGCGTCGATCGTGGGCACACCGCCCAAGCGGGAATCGTCCCATTCCGTGAGCACGGCACTTTCGGCACGCAAAATGCGGCTACCGATACCGTTCAGCTGGTCACTGTTGAGCATGAGCTGGTTCGGGTCGAACGCGAAATCGCGGAACACGATCAGCAAGATTCCAAGGAAAATGGCGGAAAGCGCCACAAAGAAAGCAGGCTTCTTGTTTAAGAAATTCATGCGGATAATGTAGCAAATAGTTACAGACAAACACTAAAGGACGGCCGGGAATCCAGCCGTCTTATTCAAAAAGTGTTTTTAAGATTATTCTTCGGACTTGTTTTCGAGCTTGTCGTCGGCAGAAGAATACTTGATCAGGCAATACACACCAAATGCCGAGATAATGCATGCAGCGGCAATGGCGACATATTTAATGATTTTTCCCATAAGAAGCTCCAGAGGTTGTTTCTAGTTCTAAAATACTTTTTTTTCAATGAAATGCAAGTTTATTTTTTATAATTGGGGTTGGATATCGTGGAAAAGGAGAAAAAATGAAGAGAATCTTTATCGCCGCCTGCTTGATGTCGCTTCTGTTGTGCGGCTGTGATGATGACGATTCGTTTGTCGCAAGGCCTGATTCCGGCAATGACACCGAACAGAGTTCTTCTTCTAAAAAGAATGTTTCGTCTAGTTCTTCGTCGAACAAGGGAACTTCGACAAGTTCCACTTCTCTAAAGGACGGATCTGATACCCGTTATCCCGATGACAGGGACCTGGACATACCCGCCATTGTGAAAGGGTGCAAGACGGAAAAAGAAGACAACTGCGAATACGGAATCCTTGAGGACGAACGCGACGGCCAGGTCTACAAGACCGTCAAGATTGGCGGTCGGGAATGGATGGCGGAGAATCTGAAGTATGCCTATTCCTGGACCTACTGTTATGATTTGGATACGCTGAACTGTGAAAAGTACGGACGTCTGTATTCATGGAGCGCGGCGTCTCAAGCGTGCCCCGATGGTTGGCGCTTGCCGACCCACGATGAATGGGAAGACCTGTTCGAAACAGTTGGCGGAAGGGATGTTGCCGGCTATATGCTCAAGTCGTCGGAAGGCTGGGAAGAAGGGCTGTGGTTTGGCGGAAACGGAATAGATGCTTTCGGCTTTAACATGCTTCCGGCGGGTTTCTGCATGAGCTTTGGTTGTGATGAAGACCACCGCGAGTACAGTGGATTGGGCAACGATACGGATTTCTGGACCTTGAACGATCAGGGCCAGGGAAATAGCCATGAGGCTATCCGCTGTTATCCGTACAAATTAGATGCGAGTTGCTATTGGCTCGATGTGGATTACCACTTCTCGGTCCGCTGCATCAAGAAATAGCGCACTGTTGAATAAATCTGCTACGATTTCGTGAGAATCATGCAGATGACGGGCAGTTTCTTGTCGACTTCGTTTTCGCTGGGGATGATTTCGCTAGAAACGACTTCGCAGTTGAATTCCTTGACAAAGAATTCGAGCTGACTGCGGTCAAAACCAAGCCAAATGTGACCGTGCGTGGTGCGGAAGGATTCTTCCTTGTGCTGAGCCAAGTCGAGCAGGGCAAGCGTACCGCCGCGCTTGAGGATACGGACAGCCTCCTTGAGGGCAAGGCGCGGGTCCTTGGCGTGGTGAAGCACCTGGCTCATGAGCACGAGGTCGGCAAAGTTGTCGGGCAGGCCCGTGCTGACCATGTCAGCCACCTTGGGCGTCACGTTCTGGATATTTTTTTGCTTTAAAATCTTCTGGAGCCCACTAATGATTTTCGGGTCGCAGTCAAGGGCAGTCACGCGCTTGCAGCGGTTGCAGAGCATGAGCGTGAGGTCGCCGCCTTCGCCACAGCCCACATCGACCGCATTTTCGAACGGGTACATGAGGCGGCCGAACAGACTGATTTGCGCCTTAAGGCTACCACCCGCCTGGTCGAGCTTGTGGATTTGGCCCTTGGTCTTGTCGGTGCGGTCTTCGAGCACCTGGGCAGCACGACACTTGAGAATGTCCTTGTCCGGGAGTTCTTCGTAGGCATCGCGAATCATCGAAAGCATGCGGGTGCTCAGGTACAGTTCTTCGCTCAAGCGGTAGTAGGCCTTGATACCGTCGCGGCGGTCCTTGAGCAAATTGCAGGCAGAAAGCTTTGCCAGGTGGCGACTCGCGTTACTCTGGTGGATATCCAGAATATCCTTGATTTCGTTGACGGTGAATTCCGCCTGGTCCAGAAGCAACAAGATTTTGAGGCGCATTTCGTCGGAAATGGCTCCGAAAAGGTCCATGCTGGGTACAATCGGTTCGCGAGTATTTAAAGAATCTGCCACAAAAGCTCCATTCGTTTAGTATAAAGCAATATAATTTTTTTAGCTTAGGGGCTGTATGCGAATTTTCAAAAGGTCATTGATTGTAGCGGGTTTATGCTTGATTGGCTTGGTACAGGCCGAAGAGCGCCCAGAATACAAGATAGACCTTGCAACCGACGTGCCGCTTACCCTGTCATCCATAGGCATAATCAGCTTTGGCACCGTTCTTTATTACCGCATGGAAACGCCCGACAACCTAAAGGACCAAGACGTTCTTTTGCCCTGGGACAAGCCCCTAGCCGGCCGTTACAGCGAAAATGCAGACAAGGCAAGCGATATCGGGAGCATTTTGGCAGTCGCCCCCCTTGTGGTCGGGGGTATCGCCTGGCACGACGGGAGCTCCAGCGGAGCCGAATTTGCGACATTTTCCTTAATGTTTTTGGAGGCCATTGGCATCGGAAACGGACTCAACCTAACCCTGCGCTCGCTCGAAATTTGGCCACGCCCCCACATGTACGCCGAAAGTGGCGAAGGCAAGGAAAAAGCCGAAAATGCCAAAGCCGAAGCCAACGGTTCGTTCTTTTCGGGGCATGCCACCGCCGCCTTTACAGTCGCCACCTTCACCGACCAATGGTTCAGGACAACCTACCCGAACTCCCCATACAAAGGAATTATGCGAGCATCCGCTTACTCGCTTGCCACCCTCGAAAGCGTACTCCGCATCGCCGCAGGTAAACATTACGTTACAGATATGGTCGTCGGAGCCCTTGTCGGCACGGGTGTAAGCCTCGGAATTCTGGAAATGCACCGCGTTCGTAACGAAAAATTTTCAGTGTGGGTAGGCCCAAATGTTGCCGGCGTCACACTCCGCTTTTGAAACAAATTTATAAGATACCTTTTCAAAAACTCCTGTATATATTCAAAGCGTAGGCAAAACAAAACGCCTCAGGAGTGTGTGAAATGTTTGGTATCAACTTCAATCGTCTGGTCACTGCAACCGCTATTATGGCACTTTGCTGCGCAACAAGCTTTGCCGCAGGTCCCAAGAAGATGGGTATGCACAAGATGACGAAGGTCTCTGCCAAGAAGACGAACCTGGTTCACAAGAGCAAGGCCGCTAAGATTGAACAACCCGAACAGAACTTGAGCGAAGAAGAACTCTTTGCGCTCGCGCTCCAGAGCAAGAACATCTCTAAAGATGGCAACACGCTCACCGACGCTCGCGACGGCAAGACTTACAAGATTGAAATCAAGGGCGACAAGGCATGGATGAAGAACAACCTCGCCTTTAGCCTTTCGACCCCCAAGCAGTGCCTGCTCGAAGAAGAAGGCAACTGCAAAAAGTTCGGACGATTCTACAGCCATAAAGAAGCCACCAAGGCATGTCCCAATGGTTGGCACCTGCCCGATGACGGCGAATGGCGCGATTATCAGAAGGACCAGTCTAAGCTCGACTGGAACAACCTGGGTAAGGGCGGCTGCAAGGACTGGGACGGATACTGCGAAAGCAGCAGCACCGGTCACTACTGGTCTGCCTCCAAGGTCAAAAAGAACACCGCACGTTCCTGGGAATTCCGCAGTGTGGCCCACAGCATCAACCGCACCGACGAAAGCCTTTCCAAGGGACTCTACGTGCGCTGTGTAGCTGACCTCCGCTAAGATCTTTCAACTTCCTCCAAAAAGAAAGTCGCCCTTACAGGCGACTTTCTTTTTTACACTTTTGAGGGCGAAGTTATTACTTCAAACCGCCAATCATCAAATTCACGATGCCGCGGGCAAAGTCAGCCGTCTTGACCGATTTTGTCGGCGAGATTCCCATTTCTTTCTGGAGGTCCACCTTCAAGTACGTCAGGCAGAATTCGTCATCGGTACCGGTATAGGCAAGATTGAAGAAGTAATCCTTAAAGTCGAACTTGGAAGCGGCATGGTCGTCATTCTTATAGTCTTCGAATGCGGCAGCGCAATCTTCTTGTTCGTAAGCATAACGAATCTTGAAGCCGACATCGCAGGTTCTCTTTTTGAACGTAACCTTGATGTTGCCCGAAGATTCCGTAAAGTCTTCCAACTTAAGAACCAGCAGGGCATCGAACAGCGCAAGTTCTTCGCAATTCAAGGCGCTAATGTCCAAAAGCATCTGTTCGTCGTCGAATTTAGTGTCTTCCGGCAAGAAGTCCTTATAGAACGATCTCAGCTTGTCATTCATATTCTGAAGAACCGGAAGATTCTTGCGGAACTGAGAATAGTAATCCTTCATGAAGCAACTACCTTCATAACGGATCACTCGGTTCATCATTTTCTTTTTGGTCAGGCGGAAACCACCCTGAATCTTTTTAGAATCGTTATCCGGATCAGCCCAGAAACCGTTCGGGAACGAGCCGTCTTCGACATTATAGTTGACCGGGTCACCGGGGCCATTCTTTACCGTGATAACGCCCTTATGTTCATGGACCTTGTAAGTGAGCGTGTCCCATTCCTTTGCATCATCGGGGCCCACCAAATTGTGGAGCGTACCTTCTTTGCAAACCGGTTCAATTCGATTGAACGTCGAATCATCGTCGTCGTATGAATACTTTGCCTTTTCGAGAACCATCTCGAAGGATTTATCCATACTGAAAATTCCCGAAGAGGAATCGTCGCCACACGCAACCAGCGCTACAGCCGGCAAAAGGGCAAATGCAATTTTTTTAATCATATTTTCTCCGTTTCTAAAATCAAATTTCGCCTTTGAAAAAGGATTCAAAGTCGATATCGCTGACCATATCGACCACAAATTCGGGTTTCACGGTCAGCTTGTCCAAATCTTGCTGTTTAGTTTCGCCACAAAGCGGGAGCACGAACCGGCAGCCGCTACGCTTGGCGAGTTCAAAGTCTGTATACAGTCGGTCGCCCACGAACAGAATCTCTTCGGGCTTGTACTTTTTGAGAAGGCCCGAGAGCATGGCCGGATTCGGCTTGCCGAAACTGCGTTCAGGTTCTACGCCGTAAGCGGTCTTGAGGAGCGCCATGAAGCTTCCGATATCGGGCACGGGGCCGTTTGCATCGGGGCAAACAAAGTCGGTATGCGTGACCCAGAACGGAATCTTGCGCTGTACGCGGAACGATAGTTCGCAAAGTTCGCGGTAGTCAAAGCTGTTATGGTAAGCAATCAGCACGAGTTCCGTGTCGGCAACATCCGGGCGCAGGTTTAGCGTCGGGTCTTGCGCGGCAAACCATTCCGTGACTTCGGGGTTTGCAAAGAAGAACACATTCTTGATGCCTTCTTCGTGAATTGCATCAAGCGAAAGGTACAAAGCCGAGATAATGGCATCGTCGGCCAGCGGAAGGCCCATGACCTTGAGGCGGTTTTCGTAGAAGACCGGCGACTTGCTGGTATTATTGCTCAAATAGTAGACAGGCACTTGTTTAGCCACACGGCAAACCGTCTTAACCGCCTTCGGATAGGGGCGGCCACTCAGGTACAAGGTTCCGTCGAGGTCAAATACAACAGCTTTTATAGGTGTGCGCTTCGGCATGTCTTTGAATATAGCATATTATTAGACGAGAGACCAAAGACGAGAGACGAGAGATTGTAAAAACATGAAGAGGTAACATCTTTTTTATCTTTTATAGTATGAAAACTCCTGACAGTCGCTTTTATTGCCCGCTGATTACGGTCGGCACGATTACCCTTGACGAAAACGAGAGTACGCACGCGGTGCGCGTGTGCAGGGCGTGCGTAGGCGATGTATTACAGCTGTCCGATGGCGTGGGGCACTTCGCTGACGCAGTCATCGAGGTGGCCGACGCAAAAGCCTGCGTGGTTCGGGTGGACAACGTGATTGAGGCAGAACGCCCGCGGCCCAAGGTGTCGCTCGGAATTGCATGCCTCAAGGACGACGCCTTAGAAGAAGTCGTATTCCATGCGGCGCAGACCGAAATCGACAAAATCATCTTTTTGCGCACGGACTTTTCGCAGGAACCCAAGAATTCCGACTTGAAAAAGACCGTACGCCGCGCAGAGCTCAAGAGCCTCGTGAGTCTGAAGCAATCCAAGAAAGCCTGGATGACCGCAATCGAAGGCCCCGTTGAATTCGACAAGTGGCTCGAATCCTACAAGGGCGACTTAATTCTCTGCGACATCGATGGCGAACGCCAGCTGAATTTAAACGCCAGCGAAAGCGATACGCCTGTCACTCTGCTTGTCGGGCCTGAAGGCGGATTCTCGCCGCGCGAAATAGATGCAATAAAGACCTTCCAGAACGGGAAGGTCCACTTGCTGAATTTGGGCAATACGCGCTTGCGTGCACGCACTGCCGCGATTATTGCGCTCGGAAAGATTCTCTAGTTTTCACTTACCGTATTGTAACCGCTTTCACTTGACCCGCGACCCGGATCAAGTAGCGACCAGAGCGCACGACATTCAGACTCACGCTTGTGCCACTTGCGTAGCCGCGCTGCAAGAGCCTTCCTTGCATATCGAGGAGGGCGTAGGCCTCGCCCGTTTGCATGCCAAAAATTTCAATCATGCGATTTGTACTGCGGACCACAACCGGAGACATTTTCAAAGTCGTTGCAACCGACATCTTTCCG
Organism: Fibrobacter sp. UWB10; assembly: GCF_900182935.1. Taxonomy (NCBI): domain Bacteria; kingdom Pseudomonadati; phylum Fibrobacterota; class Fibrobacteria; order Fibrobacterales; family Fibrobacteraceae; genus Fibrobacter; species Fibrobacter sp. UWB10. Next base: position 20,720 of record NZ_FXUE01000002.1, on the reverse strand, counting down.
GTGCTATCCGGAACCGTTGTGCTAAAGACCGGGTAGCTATCGACACCGACATTCTGTCCCCACACTTCACCATTCACGCCGTCGGCATTAAAGTAATGAAGCTTTACGGCAACCGTTCCATTCGAGAAGTTTTCTGCAGTTTCTGTTTTCTCAGAGAAAGCATTAACGTATTCGACCGATGAATTGTCATCGACGCGACCAATTAACGGATAAACATCTCGCGACATTTTCTTCGCAGCCAAATCAAGCCCATAAGAATTGATAACAGAACCTTTGGATTTATCGCCAAAATTTGCAATCAAGAGGCCACTGCTTTCGTTTTGAAGATTAACAACGCTATAGGAATTGAGCACTTTAAAATTTTCAAACGCATTGCCAACTAAGCCACCACTGGCACCACCATCAATTCGGCCCGTTGCATAAGACTGTTCTATAGCGAGATTTCCCCCATTATGCAATCCAACAAGGCCACCCGATGCCCACGAATTTGTATACGATGAAGAATGGCAATTTTTGATAGACAACGTTGCCTTATTATCTACATCGACAATTCCAACAAAGGCACCTGCCGCCTGTTCGCTCACGAAATAAGCATCTTCGATACCGAGGTTTTCAATTTTCACTTCGCGAAGACTATCGTTCCCTAAAACCGAGTTGAATAATCCCGTATAAAGTTCACGAAAGCTGTTATCAAAATAAAGTCCCGATATTGTATGGCCTGCACCATCGAAAGTTCCGTCAAAGTTTTTGATACCAATCCACGGAATACGTCCGAACCGGTTGCCATTTAAAGTATCGTTCTTGATAATATCCTTATTAACAACAATATCCTTCGTCAACTTGCCACAAACAGGAACTTTTTTATACGAATCCCTATTGGCGATAAACGCGAATCCATAAAGTTCTTCTGCAGAACCAATCTGGTAACAGCCATCTACAAGAGCAGGGGCCTTAGACACGAATGTATGAATATCATAATTCGAATCAGAATAACGCATCGACATTTCGCCATCCAAGCCCGGGAAAGATATATTGGCTATACCAAAACTTTGTCCCCATACAGAGCCATCTACGCCATCTTTATTGTACTCGCGCAGTAACATTGCAATCACGCCTTTATTGATATCGTCTTTTTTGGCAAGGGTGGCAAATGCGTTAGCCTCATGTTCACTATCGCCATAATAAAAGCAGTTGTCAATGTGAGTTTCGGCTTCATTATATTTGCCTAAAAAACGGACCGGGTCTGTTGAAAAAGTTCCCCCTTTCGCATACGCATTAATCGAATTGACAATGCTCAATTTTCCCGTTGAATTTCCAACCATTCCACCAACAACTTTGCCCGAAGCCTGGCCGCCATTAGATGAATTCACGATAGAAAGGGAACCGTTACTATACCCCACCAAGCCACCTGCAGCCGCACTAACAGAATCTTGGTTCGATGTATAGGCATAGGCGCCACTAATCGATGCGCTTATTTTAACATCAGTTGCGCAACCAATCAAACCTCCTGCATAATTTCGAGAGTCTAGACTCACGATGTCATAAGCACGTACATTCAACAATTCAGCAGATTCCGCTTTTCCGGCAATGCCCCCAACGCAACCATAGTTCCCCATAAAATACGTTCCGCGCAGATTCAAGTTTTTCACGACAGCGGATTTTTTAGAATCCTGACTATCACTTACATCTCCACGAAGTTCTGCAAATATACCGATATCCGAAGTATCGGTCCATTGATAATGCATCAGGCCAGAAATGGCATAATTTTGTCCATCGAACACGCCGCTAAAACGTTTGATTGGAGTCCACAGGACCGTATCGCCGTCCACCTGAATTATACCGCCCCGACTGACGAATTTATTAACGACAATATCCTTCGTAAGCTTGCCGCATTCGTCGTGAGTGTCAGATGCGTTCACGACATCAGCAAAGCCGAAAAGTTCTTCGGGGGTTGAAATGGCGTAACACCCGTCGGAATCAAGCGTAGGAACCGACGGCGTAACAACGGCTGTGGCCGCAAACGCCATAGACGTTAAACTGAGAAACAGGATTTTTTTCATAGCATCCCCTTCTCAATGCACCAAACAGATGTAACGGTTTGCTCGGGGTATTGCCCCAAACATAGACAAAAACTACAAAGTCACTTTGACTTTTTCGCGCATGGCCATGACTTGCGCCTTGGCTTCTTCCACCGTATTACGGCGAGCAAGCAGCACGCCCAAGCGGCGGTGGCCCTTGAGTTCGGGCTTGCCAAACAGGCGGAGCGCGGTGTCAGGTTCTGCAAGCACCTCTTCCAAGCCGCCAAACTTCACGTGGTCGGAATTGCCGTCGACCACGATGGCCTTCGAGGCACTCGGGCCGTGGAAAGCAATGTTTGGAATCGGGAGGCCGAGAATGGCGCGAGCATGCAGCGCAAATTCGGAAAGGTCCTGGCTGATGAGAGTCACCATGCCGGTATCGTGCGGACGCGGAGACACTTCGCTGAACAGGACTTCGTCCTTACACACAAACAGTTCCACGCCAAAGATGCCGCGACCGCCAAGGGCGTCGGTCACCTTCTTCGCAATCACCTTGGCCTGTTCCAGCAGTTCCGGCTTCATCGGCTGCGGCTGCCAAGATTCCTGATAGTCGCCACCCACCTGGTGGTGACCAATCGGTTCCAGGAAACTCGTGCCCGCCACATGGCGAACCGTGAGCAATGTAATTTCGTAATCGAACGGCACAAAGCCTTCCACAATCACACGGCTAGCGTGTCCCGTGCGGCCTTCGTGCTGAGAAATATCCCAAGACTTCTGGATGTCGGCTTCGGTCTTAATGACACTCTGACCATGGCCCGAGGAACTCATGACCGGCTTGATTACGCACGGAATGCCGATTTCCTTGACGGCAGCCTTGAAGTCTTCAAAATTGTCGGCGAAGCGGTACGGGCTCGTCTTGATGCCGAGTTCTTCGGCGGCCAGACGGCGGATACCTTCGCGGTTCATGGTAAGCTTGGTAGCCTTGGCCGTCGGAATGACGTTGTAGCCTTCCTTTTCCATTTCCACGAGCGTGTCGGTCGCAATGGCTTCGACTTCGGGAACGATGTAGTCCGGCTTTTCAAGTTCAATCACGCGGCGGAGTTCGGCACCGTCGAGCATGTTAATCACGTGGCTGCGGTGAGCCACCTGCATGCCAGGAGCATTGGCATAACGGTCTACAGCAATGACTTCGACGCCGAGACGCATCATTTCGATGATAACTTCTTTACCCAGTTCGCCGGCCCCGCAAAAGAGAACCTTAGTTGCACTAGAACTTAGAGGTGTACCGATTTCTGCCATAAATTATGCTCCTTGGTTTACAGGAATAATATAGGAATTATAAACCAATGATACTGTCGATAGGACTATAACCCCACAAGAATCCCTCTTTCAATTCATTTCTGAAAACGAATACATAGGGATTAATCGGGATTTCTTCGCCTGCATCACCATAATCTTTGTTTTCGAGAGGCATTCCTTCGTAATAGGCACCATCAGCCAATGCATGCGGCATCCAAGACCAATCGCCAGATTCCTTGCTAAAGCGTTTCGCTGCAGATACGCGCATCGTTTCGCAGCTATGGTAATTGTCGTTTGACAAGCCCTTTGAAAAACCAAGATCTATCGACATTTTAGTTTTCGGCTTGAACGTAGTCGAGCCCAAAGAGATGTCAAAGTAATAAGCATACGTTTTCGCAACAGAATCATAAAGCTGAGCGACACGAACCGGAAGAGAGCGACGCATCAAGTCACGTATTTCGCGTTCATTTTCACATGGCGAACTCATACCTTCAGCATCAAACATCTGGCAAAGATCTTCGTCTACCAAGGTCGCGCATTTTTCAACTTCTTCGGGTTTTGCCGTAAAGTAAAATCTAAGCGAAAGGCTATCCAAATCACGTTCTTCATTATTAGCAACAGTCAAGCGCACAAAATCCATTTCGTTAAATACATATTGGACTGTGCGGACCTCTATATTCGCAATTTTCTTCGGTACCATGTCTGCACTGCTAGAAGATTCTTCTGTGATTGCACTAGACGAAGACTGTTCAGGGGCTTCGCTCGAAGATGAATCCACCGCCTCGCTGCTCGAAGACTGATCTTCACTGCTCGAAGGCTTTTCTTCAGACGCTTCGCTGCTCGAAGATTTCACATCGGACTTTTCACTGCTGGAAAGATTTCCCTCACTACTGCTCGAGGATTCTACAACAGTACCGTCATCGACTACAGGTGCAGAAGAGCTGCCTTCGTCTTCGCACGCCACAAGGAACATGGCGGCAAGGAATGGTGCAAATTTTTTCAAGGTCATCGTTTCTTCTCCTTCTCAAAGATTATCCATAGCTTAAAACTTTTTATCGACCGGATTGAAGGTCATCTTGATGCCGGAACGAATCCAACCATCGACGCCATCTTCGCTCTTATCGTGAGCCAAGTTGTCATACTTGCGGAATCCGCCGCCTAGGTAAACGCCAAACCAGCTGTTGTATTGCAGCGAGTAGAGCGCATCAACCAAGGTCTGCGATTCCTTCACGCCCGACGGAGCCTTTTCTTCTAGAATGGCGACATCGTAGTCGGTGTAAAGTTCCTTGTCGCCTTGCTGCAGCCAGGCGAGCGTCAGTTTCAGGTTATGCCATCCCCATTTCCAGCCGAGGTCGAGCCACATGTCCAAAGCATCGGAACCGCGACGGTAACCAATCGGGTAATCCACAAAGTACATATCAGCGTAATCGGAATCGTCTTGTTCACGATAGTTGCTGCGGTAAAGACGGCGGCTAGAATATTCCAGCAGCGGGAGGCGTCCGTTGTTATGCAACGGGTCCGTGCGAACCACGTCGAAACGCCAAGAGAATGTACCGTAACGCAGCGTCGGGATTTCCTGGTAATAGCCCGCCATAAAACTCATCATGCTGCGATTAGTTCCCTTGTCGTCATCTTCGCCCACGGGGCTGTTGAGGTCTTCCATGTTAATCTGGCCGTAGAATCTGGCTCCGCGAATCGGCGTAAGACCGAGTTCAAGCGTCGTGACCGCCTTGGTGTAACCACCCGCAAAATTGTTATGCAAGAACATGAACGGATTCATGGAACGGAATTCTAGTTCCTTGCCGCCCACCATGCTTTCTTCAATCACGTAGGCCCAGAAATGCGATGTTTCAACACCAATGCGGTGGTACACGAGATTCTTTACGTTATCGTCGTAAATACGATTGCGCTGATTACTCGCCTGCTTACCCGGCTGAGGGCATTTTTGCGCAGCAGCTTCAGAACCTTCGGGCGGGCAACCGGTTTCAGGATTAATCACATCGTCAAAGAGCCACGCGTTCAAAGAGCTGAGCAAGAAGTCATAGCGGAAAATGCTCGCCTTGAATCGCCAATGCAAACCATCGTGATAAGGAGTTCCGCCCAAAGCAAGATCGTTCGGAGAAACTTTCAAGTCAGGAGCAAAACGGCCCAACTGCACATAACCCACCGGGTTATTCCACAAGGCGTAAGCGTTAATAGGAACGCCAATATCGAGTTCACTCGGTTTGTAGGTAAAGTTCGTCTTGAGTTTACTGTCGTACCAGGCTTCGATATCTTTGCGAAGCGGCGCTTCCATCAAGAAATGAAAATCTTTGTAGCCCGCGCGGAAACTGAGTTTAAAGAATGGCTCGATATGTTCTTCGTAACTGCGACCGTTTTCAAGCGGAATGCGAAGCCCACGCCAATTATTTCCGTAACGTTCAGCAGTGTCAACAGCAAACGTCGGGTCCGTCGGACCTCCGTTAAACCCGAAGTTAAAATCCGTACCAATCTGGAAATAGCCCTTGTACGCCACAGAATCCGAAGACTCAGCAAAAGCCAACGCAACCAAACAGCCAATAGTCAACAAAAAAGTACGAATTCGCATAGAATAAATTTATAAAAAATTTAAAAAAAACACTAAGGATTACCCAGGCAGGGAGTCCCGGGTAACCCTTTTGTGTTGTGGTGAGTGCGCACCCGCGCACTCGTTGTGTGTGTGTTTAATTCTTGGGGAATTCAGCAAAACCCACCGGGGCTTTCGCCGCGGAACAGACCTTGCTGATTCTTTCAGCAAGACTCATTAGAAGTTGTTTGTGTTCATTCTGTTACGCAGGTAAGCAGGAAGGCTGAAGTCAATTGCAGACGGAGCAGCAACCGGTTCAGGTTCAACTTCTTGCTGACGCGTTGCAGCCGGGCGTTCCATAGTCACGGTAGCACCATTGGCAGCGTTGCGAGCGTAAGCAGGCATATCGTACTGAGCAGACTGCGATTCGTAAGCGGGAACTCCGCCGTTCATGCGATCTTCTTCAGCAACAGCAGACATTTCAGAAGTTTCGGAGCCCTGAGACACCACTTCTTCTTCGGCCGGAGCCGTTGCGTTGAATTCCGGAGAGCTGAACATAGCGGCATTCACAGAACGCATCACAGACGTTTCAGTCAGAGACGGGATAGAAGAAGTCATTGCTTCAGGAGCCTGCTGGGCCGGAGTGTACTGCGGACGATTAAACATTTCCTGAGAGTCGGTCTTGACAGTCTGGAAATCGAACACGTTAAAACCGGTCGGACGCGGAGTTGCCTGCTGGATGCCAGCCGGAGCGGCAGGAGCCTGCTGAACCGGAGCAGAAGCCGGAGCGGTCTGCTGCGGAACAGTGAAGTTACCGAAACCGAAGCCAGCGGTGCTGGGCTTGGGCTGATTCACAGCCGTGCCACCGCAACCAGTAGCAATGATAGTGATGCAAACCTTGTCGCCGAGAGCCGGGTCAGTGATATCGCCGATGATGATGTTCGGGTTACCTTCTTCGCCAACCTTTTCGTAGATGTGATCCATAGCATCGCTATGTTCGAGCAAGGAGTAGTTTTCGCCGTGGGCAACGTTCACGAGCACGCCCGAAGCGCCTTCGATGTTGATGTCTTCGAGAAGCGGAGAGGCAAGAGCCATATCGGCAGCCATGATACCGCGGTTTTCGCCCTGAGCGTAACCCGTACCCATGAGAGCCGAGCCACCCTTAAGCATGACCTTACGGATATCAGCAAAGTCAACGTGCACAAGGCCGTGACGGAACATGATGCCGCAAATGCTCTGCACTGCGTTACCGAGGATTTCGTCAGCCATTTTGAAGGCTTCATCCATAGTGGCCTTTTGGTTGGAGGCCTGGAGGAGGGTCAAAAGCTTCTTGTTTTCGACAACGATGATAGTGTCGACAGCAGCACGGAGGGCGTTGATACCTTCCTGTGCGATGGATGAACGAGCGTTACCTTCGAAGCGGAACGGCTTGGTGACCACAGCAACCGTGAGGATACCGAGTTCGCGGGCAATGTTTGCCACCACCGGAGCGGCACCCGTACCCGTACCACCGCCCATACCGGCAGTCACGAATACCATGTCTGCGCCCTTCATGGCGTCCTTGATATCGTCCAAGTTTTCTTCTGCAGCCTTACGGCCGATTTCGGGGTCCATACCGGCGCCCAAGTTTCTGGTGGTCTTTTCGCCAATCAGAATCTTGTGGTCGGCAAGGCTCAAGTCAAGAGCCATTGCGTCGGTATTGATGGAATAGTATTCGACACCATCAATGTTCATACGCTTCATGCGGTTCACGGTATTGCCGCCGGCACCGCCGACGCCGAACACCTTGACCTTGGCGTTGTTGAAAGATGGTTCCTCGCCCATTACGCGAGACTTTACCTCGAAGTTGAAGTTATCGATTTCACTCATGTGTTTTATCTCCCTGATGTTGAGTGTTGGTGTTTGTTATAAATAAGTCCTGATGATTTCGATGAAACGCTGGAAGCCCTTCTTCATAGAAACGGCAATTTGGGTTCCGGTTTCACGATTTTTCTTTTCACGGTGTTGCTTGTTCGCATAGTAAAGGAGGCCGATACCCGTTGCATAAGATGGATTTTGGTAGGCTTCCTGAATGCCGCTCATTCCCTTGGGGCGGCCAATACGAACAGGCTTTCCGAATACCTTGCAGGCGACATCTTCGATGCCATCCAGTGCGCAACAGCCCCCAGTCAAAACGATACCGCCATTGATAATGGTATCGAGCTGGTGTGCCTTAAGCTGTTCGTTGAGCATCGAGAAAATTTCACCCACACGGGCTGTGATAATTTCGGCAAGGAGCTTGCGAGAGCAAGATACATCGCCACGGTTGCCCACAGCAGGCACCGGGAAAGTTTCGTCTTCAATCAAGTTGCTAATAACGCAAGTACCGAACTTCTTCTTGATTTCTTCGGCCTTGGAAAGTGCGATAGGCACGTTCAAGCAACGGCTGATATCACTTGTGATCGAGTTGCCGGCATATTCGTAAGAGAAGGTGAAGCGAACGGATTCGTTCACGAACACGGCAATGTCTGCAGAACCTGCGCCAATGTCTACCAGAGCGACACCGAGTTCACGTTCGTCGTTGGTGAGCACTGCACTTGCAGCCGCCAAAGGTTCAAGCACAAAGCCAGCCACATTCAGGCCTGCGCGGTTCACGCACTTGGCCAAGTTCTGCAAGGCGGTCGGCTTTACAGCGACCACTTGGACATCGACGCCCAAGCGACGGCCCGAGCGGCCCTTCGGATTGCGGATATGCGGTTCGTCGTCCAGGTTGTATTCGCCCGGGAAGATATGGATGATTTCGCCGGCAGAGGCAGGCAAGGTGCTCGCCTGCTTTGTCACGTTGTCAATGTCTTCTTCACGAACTTCGCCCATGGGGAGCGTCACGATTCCCTGAGTCACCAAGGAACGCACATGCTTGCCAGCAATGCCCACGTAGACATCGTGCACATCGACGCGAGTCGTATTTTCAATGACTTGGACAGCCTGCTGCAATGTTTCCACTACAGAATCGAACTCGTCTGCGTTCTTGAGCGGGAAATCGCCGCATTCCACAACGCGAACGTTTTCGCCTTCGGAAACACCCACGAACAGGTTTATCTTCGATTCACCAATGTCAAGGCCAAAGATGTATTCGTCTTTTCTTTTGTCCTGTTTATTGTCATCCATTGACGCACCTCTTATCATAATTTCTTACATAGGCAAAGCCCGAATAGCGCATATCGACTTCACCTGCGCAAAGCAAATCCTTTGCAAACCCGTTTTCAAGCGACTTATACAGCGTAAACTGATCCTTGTTCGATTTCAAGTCCTTAAAGAGAGCGGTAAAGCCGACATCTCTGAAATAGACCTTCATGCAATCGTCTGCAGAAGACCAGCTCACCTGCGACACACGATTATAAAGTTCAGCATCGTAACTACGCATTTCAACCAAGAACTGAGTTACCGATTTCACATGTTCCATTGCCGTTACATCCATTACCGGGAGCCTCATTGCCGTTGCCACCGAGAACGGAAGCGGATAGCCCTTTTCGGAATAAATCGTTGCGCGACCTTCCGAAAGCACCGTAAGCACCGGCGACGTTTCGTGCAGCTTGATGTACAGCGACGACGGGAATTTCTTTTCGACCTTCGCCGACAAAATCATCGGAAGTTGCATGAGAGACGCTTCGACAGAATCGGCGTTCAATTCCGACATAAGCATTCCCGTTTCGACCTGGGCACCCTGCATTACGTCTTCCCAAGAAAGCATGCGGTTGCCTTCGATTTCCACATACTGCAAGTGGCGCAGTTCCAGCGGGTTGAAATGCTGCAAGTAAAAACGATTGTGAATGGCGAGAACGGCAAGAACCACCAGGATAATGGTGAAAATCCAGCCACGACGCTTGAACCAATGCCATACCGAAGACACGCCGCTCTTTAATTTGCGGACGCGCTCCTGTTTGCGCAATCGTTCATTGGTGCCTATGCGGCGTCCCAAGAATGTCGTTTTAGTTCCAGTCAATTCTAATTCCTTAATTCTTTCAACCTTACAGGCATTCCTTCAAAATTCTTTCGCCCAGCTTCCAGATGTTTCCGGCGCCCATGAGCACCACCACATCGCCCGGCTGCAATTCCTTCTTGAGAATCGGCAGCAAGTTCATCTGGTCGCCCACAAAGCGGGAATCACGGTGGCCGCGGTCAGAGGCGCTGTTAGACACAAGCGCACCCGTCACGCCTTCAATCGGCTTTTCACGGGAAGCGTAAATGTCAGTCACCAAGAGCACATCGCAGTTCGCAAACGCACCGCCAAAGGCATCGTGCTGGTCGCGGGTACGCGTAAACAGGTGCGGCTGGAAGGCCACGACAATACGGCGATCCGGGAAGGCGTCGCGGAAGCCAAGCAAGGTGGCAGTCGCTTCAGTCGGATGGTGAGCGTAGTCATCAAAGACCAGGACGTCATTCTTTTCGCCGATGAATTCGAAGCGACGCTTGACGCCTTCGAATTCGGCGCAGGCCTTGCGTGCGATATCGGCAGAGATGCCTTCTTCAATCGCGAGCGCAACAGCGGCAGTTGCATTCAGCACGTTGTGACGGCCCGGAATCTGGAGCTTAAATTCGCCCAAGCTTTCGCCATCGTTCAAAATTTCAAAGATCGGATAGCCCTTTTCAAAACGCAGGTTATCCACGCGGTACTTAGCCTGACGAGTAAAGCCGTAAGTAATCACCGGCTTCTTCAAGCGAGCAAGAATCTGCTGCACGTTCGGATCGTCGAGGCAAACAATCACCTGGCCGTAGAACGGAATCTTGTTGGCAAACTGCACGAAGGCATCCTTGATGTCTTCGATGTTTTCGTAAGTATCCAAGTGGTCAGCGTCAATGTTGGTGATGATTGCAGAAGACGGCATCATCGAAAGGAAGCTGCGGTCAAATTCATCACTTTCGGCAATCAGGTAGTCACCCTTACCGACCTTAGCGCCCGAGCCTTTACCCTTAACGACACCGCCCACGATAATGGTCGGGTCAAGGCCAGCTTCTTCCCAAATCTGGCCCACGATAGAAGTCGTGGTCGTCTTGCCGTGAGTACCAGCGATCGAAAGTGTGTACTTCATACGCATGAGTTCGCCAAGCATTTCGGCGCGGCGAATCACCGGAATACGGCGGTTGCGGGCTTCAACAAGTTCAGGATTGTCGTGCGGAACTGCAGAAGAATAAACCACCAAGTCCGTATCTTCGACATTCGATGCTTCGTGCTTCGAAAACACCTTAATGCCAAGGCCCTTCAGGTAATCAATCACCTGGCTTTCACCGGTATCAGAGCCGCTCACAACGAAACCGTTATCGTGGAGCACTTCAGCAATGCCGGACATTCCGGCGCCACCGATACCTACAAAATGAAGCTTACGGACACGCTTACAATCATTAATCTGCATTAATCATTCTCCTTAGACAGGATAACACGAGCAATCTGGTCGGCTGCATCGGGCATTCCAAGCTTTTTGGCAGCAAGAGCCATCGAATTCAGGCGGGGTTCATCAGCCAAGAGCTGTTCCACCTTTTCCCACAAGTGATTTTCTTCGGCATCAAGTTCCACAAGGGCGGCACCAGCATGTTCCACCACGCGGGCATTGTGTTCCTGGTGGTTAGCAGTAGCATGCGGGAACGGCAAGAGAATCGAGGGCTTACCGAAGGCCAAAATTTCAGCGAGGGCAGAAGCACCGGCGCGGCTGATAATCAAGTCGGCATGCTTCATGTAAGAATAAATGCCATCCAAGAAACCGCGAATCGCCACATTCTTGACTTCGCCCACGCGAGAGCTAATCGTTTCCACATTCTTCACGCCCACCTGCCAAACGACAGACACATCGTCGCGGGCGGCAATCTTCTGAATGCTTTCTTCAATCTTGTTGTTGATACCCACAGCGCCCTGAGAGCCACCGACAATAAACACAGCCTTTTTGCCCGGAGCAAATTCAGCCGGACGCGGCAAGGAATCACCCACCGGCAATTCACGAACCGGGTTGCCAAAAATCATGCACTTTTCTACCGGGAAGAACTTGGCAGCTTCTTCGGAGGTTACAAACACGGTCTTTGCGTAGCGGGCGCCCACCTTATTGGCAACGCCGGCCACAGCATTCTGTTCCTGCAGATAAACCGGAATGCCGGCAGTGCCTGCGGCAAGCACAATCGGAAGCGAAACATAGCCACCGGTTGCCACAACGACATCGGGCTTGACTTTCTTAATCACGCTCTTTGCACGAACAAGGGCCTTAGAAAGGTTAAAGGGCAGCGCCAAGTTCTTAAGGAACGGACCACGATGCAGAGGAACCGCAGAAATATATTCGTACGGCCAGTCTTTTGCAACCAAACGTTCTTCCATAGAATCTTTACGGCCGGCAAAAGTAATATCGGTCACGCCCATCTTCTTAAGACTATTTGCAATGGCTACGGCCGGGAAAATATGGCCACCGGTACCGCCACATACGAAAAGGAACTTTTTCATACGCCACTCCTTGAATATTCATAGTTTCTGTAGGCACTGCTTTCGAGCGAGGCGCCGCTCATATACGGTTCCTTGATCATTTTGCCTGTATTGGGTCTAGAAATGTTCAAAAGAATACCCACTGCCACACAGCTGTAAATTAAATTGGTTCCGCCGAAGCTTATGAACGGGAGAGGTTGGCCCGTCGTGGGGAAAAGTCCCACGCAAACGCAGACGTGAACCAAAAAGTTGAAGAAAAGCGAGAACGTAAGCGCCACCGCCAAATACTTTCCGAAACGGGTCGAAGACTGACGAGCAATCTTGAAACCCTGCGCAAAAAGAAGCGCATACAAAGCAAGCAAGAAGAACGTTCCCATGAATCCAAATTCTTCGCCTGCCACCGCATAAATCACGTCTTTGTGCACTTCGGGCAAGTAGCCCAATTTTTGCACGCCAAGACCGAATCCCGTGCCAGAGAACCCTCCGTTACCCAAAGCAAGCAACGCATGTTCACCCTGCCAGTTCGAAGCGACCATTTCGCCTTCGGCAGCAGTAAACGCCTGGAGACGCTTGCTGGAATGCCCAGTTTTGAGCAACATGATAATTCCCGGCGGAATCGCAGAGGCAATCGTAATTGCCAAATACTTGTAATTCACGCCTGCCGTGAGCAACACGCAAATCACCGTCACCGAAAGCATCAAAAGCATCGAGTAGTTCGGCTGCAAAATCAGCAAAAGCGCCGTAATGCCAAAGAAGATTCCCGGCTGGACAAGCGTACATGCAACACTCTTGATGTTGTCACCCGCCTGAGAAAGCTTTCCGCAAATGCAAATGAGCATTCCAAGTTTCATGATTTCAGACGGTTGAATACCCATAATCCAGCGGTTTGCACCCTTGACGCCGTGTCCCGACACAAGCGCTGCAATCGTAAGAATCACGCCCACCAAGAACGCAATGCGTCCAAGCCAAATCCAATGACCGTAATCCAAGAAACGAGCAAGACCAAGCATCAAAACCAAGCCAAGCACAGCCTTCATCAAATGCTTTTGCAGGTAGTATTCTGCCGGGAGCCCATGGGACACAGCAAAATGGGCCGATGCCGTATAGACAATAGGCACGCCCAAACAAATCAGCAGCAACACTACTACCAAGAGTAGCTTGTTCATGCCGGTATTTGCAACTGTGTTTTCCATTCCTTCGTGAGTCCTAAATTAAGCTTTGACCTTCGTGAGTTTAAGCATGGCATCGACCACCTGTTCCATGTGCATACCGCGGCTACCCTTAATCAAGAGCACGTCGCCTTCTGCCACGATTTCGGTGAGGGTGTCAATCAGTTCCTGAACAGATGCAAAGTGGTGAGCAGCCTTCATGCCCTTGGACTTTGCGCCCTTCACATAAAGCTTTGCCTTTTCGCCCACAGTCAGGAGCATGTCAAAATTCATTTCAGGCACCATGGCGCCCATTTCCAAATGCAGGGCGTCGGTCTGAGCGCCAAGTTCCAGCATATCGCCCAAAATGGCAATGCGGCGGTTCACCTTCATGTTGCCAATGGTCTGCAAAGCCATCTTGGTCGAAGACGGGTTTGCATTGTAGCAGTCCGACACAATCTTGAAGCCATTCGCATTCTTGATTTCCATGCGCATGTTGGTCGAACGGAAGTTTGCGAGAGCCTTTGCGATTTCAGCCTTCGGAACTCTGAACTGCTGGCCCACGGCAATAGCGGCGAGAGCGTTATACAGGTTATGAATGCCCGGCACGTTCAGCGTAAACTTGGTGCGGTCCACAAAGAAGGTGGCGCAGTTGTCTTCGCTCCATTCGAGCTTTTCAGGCTTGATGATGCCGCGCTTCACGCCGAAGGTAATCACCTTGTAGCTGGTATTGCTACGGCACTTGCAAAGACGCGGATCGTCTGCATTCACAATGAGCACGCCATTCTTCTTGAGGCCAGCGACAATCGTCTTCTTTTCGGCAAACACGCCGTCCAAATCCTTAAGGCGTTCCAAGTGAGAAGCGCCAATATTGGTAATCACGGCCACATCGGGTTCCACCGCCATAGAAAGCGGGCGGATTTCATCCGGGCCACTTGTACCCATTTCAATCACGGCCGCTTCGTGGCTGTGCTTGAGCTGGAACAACGTCATGGGCACACCAATGTGGTTATTGAAGTTACCAGCGGTGGCGTGCGTATTGTACTTCTGCGAAAGAACGGCCTTCACCATTTCCTTGGTGGTTGTCTTGCCGTTGCTGCCCGTAATGGCAACCTTCTTTACCTTGAAATTCTTCTGGTAGCCCTTGGCGAGCTTGAGGAGCGCTTTCGTCGTATCGTCGACGGGCGCATACATCTTGAAGTTTTCAATGCCTTCGGCATCAGCGTTCACGACACTCATCAATGCTCCATTTTTTTCCATTTGTGCTACAAACTGGTGGGCGTCAAAACGGGCGCCCTTGATCGGCCAAAACACAACACCTTTGGCGGGTTCGCGGGAATCCATGCAAAGATTCACCTTTCGGTTCTTGGTACGGCCATCAACGCCTACGGAGTAGGTTTCGAGGATTTCCAAGAGTTCCTTGATTTTCAAATCCAGTTTATACATTTTCCATTGCCTTCACCGCTTCTTCGCGGTCATCAAAATGATGCTTGGTCTTACCCACAATCTGGTAGTCTTCGTGGCCCTTGCCCGCAATCACGAGCCAGTCGCCGTCCTTAAGTTCTGCGCAAGCCTTGGCAATCGCTTCATCACGCTTTTCGACGACACTAAATTTGTCCGTCTTCATGCCAGCTCGCACGTCATTAATGATGTCAGTCGGATTTTCGGTACGCGGATTGTCTGAGGTGAGCCAGGCCTTGTCCGCAATGCGTTCGGCGATTGCACCCATAATCGGGCGCTTGGTCTTGTCGCGGTCACCGCCGCAGCCGAACACGCACGCGAGGCGGCCTCGGCAGAGGCTACGAGCGGTCGTAAGGACGCGTTCAAGGGCGTCAGGCGTGTGAGCATAGTCCACAATCACGTGGCGGCCATTCTTGTTCCAGACCTTTTCAAAGCGGCCCGGAACGCGGACTTCTGCCAAAGCCTTGCGCATGGCAGATTCGGCAAGGCCGATTGCCTTTGCCCAAGCAAGTACCAGCATCACGTTGTCTACGTTAAAGTCGCCGCACAACGGAGTTTCAAACGGTTCTGCGCTAATGGCAGGCAACAACAACTTGAGACCGTCTTCGGTATTCTTCACGGCACCTTCGGGCTTCACTAAAGCACCAACGACCCCTAGACGCGAGACAGCCACCCTCCGGTCCGCTTCTATCCCGGCTAGGGAATCGTATAGTTTCTTTCCGTACGCATCGTCAATATTGATAACGGCAACACCATCATCAGCAAGGTAACGCGTAAACAAAAGCTTCTTTGCCTCAAAGTAGGCATCCATCGTCTTATGGTAATCGAGGTGGTCTTGAGTCAGGTTGCTGAACAAGGCACTCTTGTAAAGCACACCTGCCATACGGCCCTGGTCCAAGGAATGCGAAGACGCTTCCATCACCAAGTCCGTACAACCAGCCTCGACTGCTTTTGCGGCAAAGGCATACAGATCCAATAGCCCCGGCGTCGTTAGTGTAGCGGGCACCGAAGTTTCGCCAATTTTATTTTTAATGGTTCCAAGGAGAGCAACCTTGTGGCCAGCAGCCGAAAGCATTGCATCCATCAGGAACGCACTTGTTGTCTTACCATTCGTACCCGTTACAGCATGAGCGTTAAGCTTTGCAAACGGGTCCTTATAGAAAATCTTCGCCGCTTCAAGGCGTGCAGCCTTCACGTCGGCAACTTGTATCCACTTAGATGTCAGTCCTTCGGGAGCAACATTTTCGCTCACTACGGCGACTGCACCCGATGCCACGGCGTTTCTCGCAAATTCGTCGGACTTGTCACCCGGCATCGAAAAGAATAAATCTTTTGCCTTTACGCGGCGGGAGTCGTCGCACAGGCCCTGCACATTCAATTTCTGCATCAACGTTTCAGAAATCATTAGCCTCTCTCCTTAAGCGTAAGCTTGCAAATTTGCCCTTTATGGAGCGTTTCCCCGACTTTCGGCGTCTGGGACACAACGCGGCCCATTCCGGTATATTCCACATTTATGCGAATGTTTCCGGCAATTTCAAGAGCATCTTTCAACGTAAGTCCTTTCAAGTCGGGCATGGTCGAAGCATCGACATCGCCTAGCTTGAGCACAAGTGCAATCGAATCGGTCAAGTCCCTGCGCACCGCAAGCACGCGAGAACCTTCGCCTTCAAAAATCACCGGGCACTTTTTGTTTGCGGCCACCGACTTTGCCGTCTGAGCAAGCATGCCCACATAATCGCCTTCGCAGGGCGACTTACCCTTCACAAAGGCAAGGTCATGCGATGCCGGCGAAAGCTTCGGGTGGTAATAAATGCCTTCCATAATGCGGCGGAAAATCGGGCCCGCCGTAGCACCACCCGTGTGGCCGTAAAGTTTGTCAGCGTTCGGATCGTCCACCAGCACCATGCACACATAGCGCACATCTTCAACCGGAGCAAGACCAATAAACGAAGCCACCTGGTGTTCGCGGTCATACTTGCCGGTTTCCTGGTTATACTTTTCAGCCGTACCCGTCTTGCCGCCAAAAATCACATCCGGAATCTTCTTGCTAGCAACACGCTTTGCCGTACCGCTGTTCACCACGCGATTCAGCATCTTGCGGATCGAAGCTGCCGTACGTTCCGAAATTACGCGACGTACCTTTACCGGTTCCTTCTTTTCGACCAAGTTTCCGTCGGAATCGCGCCATTCCTTCACAATCATCGGTTCCATCAGAGTGCCGCCGTTTGCAATTGCGGCATAAGCCATCACCATCTGAATCGGCGTCACAGAAACTGCGTGACCAAAGCCCATCGTTTTAAGGGTACGGTCATCTCTTGTAAGTTCATACGGCATGTACAAGCGGCCAGCTTCTTCACCCGCCAGGTTTTCAGACGTTTTCATGCCAAAGCCAAAGTTGCGGGCCATGCGGTAAAGCTTTTCGGCGCCCACCTTGTCAGCCACCTTCGCAAACACAATGTTCGACGACTGCACCATGCCTTCGGCCATGTCCATGTCGCCATAAATGTGCGTATCGCAAATACGTTCAGCACGTGCGCTCCAACTCCAGCATTTGCCTTCGTTAGCAAAAACAGTATCTTCAGGAACAGAACCGTTTTCAAGAGCTGCGGCAGCCGTAATCACCTTGAACGTGGAACCCGGTTCAAAAGACATGGCCACAATATCGTTTTTGGCCATCTTGCCCACACCCTGCTTTTTAGAGTTCGGGTCAAAGGTCGGGTAACTAGCCATCGCCAAAATTTCACCCGTATACGGGTCCACCACCACAGCCGATGCACTCGCTGCACTGAATTCGTTCACGCCGTCCTTGAGCGCCTTTTCCACGATTTCCTGCATATTGCGGTCAATCGTCAGCACAAGGTTCTTACCCGGCTTTGCTTCGGCCACATTTTCAGAACGGCCCAGAATTTCGCGTTCCTTGGCATCCTTGATACCCACACGGAATCCTTCGTTACCGCGCAGGCGCAAGTCGTACATGCGTTCCATGCCCATGCTGCCTTCGCCGTCGTAACCGACCTTGCCCACAATCTGCGAAGCAAGCTTACCCTGCAAGAAAATTCGGGTGTAGTCTTCGGCCTTGCCGGTATCGCGCAAGTTCTTGGCAAACACCACGCCGTTACGGTCCAAAATTTCGCCGCGTTCGGCATAAATGCTCTTGGTACGCGTGACCATGCTCTTGGTTTCAGCCTGGTACACTTCGCGGTTCAGCACCTGAATGTTAAAGGTCTGCCATGCTAGCACGCCAATCGCGCCAAGCACAATCATCTTCGCAACCGAAAGGGCATCCATATTCACAATATTCATGGAGCCCCCGTTACGCGCACCTTAGTCGGCACGCCGTTCAAATCAAGACCAACACTGTCTGCAAACACAGACAAGTTTTCAAGCGAAGACAACTTGTTGATTTCAAGTTCCTGCAAAGTTCTTTCACGCTGCAGCTGGCCAATCAAATACGAAAGCTCATGAGACTTCGAATAAAGCTTCGTCAGACGGTTCTGCATATAGAGCGGCAAAATCAGCAAAAGCCCTGCAACCAGCACGGCGCAGATAAACACCCACACAATGGTGCGGTTAGAGTTGAACAGGGATTTCTTGCTAGATTCACTCATACCCGTTCGTACACCCTAAGCTTTGCAGAGCGAGCTCTGCTGTTCTTTGCAATTTCTTCGTTAGAAGGCAGAATCGGCTTGCGATTCACCTTTTTAAGGCGCTGGTGATTACCACCGCACGTGCACACAGGCAAGTGTTCAGGGCAAATGCAGGCCTTTTCAAATTCAGCGGCTGTTTCCTTGACGCAGCGATCTTCCACAGAATGGTAGCTCATAACCACCAAGCGGCCACCCACCTTGAGGCAGTCTACCGCAGCGCGCAGGCTATCTTCGATTTCCTTAAGTTCGCCGTTCACTTCCATGCGAATCGCCTGGAACACGCGAGCCAAAAGACCATTCACTTCGCGGCGCTTGTCAGGGAACACCGATTCCACCACAGCCTTCACGTCAGAAGGCAAAATTTCTTGGTCGCCCTTAGAGGCAGCCATTTCAATCAAACGAGTCGCAAGCTTAAAGCCGCGATCCATATCTGCATTCTTGCGGAGTGCGGCAGCAAGCGTATCGGCATCGACTGTCTTGAGCCATTCCTGAGCGGAAACGCCTTCGCGGCGATCCATGCGCAAATCCAGCGGATTGTCGCCCACAAAAGTAAAGCCGCGGTCAGAAGCATCCACCTGATGGCTGCTAATGCCCAAGTCGTAGAGAATGCCGTCCAAAGTATTCGGCGCAATTTCGTTTTTCAGTTCGCCAAAGCGAACCGGATGCACAATGAACTTGGGTTTCACGCCGGCAAGGCGCTTGGTGGCAAAGGCAACGGCTTCTTCGTCGCGGTCAAAAGCGTGAAGCGTTCCGTTTTCATCTAATTTGTTCGCAATAGCGTAAGAATGTCCGCCACCGCCCAAAGTGCAATCGCTGTAAGTGCCATTCGGCTTGATGTTCAAGCCTTCAAGACATTCCGCAAGCATCACCGGATCGTGATAGAATACACCGTTTTCAACGCCAGCAAGGGCTGCTTCGGAATGAGCCGCCATGGCGCGGCCGTTCAAAACTTCATTTGTACGTAATTCGTTTTTGCGGAGGCTATTTATTGCCATTGTCGCCCTCCGTCAAGCTTTCACCATAGAACGCGGCATCGAATGCAGCAATAGCATCTTCAGACTCTAAGCCATACTTGGCATTATAGCGTTCAGGATTCCATAGTTCGAGAGTTTTTCCGCTAGCTTGTACGTAAAGGACCTCTCCTTTAAGACCAGCATACTCCAGCAATACCTTAGGAAGTAAAATGCGGTTCTGACCATCCAGCTCCACAACCGTGGGCCAAAGGCTTCTCCGAACTAGGTCAGCTTGACGGCGGTCGGACCGGCAGTCCAGGTCCGCCATGAACTTTTCGTATTCAGGCAAGGTATACAACCGCAGGGTTTGAGCAGGGCCACGCGTGACCACGAATTGCTCCCCTTCGGTTGGCCCGAGCTGACGACGGAATTCCCTGGGGAAGGAAGACCTTCCCTTTCCATCGATAGCCGTTTGGGCTTGACCTATGAAAGACGTAAAGTTCATTCTAGTTTACCACAATTTACCACAACACAGTACAAATCTACCATTTTCTCCCACTTTGGCAAGGCAATTTCGATTTACATAGCCGAAAAGCATACAAAAAACATACTTCGGTTCTTGGTTCGACAAATAAATAGTGAACATTAGTTCACTATATAAAAAGGCTCTGTCGGGCCAGACCGTACTTTTGGGTCGAAACTGCGAAAAAGCTGCGAAAAAGACCCTCTGGCTCTGTTAGGCCAGGCCGTATAGCTGCGAACATGCTGCGGACCGCCGAACGACCTTTTCAGCGTATGGTCAGCATATTGATAACATTTATAGGGACGATGAACTCCCTAGGGAGGCAACTATAAAGAAATTCTTTATAGTTCAACTAGGAGGGGCGAAAAGATATAAAAATTTTGAGTTTTTTTGTGGGAAAAGCCCCATCGCTTGTAAATCCCCCTCAAAATGAAGTATATTGAAGAAGCTGCTTTTTGAAGAGTTTTTCAAGCGTAGATAAAATGACGTTGCGTACTAGTTTCATCAAGGCGTCCGCTATCGGACTTGCTGTAGCCAGCACTTCTTTGTTTGCTGAGTCCAACTACGCGCCGAATACCTATCAGCAGAATGGCTGGTTTGCAGAATTTGGTGGCAATACTGCCATGTATGTGAACCCCGCAGGAATTTCTGAAACTGACCAGTTGGAATTCAGCGCGGCATTCTTCA